>JACPRD010000159.1 GCA_016190145.1 Planctomycetota bacterium | reverse complement strand
TCCGCCCCCCCTACCACCCGCCCTCCAGCCGGCTCACCACCCACCGCGCGAGCTTCTCCATCGCCTCCGCGCGGCCCGTCGACTCGTCCTGGTCGCGCGTGGGCACGAACGTGCCGTGCTCGCGGCGGGTGCCTTCGTAGACCACAGTCCCGTCCCGGCGGCGGATGACGAGGCGCACCTGGATGGAGACGTTCGACAGCAGGGGACGGTCGGCGACGTCCTCGACGAGAAAGGGCGTGTCGTAGTCGGTGATTTCGGTGGTGGCGATCAGGTCGGCGTCGCCTTCCGCCGCGATCCGGTAGCCGGTGCGGCTCAGGACCATGTCCCGGATCGCCTGCGTGAGGTCGAGCTCGTGGCCGCCGACGCCGAATTCGTTGCCGCGGCGCAGGGAAGCGTTGGCGACCATGGGGACCGCGACGCTGTGGGCGCCTTCGATGACCGGTTCGCCCACGGTATAGCCGCAGCCGGAGAGCAGCGCGCCGAGGGCCGCCAGCGCGAGCGCCCTCATTTCTCCCGCTCCTGCTTCGGCAGCTTCGACACTTTTTCCTCGATCTCCGGCAGAATCTCGCGCGCCTTGTCCGCCCAGGTCGTCAGCGGGTAGAGGCGGACGACCTCCTTGAAGTACACGCGCGCGGCGCGCCACCGCGAGCGGCCGCGATAATGGTCGGCCGTCCGGAAATCCTTCTCCGCCTGCTTCTCGTCGAGGTCGCGCATGCGGGCATGGACGCTTTCGATGTCGTCGGAGTTCGGGTAGTCGTCGAGGTACGCCTGCAGGTTGCGGCGCGCGTTCCGGAGCGGCGCGGAATCGTAGACGGTCCCCGTGTGCATCGCGATCCACGAAATCGCGAGGAAGTACCGCGCCTTAGGCGCCCACGCCGACTGCCGCTGCTCGGTCAGGATCCATTCGAAATGTGGAATCCCCTTCTCGGGCCGGTCGGCCTCGAGCAGCGCCTGGCCCAGCCGGATGCGCGCGGGCGTCGACCACTCCTCGTAACCGTAGGCGTCCAGGATGTCCGCGGCCCTCTTTTCCGCCCAGCCCGTGCCGCGCACCCCGATCCAGTCCAGCGAACTCCCCTTCCGCACCCCGAGAATCGCCGCGTCCGCCTGGAACCGCCGGGCGCGCGCCCGCTCGGCGTGCGTCGCGGCGAGCGCGAAGTACGCCTCGTAGTCGTCGAAGGCCTCCATCCACTCGCCGGCCAGGAGGTGGGCGTCGGCCCTCTGCAGAAGCGACGCCTTCGCCTCGAGAACCGACAGCCCCTTCCGCTCCGCGAATCCGCGGGCCGCGCGGGAAAACTGGCCGGCGGCGGCGTACTCGCTGGGCGTGGAGGGATCGGCGGGGGGCGGGACGTTTTCCCGCTCGGTCCAGCCGTTTTCGAAGCTCCAGGCCCAGTCCGCGCGGGCGGGAAGGGCGAGGGCGAGGCCGCAGAGGAGGGCGAGGCGGGTCACGGGGGGCATGCTATTTCAGGGCCGGCTGCCGCACCAGTTTCATCTCCGCATCTCCGTCCGCGAGCAGCAGGACGTCCCGCTCCCACGAGTAGGCGAACGAGCGCTCGCGCCCGTCGGCGTACTTCAGCGCCAGCCGGCCGTCGGCTTTCGACCAGGTGCCCTCCAGGGAAACGAACGATTTCTTCCCCTCCAGTTCCATGAGCATCGAGCCGGCGAACGCACCGCCCTCGTCGAAGACCAGTTCGATGCGGCGGACGGGGGCGCTTCCCGGCCCCCCGACCGCCGCGGAGCGCCACCAGCCGGGGATTTCCTGGTTGGGCGGCGGCTCCGGCACGAGCGGGGTCGGTTCGGGCGGCTTTTCGTCGGGGGGAGGCGCCTCCGCCACGCCCTCGCCTTCGGGGACGTCCGCGACCTCCGGCTCGGCCTCTCCCTCCGGCGGAGCTTCGCCCATCTCGGGAGGGGGCTTGGGAGTCCAGGAGGCGCAGCCCGCGGCGAACAGGACGGCGGCGAGCGCGGCGAGGAGTCGGGGGGTCATTTCTTCTCTCCTTTCAAGGGCTCGGCCCACACCTCGAACCAGATCCGGATGTTGTCGTCCACGTTGATCATGCCCAGCTTGGACGGCACCTCGACCTTGAAGTCCGAGATCCTGGCCTTGAGCTCTCCTTTCACGTAAATGAACCCGTCGCGCCGCAGCGTGAGGGTGATGGGCATTTCGACTTCCCGGGAAGTGCCGTGGATTTCGATCGTGCCCTTCATGGTCGCGGCCTGCCCCTCTCCCATGCGGAGTCCCGACAGGACGAATTTCATCTCGTGGTACTTCTGGCTCTCGAGGTTGGTCTCGTGCATTTCCTTGTCGCGGTCCTTGTCTCCGGTGTCGAGCGTGCGGGCGTCGACGGTCACGGAGGCCTTCACTGTTTCGGCGAGCTTCCCTTTCTGGTATTCGATCTCGCCGGTGACGGACTTGGTCCAGCCGGAGAAGTCGTGAAGGGTGGTCGTGCCGTCGAAGCCGGCGACGCAGCGGCCGTTCATGAAGCGGAGTTTCGCGACGGCGGGGGCCGGCGGCGGTTTCGGCTTCGGCTTGGGTTCCGGCCTTGGCTCGGGCTTCGGCTCCGGTTTGGGTTCCGGAGCGGGCGGCGGTGCCGCGGCCTCGGTGGACCCGACGGGGAATCCGAAGAACTCCGGGCCGGCGACTTTCGGGGTCGGCGGTTCGGCGGGCGGTTCCGGGTCGGGCGGTTTTGGATCGACGGGATCGGGGGGCTTGACCTCGGTGGGCTCTTCCGTGCTCGTCTCGGTGCCCGTGCCCGTTTCTTCCTCGGGCGGTCCTTCCGGTGGCGCAAGCGAAATCCCTCCGGGCGCCCCGGTCATGTCCGGCCGCAGCTTGAGCGGCGGATGCGCCTTCTGCCAGACGCCCACGCCGCCCGCCGCGCCGGCCACCATTCCGACGCCGACGAGCGCAAGCGCCTTCACCCACGTGCCCAGATTGTGCGGCATATCCACCTCCCTTCAGGCGCCCTCCCGGGTGGTGGGCGCCGAGTCCCTCTTCCTCTATTAATTGGAACGCTCAACTGCCTGTTTTAGTCCCGGGCCGGAGCCCTGACGAAGTCCGAAACGGCGATCCGCCTTCATTCTCTTTTATCCCCACCAGGCCGTGCTTATCCCTGTTCATACTTCCTCTATTCTCCTGTTGATGAAAGAAGGATCAAGGCGGATAGGAAAGGCCTGGTGGGGATAAAAGAGGATGAAAACTGGTTCCTCTTCACCCTGCAGGCATGGCGGCGGCCCGGCGGTGGTGGAACGGGTTGATGAACCTGAGAAGGAACGAAAGATTGAAAACCGCCTCGGGAGGAATGTAGTCGCCGGACATGCCGATCACGCGATCGGCCAGCTCGGGCTTTGCGCCGAGGGTGCGGACGACGTAATTCGTGATCCACGGGCGGTAAAGGTATCGCTGCACGCGCCAGCAGGAACGGAGCCGCTCGCCGAACTCCGCTTCGCGGCGGCGGTGAAATTCCTCGAGAAGGGGCGTTCCGGGGTCGCCGGCCGCGAGGGCCGGCGCGATCACTTCCGCGGCCAGTTCGGCGGAACGGAGGGCGATGAAGATTCCCTCGCCGGTGACCGGGTCCACGAACTCGGCGGCGTCCCCGACCAGGAGCGCGCCGGGGGCGACCGTGCCGCGGTTGCGGCGGGCCATCGGCCCCGTGACGCGCACGGGCCCGACGCGCTCCGCCCGGCGGAGCCGCCCGGCGAGCCGCGGGTTCCGCGACAGCGCCGACATGTAGAAGCTCTCCGCATCGCCGCGGGCGCCGCGCAGGTTCGCGCCGTCCACGACGAAATTGATGTTGGTCAGCTCGTCGTCGACCGGCGCCATCGCGAAATACCCGGGCTCGCCGAGGTGGACTTCGCCGTAGTCCCCGATGTCCATCCCGCGGAAGTACGCGACCATCGCGCACCTGCGGACGTCCGGATCCTGCCGCGTGAGCCCCAGGCAGCGCGCGACCACGGAGTTCACGCCGTCCGCCCCCACCGTGAGCGGCGCCGCGAACGACTCCGGCCCCGAATCACCCTGCCCCCGTACCCCGACGACCCTTCCCCCGATCCGGATCAGGTCGTCCACCCGGAATCCATCGCGGACGGTCACCCTGGGGAAGGTCGCCGCGTGACGGAGGAGTTCGTGATCGAAAAGCAGCCGCCGGACCGCGATGCCGTACGGCCGGAACGGGGCGTACCCGCCGAACGCGTGGTACGTCCCGCGCAGGTGCGAGCCGTCGTAGCTCCAGATTTCGTGGCCGACGAGTTTCCTGTGCGGAAGCGCCTCGACCCTCGGGAGGGCGCCGGACCTGTGAAGGGTAGCGAGGGCTTCGGGGCTCATGTACTCGCCGCAGGGCTTTTCGCGGGGAAACGTCGCGCGGTCGAGCAGGAGGATGCGCAGGCCCTGTGCGCCCAGGAGCGCGGCGAGCGTGCTGCCCGCGGGGCCGGCGCCGACGACGATGACGTCGAAGGTGTTGCTCACGAGACCAGCCTCATCATGCGGTTGAACGCGGGGACGAACCGCCAGAACGGTTTCTGGACGCCGAGCATCGACAGCACGCGCAGGCCCCAGGGAATGACCGGGTGCTGGCTGCGTTCGGAGGTGATCATGCGCGGGTCCTGGCGGGAGTGGCGGATCATGGTGTCGCGCAGCCACTTCCGGTCCAGCGCCTTCGAGAAGTAGAACTTAGGGTCGATCAGTTCCTCCTGCGACCGGACGAGCCCTTCCTGAATCGCGATCCCGGCCAGCGCCGTGTAAGGGTAGATCCGGACGCCGTTCGTGATGTAGGACACGTCGCCGGGGGCCGTGTGCCGGTGAATGAAGTCGAGCGTTTCCAGCACCGTTTCCGGCGTCTCCCCGGGCCCGCCGACGAGGAAGATCCAGAGCGTCCGCAGGCCGGCCCTGGCCGTCAGCCGCGCGACGTTCTCGACGTCCGCGCGCGTGAATCCCTTGCGGAGATTGCGGATGACCGTGTCCGAGGCGCTCTCCGCCGTGCAGATCAGCGACCGGAATCCCGCGTCGACCATCTTCCCGAGCAGCCGCTCCGACACGCCGATCGGATTCAGGCCGCTTCCCACGAAGTTCGCCCGGATCCCCCGCCGGATGATCGTGTCGCAGATGTCGATCGCGTGCGACTCCGGCACGTTGAACGTGCTGTCCACGAACTCGAAGTCGCGCACGCCCGAGCGTTCGATGATTTCCTCGATCTCCTTCGCCATCTCCTCGCCCGACTTCATCCGGAACGACTTTCCCTCGATGTTCGTGTAGGTGCAGTAGATGCATTTCAGGCTGCAGCCGCGTTTTGACTGAAGCGGGTACACGCCTTCGAATTTCATGTACCGCTGCGGATCGACCCACCGCCACATGCGGGGGGGCGTGTTGACGTCGAGCGCGGGAACGCGGTTCTGCGGGTTGACCCGCACTCCTTCCGCCCCGCGGGAGACGACGCCCGCGATGCCCGACGGGTCGCGCTTCTCCTCGACGGCCTTCGCCAGCTCGACCGCCGCGAGCTCGCCGTCGCCCACGACCGCCCAGTCCGCCCCGATCGCCTCGTACATCTCGCGCGGGAGCACCGAGACGGCGCTTCCCCCGATCATCACCGGCGCCTTCGTCGCGGCGCGGATCTCCGCGACCACCCGCTTCGCCTCAGGCACGAAGTTTTTCGGGTAGTAGTAATCGCAGTTGTCCATGTTGCGGATGCCGACGCCGACGAGGGCGGGCTCGAACTCCTTCACGGCGCGGTCGAGGGCGCGGGCGGTGCGGCGCTCGAAGCAGAGGTCGAGGAGGCGGACCTGGTGGCCGGCCTTCTCGAGCGACTCCGCGACGTAGCAGAGCCCGATCGGCAGCACCGGGTAGGGCACCTTTTCCTGGTTGGCGGAGACGAGGAGAATTTTCACCGGGGGTTCTCCTCTTCGCGCTTGAGCACGAGCGCCGCGTTTTTCGAGCCGAAGGCGATGGTGTTGCACATGGCGTAATCGACGGCCTTGACGCGGCCCTGGTTGGGGACGTAGTCGAGGTCGCACTCGGGGTCGGGGTGTTCGTAGTTGATGGTGGGGTGGATGAAGGAGTCCTTCACGGCCATGAGGGTCGCAACGAGTCCCGCGGCGCCGCTGGCGCCCTGGGGATGGCCGATGAGCGACTTCGTGGCGCTCGTCGCGAGGCCGCGCGCGAGCCGGTCGAACGCGAGCTTGATCGCCGCGGTCTCGGTCTTGTCGTTGAGCGGCGTCGACGTCCCGTGCAGGTTGATGTACTGGATCCGGTCCTGCGTGATCCCCGCGTCCTCGAGCGCCACCGTCATCGCCCGCGCCGACTCCTCCCCGTTGGGCATGATCTGCACCCGGTGGAACGCGTCGCACGTCGCGCCGTACCCGATCACCTCCGCGTAGATCTCCGCCCCGCGCCGGATCGCCCGCTCGCGCTCCTCCATCACCAGCATCCACGCGCCCTCGCCGATCACGAACCCGTCGCGGTCCGCGTTGAACGGCCTCGACGCCTTCTGGGGCGTCCCGTTGTAATGCGTGCTGACGCACCGCATCTTGCAGTAGCACTCCACGATCCCCGGCGTGATGCAGCAGTCCGCCCCGCCCGTCACCACCGCGTCCGCCTGCCCGTGCCGGATCGCGTTCAGTGCGTGCCCCATCGCGTCCGTCGCGCTCGTGCAGCCCGTCGACACCACGTGGCTCATCCCGCGCAGCCCGAACGCGATCGATACCTCGCTCGACAGCATCCCCACGAACGCGCTCGACACCGCGAACGGATAGCAGCTCGCCTCCTTCTGCCCCGTGAACCACAGCCGGTACTGCTCCTCCGCGAACTCGATCCCCCCCGAACTCGTGCCGAGAATGCAGGCGAAACGGCGCAGTTCCTCCACGGGAAGCGCCTTCGTGTCGATCCCCGCGTCCTCGAGCGCCTCGCGCGCGGCGCCGATCGACATGATCGCGACGCGCGGCAGCCGCCGCAGCTCCTTCTCCGGCACGTGGCTCGCCGGCGTCCAGTCGCGGACCTCGGCCGCGACGCGGGAGTTGGTGTGCTCCGGATTGAAGAGCGTGATCGGCCCGACGGCGGAGCGGCCGTTGCGGAGGCCGTCCCAGTACTTCTCGCGACCTTCGCCGAACGGCGAAATCGCTCCAACGCCCGTGATGACCACTCGACGACGCATGATTGCCTCTCTCTGCTCAAAGGTGGCGGTCCTGTTTGTGAGGGGAAGTATGCCGATCCGCACATGACGGGAGACTGAACCGGGGATTAAAGGTCGGTGAATCCGGATGCGCGGGTGCAGTATCCGTTTTCACCCGTTTCCATCCGCGACCTCGCCGTTCCTATCGCCTTTCATCCTTCGCACCAGCGGTCACGAGATCGGGCTCCTGCTAAGTTTCGGACCGGTCCGCGCAGAGGCAAGTCGAGGGGTGGAAACGCCCATGGGACCAAGACGGGATGAGGTGGAAAAACAGGATGAAAGAAGGATAGGAACGGCGTGGTCGCTGATAAAAAGGGATGGAAACGGATACTGCGACGAGAGCGAATTCCAGGTTTCGATCCGCCGCTTCGTCCCTCAGACAGGTGGCACTGCTGGGGTGAGAGTATTCCCCGACTTCGCGGCTGCAGTCTCCTTTTCGGCCCCCATTCCGCGGGCGTCGGATATCCTTGCCGCCCTTCCAATCGAGGATCCGCACCATGGGAAGCCCCATCCGCCCGGACGACATCTTCCGCCTGCGCCAGCCCTTCGCCTGCCGCCTGTCGCCCGGTGGCGACCGCGTCCTGACCGTCGTCAGCCAGCCCGACCGCGAACAGCTGAAAAACGTCGCGCACCTCTGGGTCGTCGGGGTCGGCGGGAATCCGCTTCCGCCCCGGCAGTTCACTCACGGGAAGCACTCGGAGTCGAATCCGCGGTGGTCTCCCGACGGGAAATCGCTCGCGTTCCTGTCCGGCCGGTCGGGGAAGGGCGAGATCTGGACGATTCCGGCGGACGGGGGGGAGGCGCGCCAGCTCACGAAGCTGGGCGGGTCGGTGACGGATTTCGAGTGGTCCCCGAACGGGAAGAAGATCGTGGCGTCGTTCACGCCGCAGGATGCGGACGCGAAGGAGCGGGAGGAGAAGAAGAAGAAGGGCGAGCCGGGGGCGGACTCTCCGACGGTCCGGAACATTTCGCGGCTGTTTTACAAGCTCGACGGCGCCGGGTTCCTGCCGCAGGGGAAGACGCATCTCTGGCTCGTCGACGCGGGCACGGGCAAGGCGAAGCAGCTCACGAAGGACGACGACTTCAGCGAGGGCAACGCCCGGTTTTCGCCCGACGGCAGGTCGATCGTCTTCCTCTCCAACCGCACGTCGGATCCCGACCGGTTCATGGACCGCGTCGACCTCTGGCGCATCCCCGCCCGGGGCGGCCGCCCGCAGAAGATCCGGAAGTTCGACGGGCCCGCGCACGACTTCAGCTTTTCTCCCGACGGCCGCTGGATCGCCTTCACCGGCACCCCGGAGCCCGACGCGCCGTGGAACTCGCGGCACACGAAGTTGTGGCTCATCCCCGCGGCGGGCGGGCGCCCGGTCGAGCTCACGAAAGGGCTCGACCGCTCCTGCGAGAATTCCGCCATCAACGACACGTTCGGGATTCCGCCGACCCCGCCGCCCTCCTGGAGTCCCGACGGCCGCTGGATCGCGTTCGTCGTCGTGAACGAGGGCAACGCCGAAGTCTGGCGCGTCTCCACGCGCGACCGCCGCCCGGAGCCCCTGCTCCAGAATCCGGGCGTCGTCATCGACTTCGCCGTCGACTGGGACCGCAGCCGGATCCATTCGTCCTGGGCCGACGCGCGCAACCCCGGCGAAATCCGCACGGATCCGTTCCCCGGCGGCGAAGGCGCCCCCTTGGTCCATTCGAAGTTCAACTCCGGCTGGCTCAAAAAGAAGAACGTCGCCGAAGCCCAGGAAGTCTGGTCGCGCAGCCGCGACGGACACCTGGTGCAGGGCTGGATCCTCCGCCCGCCCGGCCTCAGAAAGGGCCGCAAATGCCCCGCCGTCCTCTACATCCACGGCGGCCCCGCCACCCAGTATTCGCGCGTCTTCTTCCACGAACTTCAGCTTCTCGCCGCGAAAGGCTACGCCGTCCTCTTCTGCAACCCGCGCGCCTCCACCGGCTACTCCGAAGCCCACCTCGCCGCCTGCGTCGGCCGCTGGGGCGGCAAGGACTACGACGACCTCATGGCCTTCACCGACGAGTGCCTCCGCCTCGCCCCCGAAATCGACCGCCGCCGCCTCGGCGTCGCCGGCGGCTCCTACGGCGGCTTCATGACCAACTGGATCGTCGGCCATACCCCGCGCTTCTCCGCCGCCGTGACCTCGCGCTCCATCTCCAACTTCCTCTCGTTCGTCGGCTCCTCCGACTTCGGCTACGCCTGGCCCAAGGGCTTTTTCGGCCACGACACCGCCTGGACCGATCCGAAGAAGTACCTGGCGATGTCGCCCCTGGCGTCGCTGAACAAAATGAAAACGCCGATGCTGATCGAGCACCAGGAGGAGGACCACCGCTGCCCGATGGAACAGGCGGAGCAGCTCTGGTCGGCTCTTAAATGGAAGGGCGTCCCGGTGGAGTTCGCGCGCTACCCGCAGGAGCCGCACGGCATGTCGCGCGGTGGCCGCCCGGACCGGCGGATCGACCGCCTGGAGCGGATCGTGGGGTGGTTCGACCGGTGGCTGAAGAACGGGGGACGGGGAACGGGAGAACGGGGGAACGGGAGCTGACGCGAATCTCCGCGCCTTTCCCGCGGGGGATTCGTTCATAATGCCCGCGTTCCCAGTGGCAGGTGACCGATGGCCCCTTCACGCACCCTGCTCGCGACCCTGCTCCTCTCTTCGGTCGCGGTCTGTCCCGCCGCCGCCCAGGGGGAGATTCCTTTCTCCACGCGCGATCTCCCGGTCCCGCCCGCTCGATCCGCCTCCGGCAAACAGCTGCACCATCCCGATCTCGTGACCGGCGCGGCGTGGTCATCCGACGGTCGCCGCATCTACTCGGCGTGCGCAGACGGGGTGCTTCGACTCTGGGACGCAGCCACCGGCCGGCCCGCCGGACAGAACGACCCTGCCGCGGGCCCGCTGACGTGCGTCGCGGGTTCGCCGGATGCCCGCCGGATCGCCGCGGGCAGCCGGACCGGCCGCATCCTCGTCTGGGATGTCGGCACTCTGCGCCCGCTTTTCGATTTCGCAGCCTCCGAAGCCGCGATTGCGACCGTCGCGTTTGCCCCTGGGACGCTCCGGCTCGTCGCGACCGACGTCCGCGGCGGAGTCCGGGTGCACAGTTTCCTGGACGGCGAAGTGACGAGTCGAGACATCGCCCTCCAGGGGTCGCGCGTCCTCTCGGCGAGATTCGCGCGGGACCGGAACCACGTGCTGACTTCGGGCGCGCCGGCCCGGTTCCACAACCTGGAGTCTCCTGCAGATTCGCTCGAACTGGCGCTCTCGACGGCCGTCGAAGAGGTCAGTGTCGCCATCGACGCAGCCCCGACCGGTTTCCATGCCGTCTGCGCGCACGAAGACGGCTCGGTCCGGTTGTACTCGCTCAATTCCGGATTCCCAGTGGGGCGTTCCGTGTTTCCCCGCGAGAGCCCGGCTGTCGCGGTGCGCTGGTCGACGGATGATCTGACCATTGTCCTGGGTCGCGACGGGACGATGTGGGTTTGCGATCCCCTCGGCAGCTTTCGTTCGAAGCTCGCCTCTGCCCACCCCGGCAGCTCCATTCTCGACGCGAGCCCCGACGGCACGAGAATCCTCGCGTGTCTCGCTGCGGACCAGTTCGCGGTTTTCGATCGGAGTTCGGGCCAGCGACGGTTGCCCCCGGAAGCCCAGGGGCGGGGAGTCGAGAAGCTGGCGATCGCTGCGGACGGCGCAGCCCTCCTCGTGGCGCGCGAGGACGGCGAGATCGACTCCATTGACCCTTCCGACGGCCGCAGGCTCCGCACGTGGGCGCTTCCAGACCAGCGCATCCTGGCCCTGGCGGCGTGCGACGACGGCCGGATCCTCGCAGCGACTTACGTGTCGGGATTCGTGCGCGTCCGCGACGTGACCTCGGGCCAGGACCTCGTGCGCTACGCCCAGCCGGAATGCCCTGCCTTCTCACGCTTCTCCTCTGACGGAAGCGTCTTCGCGTGTGCCGCGCCCGAGGGCTCGGCCCGGGTCTGGGATCTGACGGACGGGACGGAGCTTGCCTGCCGACCGGCCGAGAGCGCCGCCATGGGCAGCTGGACGCATCGTTCGCATATCGCCGAGATCGCCATCGCGCCCCGCGGAGACCTCATGGCGACCTGCACGCCTCATGGCGCGGCCCTCTGGAACCCGGCGACGGGCGCCCTGCTGGCCATCGTAAAAGACCCGCGTTCCCCGGACGCTGCGGCGTTCTCCCCGGATGGTTTTCTTTTCGCCGCCGCCAGCCTCTCCGGCGTCTGGGTCCGCAGCTCCTTTTTCCCCGATTGCCGACAGGTCGCCGCCGGTCAGAAATCGGACAGCCGCGGCCTCAGGCAGCCCTCTGACGTCCTCTTTTCCCCGGTCCCGAAGCGCGCCGCGGTCCTCTACCCGAATCACGGGCTGCTGCCTTTCGATCCCCTGTGCGGCGGAGCCTATCCGCTCCTCGTCTGCGCCGAGGCCCGCTGCGCCGTCTTCCTCCCGGACGGCAAGACGCTCGCCGCGGGCCTGTCGAACGGAGCGATCCGCCTCTGGGATCTCGGAGAAGCGAATCCCGCCGGCAAGACGGACGATCCCCTCGACCACCTCTGGGGCGAACTGGCCTGCCAGCGCCTCGAACGCGCCAACGCCGCCGCGGAAGGCCTCGCCGCCGCCGGGGACGAGGGCGCGAAGTTCCTCCGGGAGCGATTGAACGACCGGCCGGCACCGGAAACCGTTGCACGCCTCGTGAAGGACCTGGCCTCAGCATCCGCCCAGGACCGCCGCGAAGCGCGCGAAGAGCTCGAATGGCTGGGCGTCCTCGCCGAGCCTGACCTCCGTCGCGCGCTCAACGGCGATCTGACGGACACCGTACGCCGCAACCTCGAAGACCTGATCTCCGTCGCCGAATCGCGCGCCGGCCCCTCCCGCTCCAACTGGCAGCGCGCCCGCGCGCTCCTCTCCCTCGAACTCTCCGGCACCGCCCAGGCCCTCGACGTGCTCCAGCGCGTCGCCGACGATTCGCCCTCGCCGCGCGAACGCGCGGATGCGGATGCGGCGGTGCGGAGACTGCGGATGCGCGCGGCCGGAGGCGGGAAATGACGCGGTGCGTCATTCTGGCCCTTGTCCTGGCTTCTTCCGCCCTCGCGCAGACCGGGCCGGGCGGGATCGACCCGCCGGACCGGGTCTTCGCGCCGGGACCGCCCTTGACGACGCCGGCGTCGCGCCTGATTCACCCCCGCCCGGTCCGCGGCGCGGCGTGGGCGCCGGACGGGAGCCTGATCGTCTCAGTCTGCGGCGACGGGACGGTCCGGGTGTGGGACGGGGGGAACGGGAGGCTCCGGGCCGCATGGGATGAAGCGGGGGCCGAATTCGACTGCGTGGCGGTTTCGCCCGGCGGAACCCGGGTCGCCGCGGGCACGCGCGACGGGCGGCTCCAGGTCCGGGAAATCCGGGACGGGAAGCTCGCGGCGGACCTGCGGGTCTCAGGGGACGGGCTGGTCAGCGCGGCGTTCGCCGGAGGCGAGACGCGGGTTGCGACGACCGATGCGCGCGGGGTGCTGCGCATCCACGATTTCCTCGAGCCCGCGGCGCCGACCCGGATCCTCACCGACCTCGGGACGCCGGGCAGCGCGGTGCGCTGCGTCGGCGGCGCCACGCGGTTCCTCACCTCCGCGGCGACCGCGCGCGTCTGGGATCTCCTCGGATCCGAGCCGGCTGCGGACCTCGCGGCGCTCGATCCGGGAAGCGATGCAGACGTCTCGGCGGACGGGCGATGGGTCGTGTGCATCCGGCCGGACTTCGCGATCGCGCGTGTCCCGGTCGAGGGCGGAGAGTCCCGCGACCCGCTCGAACTGCCGGCCTCTTCCCGCCCGGTCCGCCTGCGCTGCGCACCGGACGGCGACATGGTCGTCGCGCTGGCGCGGGACGGGTCGGTGTGGCTGTGCGTCCCGGCGCTCGACTTCAAGTGGAAGATGGCCGCCGCCGACCCGGGGAGCCGCGTGCTCGAGTTGAGCCCGGACGGCCAGAGGATCGTCGTCTGCGGTTCGCCTGCGCAGCTCGCCGTCTACGAACGAAAGACCGCCGCGCGGCTGCTCCCGCCGTCGGAGACCGACCGCGCCGTTACCCACATGTCGTTCGCGCCCGACGGGCGGACTCTGTACATCGCCCGCGCCGACGGCGACGTCGAGGCCCTCGACCCCCTGACCGGCGCGCGGCTCCGCGCCTGGGCCGGTCCGGATTACCGGATTCTCGCTCTCGAAGCGTGCACCGACGGCCGCGTGCTGGTCGCCACCCACACGTCGCTCGGCGTCCGCGTCCGGGACATCACGACCGGCGCGGACCTGGTCCGCTACCCGCAGCCGGCGGAGCCGGACTTCGCGTGCCTCGCGGGGGACGCCGGAGTGTTCGTGTGCGACACCGACGATCAACGGATCCGCGTCTGGGACCTGGCGACCGGGCTGGAGCGGAGAAGCGTGGCCTATCCGCAAGAGTGGCCCGGGAAGGACTCCCGGCCCGCGGACATCGTCGCGGCCGTGCTCTCGGCCGACGGCGAGTTCCTCGTCGGCGGGATAGGGTCCTGCTACGGGTTCTGGAGTGTCCGGAGCGGCGGACAACTCTACCTCTCAAAGCGGTTTGAGTTCGACAGCGCAATCGCCCTTTCGCCGGACGGCTCCCTTGTCGCGACATGCCGGTCGTTCGAAGGCCTGTGCGCCAGTCCAGCCGATCGGCCCGGACTCCGATTGGGCCTGAACGACAGGACGGGGAGCCCGACGCAGATCTGCATGTCCGCCGACCCCCGCCGCGCCGCCGGCATCAGAAACTCCGGGACGATCTTCGAGTGGAACCCCGTCACCGGATCCGTCCCGAGGCAGTTCGAAGGCGTCCCTTCGGCCGTCATCGCCTTCTCGCCAGACGCGTCGCGCCTGGTCGCCGGACTCCCCGATGGATCGATCCGCCTCTGGCACCTTCACCCCCACGAGCCCCCGCGGCGCACCCGGAACTCCCTCGCCGAACTCTGGGGCGATCTCGCCTCCGCGCGCCTCGACAGGTCCATCCAGGCCGCCGAGGAACTCGCGGCGGCCGGCGACTCGGCCGTCGCCTTCCTGCGCGAGCAACTGGCGATTGCGCCGCGGGCGGAAAGCGTGCGGCGCCTGATCGCCGATCTCGGC
This sequence comes from Planctomycetota bacterium, assembly GCA_016190145.1. Lineage (GTDB taxonomy): Bacteria > Planctomycetota > MHYJ01 > WSZJ01 > WSZJ01 > WSZJ01. The sequence goes on along the minus strand of JACPRD010000159.1, from coordinate 4,710 downwards.
TCGACTGCGCCGGCGCCCCGGGAAGAAGCCCGCGCGGAGCTGGAGTGGCTGGGCGTGCTCGCGGAACCGGAACTTCGGCGCGCCTTGAAGGGAAACCTGTCCGAAGAGCTCAAGGCCGAGGTGGCGGGCCTCCTCGAACTCGCGGAGTCGCGCCTCAGCCCGTCCCGCACGAACCGCCAGCGGCGGAATGCGCTTCACGCCCTCGAGTTCTCCGGGCTGGACTCGGCCCTGCAGGTCATCCTGCGAACCGCCCTCGATTCCCCTTCCCCCCGTGAACGCGCCGACGCGAACGCCGCGATCCACAGGCTCCGCGCCCGCGCGGCGGGGGGCGGCAAATGACGCGGTGCGCCCTCACGCTAGCTCTCTCGTTCGCCGCGCTCGCAGCGAATGCCGAGGAGCGCTTCCCCCTTCCCATCGCGGCGGAACGGACCATTCCCTGCTCTCCCAGGCTCACACCCGAAAGCCGCCTCCTCTGGCACGCGGACACGCTCCAGGGCGCATGCTGGATGCCGGACGGGAGGATCGTCGCTTCCGCGTCGCGCGACAACAGACTCCGGCTCTGGCACGCGGGAAGCGGCATTCCCTTGCGGGATCTGGCGACGCAAAGCCCGGAGCTCCGCTGTGTGGCCGCTTCGCATAACGGCCGGTGGCTCGCGGCCGGCGGATCGGACGGGCGGGTCACGCTCTGGAACGCCGCCGACTGGACGCCGGCCGCGGAGTTCCGGGATGCGGAGGATCCAGTACGGTCCCTGGCGTTCGCTCCGGATTCAACTCGGCTCGCCACCGGTGACGCGGCGGGGACAGTGCGCCTGCGCGATCCTGCGGACCCGGCGATTCCGGCGCGAGTCCTGGGGAATACGACCGGGCCCGTGCGGCGGCTCGAATTCGAGCTGTTGGGGAAGCGCCTTCTCAGCGTATCCACCGCGGCGAGGATCTGGGATCTGGAAGACGAGACGAAATCTCTTGATCTGGTCCGCTCTGAAAACGGGTTCGAAGTCGCAGACGCGACCTTTCGGCCGGATAACGTCCAGGCGATCTGCGCCATTTCCGGCGGGGAAATGATCGTTGTGAACTCGCGCCGGGGGACCGTTCTTGCGTCCTACCCGGCGGACAGATCGGGCGCGGTCCGCATCCGCTACGACGCGGGCGGTAACCGGTTCTTCCGCCTCTCGCCGGATGGTCGATTGGACCGCCAGTGGTCGCGCAACGCCGTCTCGGTCGTCTGGACCACGATCGGTTCCTGGGCTGCGCCGATCCTGGAAGTTTCCCCGGAAGGCAACCGCCTGCTGCTCGGGGAAAGCGAACACCAGCTCGTCATCGTCCAGGCATTCGAGGGCGCGCGCCTCGTCCCCGATGAGCCGTCGGAAGCGTCGATACGTTCGATCGCCTGGTCACCCGACGGAAGCGGGCTGCTCGTGGCACATCAGCGCGGCGACTTTCACGTCTTCGATGGTGACACCGGGTTGAAGACCCGCAGTTTTGGCGTGCCGATCCGCAATCCGGGCGCCGTTGCGTGGGCTCCGGACGGACGCCTGCTGGCGGCCGGCTACGCCGGCGGATTCGTCCGGGTCCGCGACCTGACGACGGGCGCGGACCTCGTGAGGTACGCGCAGGCCGAACCACCGGCGTTTGCGCTCTTCTCTGGAGACCTCTCCCTTTTCATCGCTCAGGCCCCGGCCGGCGCCGTCCGCGCGTGGGACCTCGAATCCGGAGCGGAACTTCCGGGCGTCCGATCGCCGGAGAGCCTCGAAGGTCCGGACGATCCGCGGCGCGAAGAGTTGAAGGCAGGCGCGGTGTCGTCCGTCGGCGACCTCTTCGCCGGCGCTTCCCTCAACTCGCTCGCGCTTTGGGATCCCCGAAGCGGTCGGGAATGGCGGCGCTCGTCGGCGCCCCGCCTTGCCGGCGGCCTGGGTCTTTCCCCTGACGGCACGCTCGTTTGTGCTCTCGTGGGAGGAGGCGCGGAAGTGGCCTCTCCCGGTCATTTCAAATTCGAGCGAACGGATCTCGGTACCGCGGACGCCCGGGCCGGCGTGGCCTGGTCCCCGGATCCGGCGGTTGCCGCCTGCGCCGCGCCGGGGGGCGGAGTGATCCTCTGGGATCCAGCCACCGGCAGGAGTTTTGCGAAACTCGCAGGCCCAGGCGTCGACTGCCTGGCATTCTCGCCCGACGGCCGCCGCCTGGCGGCAGGCCATGCCTCCGGCCAGGTGAGCCTGTGGAAGGTTCCGGCCCGAACGCCGTCCATCGTCTCCGCCGGATCGATCGAAAACCTGTGGGGCGAGCTCGCCTGCCAGAAGACGAGACGTGCGCTTCGCGCGGCGCGATCCCTCGCCGCGGGGGACGACGCAATGGTCACCTTCGTCCGCGAACGCCTGGCAGAGCGCCCCGCCGCCCGGACATTCGAGCGCCTCCTCCGCGATCTCAGCTCGGAAAGCGCGCGTTCCCGTCAGGAGGCCCGCGACGAGCTGGAGTGGCTGGGATTCCTCGCCGCCCCCGCGCTCCGGGCGGCGCTCGCCGGGGAAGACGATGAGACACGTCGCAGGATGTTCGCGGATCTTCTGGAAGCCGCGGAGAGTCCCTGCAGCCGGAGCGCCGTGAACTGGCAGCGGACGCGTGGTCTGCGCGCGCTGGAAGAGGCCGGCACGCCGCTCGCCCTCGACGCTCTGCAGAAAGTCGCCGACGACTCGCCTTCGTCCCGGGAGTCCGCGGCGGCGCGCGCGGCGATGGAGCGGCTCAGGCGGCGCGCCGGGCGGTAGGAAACGGCGCGAATTAGACCCCGGGGCGGCCCCTTTGCAACCCATCAATCTGTCTATCATTACGCTCATGTTTGACATTTCTTCTTTATATGGTATAATACGTGCCAAACATGTGCAAGCACCTCTCCCCTCCGGAGATCCCCCATGTCCCTGACCCGCCCGAACCCCGCCACGCCCCTGCTCCCCAGGATCCAGGCCCGAATCCTGCTGCTCAGGGGCAAGCAGGTCATCCTCTCCCACGACCTCGCCGAACTCTACGGAGTTTCAACCAAACACCTGAACCAGGCCGTCCGGAGAAACCTCCTTCGATTCCCCGCGGACTTCATGATGGCGCTGACCGCGAGGGAGGCCGTTTCTTTGAGGTCACAATTTGTGACCTCAAACGTGGGCCGCGGCGGTGCCCGCTACCGGCCCATCGCTTTCACAGAACAGGGCGTCGCGATGCTCTCCAGCGTCCTCAACAGCGAGCGGGCCATCCGCGTCAACATCGCGATCATGCGCGCCTTCGTGAAGCTGCGCGAAGTCCTGGCGACGCACGCCGATCTCGCGAAGAAACTTCAGGAGCTGGAAGCACGATTCGAGGGGCAATTTCAGGTCGTCTTCAAGGCGATCCGGCAGATCCTGAATCCGCCCGCGGATCCTGAACCCTCTCACCGCCGTATCGGATTCCACAGACCGGGCTCGGAGGCCCTGCGCAGGATTTCCGGGCTCGGCCCCTTCCGCGGCCGCCGTACCAAACCTGGAATCCGCACTCGTTCATCCGCCTGAGCCGCGGCGGATTCAAATCACCGTCCCGAACACCGCCTTGAGATACCGCCCCTCCGGGAACAGCGTCGACACCGGGTGGTCCGCCCCCGCGCCCGCGACGCGGAAAACGCGATACTCGCGCCCCGCCTGCCGCGCGGCCTCGCGGACGATCTCGAGGAACTCCGCCTCGCCGACCAGGCCGCTGCACGAGCAGGTCACGAAGACGCCGCCGCGCGCGACGGCGCGGAAGGCGAGCGCGTTCATGTCGTGGTAGGCGCGGCGCGCCTTGCCGAGCTCGAGGCGGTTGCGCGCGAGCTTGGCGGGATCGAGAACGACGAGGTCGTGTGAGGGCGTTTCGGGAAGCGCCCGCAGGAAGTCGAAGACGTCGGCGTGGCGGAAATCGACCGAAACGCCGTTCAGTTTCGCGTTCCGTTTCCCCGTCTCGAGCGCGTCCTCGTCGAGGTCGACCGCGGTCACGTTCCGCGCGCCGCCCAGCGCCGCATGCACCGCGAAGCCGCCGGTATAGCAGCAGAGGTCGAGCGCGGCGCGGCCGCGGGCGAGCTCCCCGACGAGGCGGCGGTTGTCGCGCTGGTCGCAGAAGAAGCCGGTCTTGTGGCCGGTCGCGAAGTTGACGCGGAACTTCGCGCCGTTCTCGGTCACGACGACGGGCGCGGGGGGCGGCGCCGGCGGGAGCGTGAAGCCCTCGAACGACGCCGCTTTCTCGTCGGCGATCGCGTGCACCGCCGCGCCCGAGGCGACCGCGCCGAGCGCGCGCTTCACCTCGTCCAGGCGGCGGAACCATCCGCGCGAAAAAAGCTGCGCCACGACGACGCTCCCGAACCGGTCCACGACGAGGCCCGTGAGCCCGTCCCCCTCCGCGTGGCAGAGCCGGTACGCGTCCGTCGAAGCGGGCAGCTTCAGCAACTCGTGCCGGAACGCGACCGCCTCGCGCAGGCGCCGCGTCAGGAAATCCGCCGAGTCGTCGCGCGCCGTCGAGAGCAGCCGCACCGCGATCTCGGAACGCGGATTGAAGAAACCCGTGCCCACGAATCCCCCGCGGTTGTCCACCACGTCCACGAGTTCCCCGGGCTCGATCCGCGCGTCGGGCTTCAGCACCATCTTCCTGTAATAGAAGAGGTGTCCTCGCGATCCTGGGACGCGCAGCGTGATGACGGGCCGGGGTGAGCTCACGGGTCGCAGATTATGTCAC
>JACPRD010000166.1 GCA_016190145.1 Planctomycetota bacterium | reverse complement strand
GAGGCCGTCCACCTCGAGACCGGCGGCGTCGACCGCGATGAGCGCGACGAGGCACCAGCCGGTCGCGCTGATGTCCATGTCCGTCGAATTCGGGGCGTAACGCCAGCCGCCGTGAAAGTCGTCGTTCACGAGCACGGGGCCGTTCCAGCCGGCGGGGCGATGGCCGGTCAACTGCGCGGCCAGGAGGTACCTGGCGGCCTTGAGGCAGGCGGGTTTGGCGGATTCGAAGCCCTCCGCCACGGCCTCCGCAAGCGCAAGCGTCAGGATCGCGTGCTCGTAGATCTTGGCGTGGCCGAAGAGGTCCTCGCCGCGCCATTTCACACCCGGCACGGGCTTGAGATGTCCTTCGATGCGGCGGAGGTAGGTGTCCTCGAGCCACGGGCGGTCCCGCCTGCCGGCGTCGCCGGCGAGAAGCGCCATCAGGGCGAGCGCGTCGATCGCGGCGGGATTGGGCTCGTAGGTCTTGCCGCCGGGCCCGTGCTCGCGCAGCCAGGTCTCGCCGCGGGCCAGCGCGGCCCGCGCGGCCTCCTTCTCGGCGTCCGTGACCCCCGCCACCAGCGGCTCCCACGCGATGTCGTACTCGTCCCCCTGGAAGGAACTGCCCATCCCCACGGCGATCCAGAACCGCCCCTTCTCGACGACCGGGAAGAAATGAAACTCGTCGGAAATCTCGTTCAGCGCGTAGGAATTCCGGATCTCCGGCCGGCCGCCCGCCCCCCGGCCCAGGATGTTGAGCGTCCCGTTCAGCCTGCGGTCCTTGCTCCCCTGCCGCACGCGCCTGAACGAAACGTGGATCGGCCCCTTCTCGACCTCCGCCGCGAAACAGTCGTGATCGCCGCCGGGAAGCGAAATCGTGCCGCGCATTTTTGTTTTCGGCGGAAGCGGCTGCGCCGTCTCGTGCCCGTTGTTCGGCTCGATGTCGAAGCCGGGTTCTTCCTTCCAGAGAGTCACGCTGAGTTTGAACCCGCCGGGCTCGTGCGGCCGGATCCGCAGCTCGTGGCGGCCTTTCTTGAAGCGCGCCCGGGTCAGCTTCAGGCCGAGGCCGACCTCCGAGTTGCAGACGTAGGGGCCGGCCATGAGGTACGTCCGGCCGCGCTCGGGCACAGTGACCTCGACGTCGCAGACGACGTCGCCCCCGCACACGAGGAAGACGATCTTCATCTCGTCGGCGGCCGCCGCGCTCCCTTCCCAGGTGTCCCCCGGCGCGATCTCGTTCGTGCCGTCGGATTCCCGGACGACGCGCGGCCCGGGCGTTTCCTGCGCCCGTGCGGGAATGGAAGCGGAGAGGGCGAGCAGCGCGAGGGCGTGGAGGAGGCGCGTCCTAGTCATCGTTCCCCCTGTCCGCCATGTACTTCGCGAGGAACCCGACCGCGCCGAGGTAGCCGCACTTGAACGCCACGGCCGCGGCGCCGCCGTCCATGTTGCCGCCGACCATCTCGGCGAGTTTGCCGCGGACTTTTTCGCCCGCCTTTCCGCCGATCGACTTCTCGGCCAGGCTGAAGAAGTTGGAGTTCTCCTCCCAGTAGTCCATCTCGGCGATCAGGCGCAGGATGGCGTCCGTGTGGCCGCTTCCCCCGACCCGGTGGGCCGCGTAGCCCCACCAGGCCACGAGCGCGCCGCGCAGCATGTGGATCGGCGGCAGGCCGCCCTCGGCGATGTCCTTGCGTTCCTTCCAGGCTTCCTTCGCGACCTTCTTGGCGGCGTCCTTCCAGGCGGTCTTCACGGTCCCCATCGAGCCGTGAATGCCCCATTCCATGACGCCGATCGTTTCGCCCGTCGCGGGGTCGAACGAGTAGAACGCGATCTGTTCTTCTTCGCCGACGTGCAGCATGCGGTTGGGGATCGTCACGCAGCGGCCCCGGTCCAGCGCGAGGCCGGCGTGGCGTTTCACCTGCGCGCTGACCTCGAGCCCGTCGAGTTTCCCGCGCTCGCCGGGTGAAATGAACACCAGGTCCTTGAGGGGGCGCGGCACCGCGACGACGATCTCGGAAAGTCCCGGGGCCGTCAGGTCGATTTCGACCTCGCCCAGCGGGTCGGCGCCGCGCGTGATCGCGGCTTTCACCTTCGCGTAGCCCGGGGTCCCGCGCGGGGCCAGTCGGAACGAGCCGTCGAACGCCGTCTTGACTTTGGCGTCCCCGATCTCGATTTCCGCGCCGCCGATCGGCGTGCCGCCGGTGTCGACCAGCCGGCCGCGGATGCCGGTGTGGACTTCGATCAGCCGGTCGGCCATGCCGATGGGCCAGTCCGGGTCGTCGAGAATCGCGATTTCGCGATCTCCGGCCCGGCAGCGCAGCACCGCGATTTCCTCCTCGCGGTTGTTGATCCGCGTCTTCACCTTCGCCGCGCCCAGGGGCTCGATCCGGCCGCGCCACGTCACGGGCCGAGGCTTGCCCTCGGCGGCGTCCTCCAGCGTCGCGTACTTCCCGGCCAGCGCGAACTCGCACGACTCCCCCGCCTTCAGCGCCGCGTACACCCGGCGCGACACGACGAAGCTCGTGGCGTCGGCCTGCACGTCGGCGCCCCGGGCGTACCAGGGATTGTGAAGTTTCGCGTTTTCCAGCGCCCCCGCGGCGATCGTGCGCTGGCCGAGCACGGGGCGGAGGCCGGTCTGCACGCGCGTCTCCAGCCCCAGCGACCCCGAGCAGACCAGGACGACCATGCGCTGGTCCACGCGGTCCTCGCCGCTCCCCCACTGAAACGTGAAGTCCGCGCCTACGGTCACGAGGGAAGCGGGCGCCCGGTCGAGGCGCGTCTGCAGGACGAAGCGCGGGCCGACGGGCGACACCACCTCCGCGGCCATCAGTCCGACCTCGACGTGCAGCGCCAGGCGCTCATGAGAATCCGTCGCGCCATCGAGACGCCCCGCGTTGAGCATCAACCGCGGCATGTCCGGGTTCTTCTCGAGGTCGGCCATCACGGCCGCGTTCAGGTCTCCGCTGAAAACCGACCACGTCCCGTCGGCGAGCTTCGTGAGCGAGATCTGCGGGGGCAACGACCCTTCCGGCGCCGCCGGATCGCGCGCCGTGAACACGAGCCGCGCGCCCGGCGGTTCCGCGCCCGCGGCGGCCAGCGCGTCAAGCACCGCCTGCAGCCGGCGGGCCGGCTCGTCCGGGTAGTCCTCCCGCAGCGCGGTGATGACGTCGTGCGCCGAAGTGCAGGGCCCCTCCGTGAACTTCGCCAGCCACTGCGCTTCCAGCCCCGCTTCCGTGAATCCGCGCGTCTGCACGCTGGAGTACGCGGCGACCTTTTCGCCCTCGAATCCCGTGAAGTTCTGCCGCAGGTCGAGCGCCTGCGCGGGCCCGCCCACGAACTCCGGCAGGTTGAACCTCGAGAGGATCAGGATGCGCGGCAGGTCGAACCGCGCGACCACGCCGTTTTCCTTTTCGAGCCCCGCGAGGATGCGGTCGCTCTGGAAGCAGTAGTCGAGAAGCGCGAGATACGCCTTCGCGGCGGGATCCTCACCGCGCCCGGCCGCCTCGACGCGCGCCTTCTCGCGTTCGGTCACGAGCTTCCCGACCCGGCTCGGGAGCACGATGAAGTCGTGCCGGTCGCCCGGAATCCCGAACGTCGGCCCCGTTCGGTTGTCCTTGTTCCAGAGTTCGCGCACGATCTCGCAGGGCGCGGCGCCTCCCAGCGTGAAGATCAGCCGCGCCGAATCGGATTCGCGGGCGTCGATCTCCCGGATCACAGGTTCGGCCCCGTAGAGCCGCAGCGTCAGCCTCGCCTTTCCGCCGTCGGCGATTTCCAGCGAGTGCCCCGCGCCGCAGAACAGCCCGCACTCTTCGCTCACGACGGGCGTGCGCGACGCCGTTCCCCCGGTGTCGACTTCCAGCACCACGCTCAGCTTCGCGGCGCCCGCGACCTGCGCGCTCCCGCGCCACGCCGCCCCGCTCTCGACCCGGGGGTCGCAGCACCCCAGCAGCACCGCCAGAAGCCGGGCCTTCTCCTCCGCCGTGCCGGCGCCGTTCCAGAGCGTCGCGAGCGGACCCTTCATGTCCCCCGCGTGCCCCAGCGTCCGGATGTCCGCGGCCACAAACGCCTTGATCCTGCCGGGATCGCGCCCCAGCTCTTCCGCCTTGGCCTGGAACCAGTCGAACGCGCCCGCCCGGGGAGGAGGCGTTTTCTCGCAGCCCCGCAGCGCCCACAACGCCGACGCCGCCGCGGCGAGCAGGACGACGCCCGCCACCATGAGTTTGCGCGCGAGACCACGGCCGTGAGGGGCGGATTCCGACATGGAAGAACAACCGCCTCGAATCCGGCCGCCGGCACGCCAATGGCGACCATCCTAGACGGATCCGGGTCTGCGAGGCAAGCGCGGCGCCGCGGCGGACTCCGCCCCTCCGCACCCCGACGACCCGCCCGGCCGCCCCGGCCTTGTCCTCCGACCGCCGAATTCCCAGAATTCACCAAGAAACCGGGGGACAACCTCCTCCATTACCCCGGACGCCGCGCCATGGGGGTGCGGCCGGGAGTGCGCGCCATGCAGCCCTGCACCGACCTCGTGATCCGCGCCCGGAGCGGCGACCGTGCCGCGCTGGAGCCGCTGTTCCGGGCGGTGCAGGACGACGTCTACCGCCTGCTGCTCGCCGAGTTGCGGCACGAGGCGGACGCCGAAGACGCCTGCCAGGAAACGTTCCGGCAGGCCGTCGAGTCGATCGGCTCCCTCCGGGACCCCGGGGCGTTTCCGGCCTGGCTGGTCCGGATCGCCCTCGAAAAGGCGCGCCTCCTGCGGCGCCGCGGGGCGGCGGAGCGGCGGGCGGCGGAAGAGCTGGCGCGGCGCTCCCCGACGACAGAGGAGGAGACCATGCGCGACACGGGGATCGGAGAGTTGGGCGGGAAGGTGGGGCGGGCGGTGGACGGACTGGACCCCGAGCTGCGCACGGCGATCCGCCTGCGGTACGAGCACGGATTGTCGTACGAGGAGATCGCGGCCGCGACGGACGCGCCGGGCGGCACCGTCGCGTGGCGGCTGTCGGAGGCGCACCGGAGGCTGCAGCGGGTTCTCGCGGCGTCCGGCGTGGCGCTCGCCCTGGCGGCGCTGGAGCGCGAACTCGAGGCGGCGCCGCGGGCGACGGCGCCGGAGCGGCTGTCGCGCGCGGTGAAACGGATCGCGGAAGAGGGGCCGCGCGGCGGTGCCGGGGGCGGTTCGGGGAAGCGTCCCCGCGCGCTCGCGGTCGCGGCGGTCGTGGTCGTGCTGGGGATCGGCGCGTTCCTCGCGTTCCGCGCCCTTGGAGGCGCTTCTGATTCCGCGCGCAGCGGCGCGCCGGAATCGGGTTCCGTCGCGAGGGCACCCGCCGCCGCCCCTTCCGGAACCTCCGAGGCGCAGGCCGCCGATCCTCTCCCCCCCGGCCCCAACGCCGGACCGTCGCTCCTCGCCGGCCGCGTCTTCGACCGCGACTCCGGCACGGCGGTACCGGAAGCGGAGATCACGCTGATCGAAGGCGACTTCCGGTACCCGGGCGCGCCGGTGGGGGCCGTCGTGGCGCGCGTCCTGGGCCGCGCCGACGGCACGTTCGAAGTCGCCGCCCCCGCGGGCCGCTGGTCCCTCAACGTCCGCGCTTCTGGATTCGTCGATTACCTCGTCGAGCGCTACGCGGAGGGCTCCGCCGCCGCGCTCTCCGCGGATCCATGCCCGTATTCGGCAGAGGAGCTCGAGGCTCGATACGGCGCGCACGTGACGATGGCGGAGGGAAGGCCCGTCCGGCGCGACATCCCGCTGGTCAGGACCGCGACGCTCACGGGACTTGTGGTGGATGCCGCAGGCGCTCCGCTACCGGACGTCCGCGTCTCGGTCGCCGGTCACTCCATCAGCGCGCCAAACGGCGTCTTCGCCGTCCGGCCCCGCGCGGACGCGAAGACCGACCCTTCCACGCGCACCGACAGCCAGGGCCGGTTCCGGTTTGAAGACCTCTTCCCCGCCGGCCGGATCGCCCTCGCGGCGTCGCGTGAAGGATATGTCGAGGCGAAGGGGGAGGTTGCGATGTCCTCCGGGGTTCACGACACGACGCTCACGTTGCGCCCGAAACCGCCGGTCGTGGACGTCGCGGGCGTGGTGCGCGGGCCGAACGGGCTGCCGGTCGCGGGCGCCGTGGTGCTCGCGGGCGGGGGGGCGGACGAGAGCGGGAGCCGCGAGATGGCGGTGTTCGAGCCGGGCGCGGACGGCGCGTTCCAGGCGCGGCTGCCCGAGTCAGCGCCCTGGATCGTCGCGTGGGCGCCGGGGCGCGGGATTGCCGTGCGGTCGCTCGCCGACCGCGGCGCGGGCCCGATCAATCTCGAGCCGCCCTCCGCCGACCGCACGGTCCGGGGCACGGTCCTCGACGCCGGCGGCCGCCCCGTCCCGGGCGCGCTCGTGCAGGTGTACCAGATCGAAATGCCGCTCGGCGACTCGACGCTCTCCCTCGCGTTTTCGACCGACACGCGCATGAGCCTGTCCTCAATCGATCCCGAGCTCTGCAGCGCCTTCATGCCCCCCGCCGCCCGGGGCCCTTCGACGCGCACCGGCGCCGACGGCACGTTTGCCCTCGAGAGCGTCTTCCTCGCCGAGGGCGGCCGGGTCGGGCTGGTCGCGGATGCCGGGGGATTCGAACTCGGCTACGTCGCGGTGACGGGACAGGGGTTCGTGGAGATCCGGGTCGAGCCGGTCGGGAAATGAACGGGCGAGGAAGCGCGAAGCCCAAGGGCCAAGAAAACGTCCAAACCGTCAACGATTCAATTCCCAACCCAGGCCTTCCCGGATCCTCGACTTGGGCTTGCACTCTTGGAATTGACAGTTTCCTTGGCCCTTGGGCATTCGCGCTTCGATGACTCGCGTCGATTCCCAGCTTCTCCCCCGCCGGCAGACCTAGCGCGTGTACCCCACGCGGATCACGTCCGACCAGTGCTTGAGCCGCGCGAGCTGCGTTGGCTCGACCGGTGCGAGCGACCACTCCGCTGAGTGAGGGGAAACAAGGGCCCGGCCCTACTCGTCCGCCTCGAGCCGGATCGTCACCGGGCCCCGGCGACGCGCGGTGTCCGAAGCAGGTCCGCCCGAATGCGCCTCCTGCTAGACTTCCGACATGCTACAGCGTATCGCCTGGCTTCTTCCTCCCGCCTGCGCCCTCCTCGTCGCCGGCTGCATTTCCCTCCCCGTGTATCCCGTCTACCTCTGCCCCCGCTGCGGCCCCGTCTCTAACGCCCCGCAGACGCCCGTCAAAGCCGAGCCCGGGCACGCGTTGATCGCCTCCGGTGACGATGGGACGGAAGGAATCGTCCCTGTCTGCGAAACCTGCGGTGAATTCGCCGGCACATTCTCATCGGAAGAGAGTGACGGCTTCCTCGTGCCGGTTCTCGTGAACTGCGAAGCGCACGACAATCTCGCCGCCGCCGTGCGCGCGATCGGCTACCCGTGGGACTACACGTGCCCGCTGTGCGGAAAAACCGCGATCCGAAGACCGTCCGGGGGCGCGCGTTGAACAGGCCCCTTCGGTGGACTCGAAGCGCCGGCATCTTCGCGATTCTCGCTGCCGCGGGAACCCTCGCGCAGGGATGCGCCGCGCGCCGGATCCTGGGAATCCGGGAAGGCCACTTCAGCCACGGCGAAGGCGGCGTGATCGTCGAGCGCCTCCCGTCGCGGACGCCGGCCACATCTCTCCGATGGGATGCTTCGAAGCTGGACCAGGGCACGCTGGTGCTCTCGTACGTCGCCGGCTGCGATTGCGTCGTCGAGTACGAGACCGCGTGGTTCCACAAGATCGAGGTCGTCCAGGACCTCGAGGATGAACCCGTAGACTTCTACATGATCGCCGCGACCATCTGCACGATCACCGTCATCCTCTTCCCCGTCGCCGTCCTCCTCGTACTGGAGGCGATCAGTCCGGAGTTTTCGCCCCCTTGGGGTCATGTCCTTCGCGGCGAATACGTGATGCGCAAGAAGGTCCGTGTCCGGGTCCAGGAGTACAGCTTTCTGTGGCCGCCTGCCGGAGCCACCATCGAAGTCGCTGCCCGGGGGGTAGATCCCTGGACTGAGCTGAGCCGACAGACGGTCCCGGTGAACCACGACGGGCGCTTTGCGATCGAAATCGGTCCCGAAATCGAGCGCGCCGCGGCGGACGGATCCGGCCTCCTGTTCGTAGCCGCCCTCTCCGGTGCGAACGAGAGCGGCGTCGCGGCGCCGGAACTATTTCTGCCGGCATCCCGGGTGAGAGAAATCCACGATCGAATCAAGTGAAGGCGCAAACCGGCGGGAAGGAGCGACGAAGGTGGCATGGGTCAAGCGGCGGTACTGCCGATTCCCTATAATGACCTCATGCACGCCCTTCCCGGCGAGGACTTCGTCCGCAAAGGCCTCCGCGACCTCGCCGAGGGCCGCGAGAGCGTCGAAGCCTGTCTGGTCTCGATCGGCGCGCCCCGCCTGCGCGGCCTCGGATTCGATCCCGGCACCGGGACGATTCCAATGGCGGAGCACCGGCTCTACGAGCTGCTCGCCCGGGAAGACTCCGACTCCGCGCACTCGCGCTACAACGCACTCATCCGCCGGCTCGTGAGCTTCGAAAGGGCCGCGGAATGCGTGAAGTGACGAACGCGGAGAGAATCCGCGCCTTCATGGAATCCGTGGGACGGGACTGCCAGAAGCCGGCACGCGTCTACTTCACGGGCGGAGCGTGCGCAGTCCTCCTGGGATGGCGGCAGGCGACCTTGGATGTGGACATCCGGATCGAAGCCGACTCCGACGCGGTCTTCCAACTTCTTCCGAAGATCAAGGAAGCTCTGCACCTGAACGTGGAGCTCGCCTCGCCCTCGGATTTCATCCCCGAGCTGCCCGGATGGCGCGATCGCTGCGTCTTCGTCGCGCGCGAGGGGCGGGTGGACTTCTTTCACTACGACTTCTATGCACAGGCGCTCGCGAAGACGGAGCGCGGACATACCATGGACCTGCAGGATGTCGGAAGCATGATTCGCAGCGGACTGGTGGAGCCTCCGAAGGCGATGGAGCTGTTCGCGAGGATCGAGCCGGATCTCCCACGCTATCCGGCACTCGACCCTTCGAGCTTTCGCAAGGCGGTCGAGAAGATGTTCGGGCGGGCGGGCCCAGGCGCGGGTCAGTGACCCCTGGATTGACTCGCCCCCTCTGCACCGCCTAGACTCCGCCCATGGAACACAAACCACGCCGTTGGGGCCGTCGGATCGCCTTCGGATTCCTCGGCCTCCTCGTCGTCGCGTTCGGCGCCTACCAGGTCGCCCTCCACGCGTTCAAGCCCGACCCCGCCAAGCTCGGCGCCTGGGGCACCGACCTCGACCAGGCCCTCGCCGAAGCCCGCCGGACGAACAAGCTCGTTCTCGTCAAGGCCGGCTCACAGTACTGACTCGCCTGCGTCAAGATGGACAGCGGGACGCTGTCCGATGCCGCGGTCGACGCCTTCGTCCGCGAACGCTTCGTCGCCGTCCGCATCGAAAAGGAACACCAGCAGGCCGCGTTCGACAGCCTGAAAATCGCCGACTTCCCTTCCACCCTCATCCTCCGCGCCGACCGCACGGAGGTCGCCCGGCTGCCCGGCTACCTCGCCCCCCAGGAGTTCGTCGAGAAGGTGCGCGCGGCGTCGGGCGGGAAGTGACGTCGTTCGGAGCGCGCGCGGTGGTCGAGACCGTGGAGTTTCCCCGCGATCCCCGGTGACCGCGAGCGGCGAGACCTTCGGGAACCCGTCCGCGACTTGGTATCATGAACCCATGAAATCTCCACGCGCTTCTCGCAGGCCGAACCGCGAACCTGCGGAGATTTACAAAGCGATCTTCGATCCCCAGGACGAGGGGGGTTACACCGTGACGGTCCCCTCTCTGCCCGGCTGCATCTCGGAGGGGAACACGTTCGAAGAAGCCTTCGCCAACATTAAGGAGGCGATGGCGCTCTACCTCGAGAGCCTCGCAGCCGACCGCCGCCCGATCCCGCGGGAAACTCGCCTCGTCGTTGAGATTGAGAGCCCGAGTGGCCAGACTACCCGCCGTTAACGCCCGGCAGGTCGTCGCCGCGTTGCGCAAGGCCGGTTTCGAGCCCGATCGCCAGAGAGGGAGTCACCTGCTACTCAAGAAGGGCGGACTCCGCGTCACGGTGTCCATGCACCGCGGGGACATGAAGAGAGGCACCCTCGGCGCCATCATCGAAGCATCGAGCCTGACGGAAGAGGAGTTCCTGAAGTTGCTTTAGGCCGTCACGCTGAAACTTGGCGTAGCATGCCCTCGTGAACACCGCGGAATCCGCGTACCTGTTCCGCCACGCCCTCCTCCGCGACGCCGCGTACCAGCTCCAGCTCCCCGGCGACCGCGCGCGGCTGCATGGGCTGGCGTTCGAGGTCCTCGAAACGCTCTGCGGCGGGCGCCCGCCGGAGCCGCCGCCGCTCGACGGCGAGGACCTTCCGCCGTTCCAGCCGCACCCGACGGATCGCTTTGCCGCGGAGTTGGCGGAACATGCCCGCCTGGGCGCGGAACCCGGCGGCCCGCCAACCCGGCCCGCCGCGCAGATCCTGTACCTGCGCCGCGCGGCGGAGGATTCCGGAAGGCGCTTCAGGCCCGCCGTGACCTCGCTCCTGTGGAAACGTTACGCGGACCTGCTCACGGGCCCTTCCCGGGGCGAGTCGCTTTGCAGGGCGGCGGAAGCGGCTCTCGCGGGAGGCCAGGGCGCGGTGGCCGAGCAGCTGATTGAAGAGTCGCTGGCGGTCAGCCGGCAAGCGGGGCACGTTCGGCTGGAGGGGATGGCGCTCGGACTCCTCGGCACCCTGCGCTATCGGGCGGGGATGTTCGACGAGGCCCGTCGGGCCCTCGATGGGGCGCTCTCTCTGCACCGCCGGTCCGGCCACCGGCGCGCGGAGGGCACCGACCTCGGCAATCTGGCCTTCGTGCACATGGCCGCGGGTCGGCGCGAAGACGCCGAGCGCGCCTACATCGAAGCGCTGGCGATCCACCGCGAGACGGGCAACCGCCGGAACGAAGCCATCCTGCTCGCCAACCTGGCCGTGCAGTGCATGGAGACGGGCCGCGCGGAGGAGGCGGAGCGCGCGCTGGAGCAGTCGCTGGCGACCCTGCGGCAGCTCGGCGACCGGCGTTTCGAGGGAGTCACCCTGGCGAACTTCGCGAGACTCTTCCATGAAACCGGGAGAGTCGACAAGGCCGAGCGGACCTACCAGGAAGCCCTCTCCATCCACCGCGAAGTCGGCGACCGGGCCTCGGAAGGCATCGCGCTCGGGAACCTCACGACCCTTTGCCACGACCTGGGGCGGTTCGAGGAAGCCGAGCCCCTTTCGCATCGCGTCGTGGCGATCCACCGCGAGACCGGCAACCGCAGCAGCGAAGGCATCGCGATGGCCAACCTCGCGCGGCTGTACGCGGACACCGGCCGGCCGGAGCAGGCCGAGCGCCTGTACGAGGAGGCGCTCGCGATCCACCGCGAAGTCCGCCAGCCGCGTTCCGAGGGAGTCGCGCTCGGCAACCTCGGAAACCTCTACCTGCAGACGGAAAAGTTCGATCAGGCCGAGCCCGTGCTCGAACAGGCCCTCGCCATCCACCGCCGTCACGGTTACCGCCGCAGCGAAGGCGTCGCGCTGGGAACCCTCGCGGTCGTCTACCGGAACACCGGCCGCGCCGAGCTCGCGGAACGCACCCTGCTCCAGGCCCTCGACATCCACCGCTCCGCCGGCAACCGGCGTTTCGAAGCCGTCCACATGTGCGAACGTGCGCTCTGCCTCCTCGCGCTGGCCCGCGCGCCCGAGGCCGCGGAGTCCTGGTCCGGCGGAGCGGCGATCCTCCGGGAGCTCCGCGAAGAACACACACTGAAGGATCTGAGGCCGGGCATGCTCGCGGCGTGCCAGGCGGCAGGCGTTCCTTCGCTGGACGGGGCTCCGAAATGAACATGGAAGCCGCGCTCGCGACGACCCGGGCGTTCAGAGTTTGAGAAAAAATCGGTCTGGGATGCTCCGTCGGCCGACGAGAGGGCTATCGATGACCGAGGAACTGGCGAGCGGCCGACTCGGCCCCCCAGTCCGCTCTTTCCCCGGACTCTTGGAGGCAAAGTACTGCTGAGAGCGTGAGAAGAATTCAATCGCAGGAGCGGTCGGGGCGAGCTCGCGAAGCGAGCGAGGTCCGACCGCACCGTAGATTGAATACTTCTCACGCTCTCACTCCTCGCCCGAATTGCCCCCGTCGGCCTCGTGCTCATCCACGTTCCACTTCGCCGGATCCTCGACGGGCCTCGGCAGCCGCCCCTCGAGCCACGTGGCGCAGTTCTCCGGCGTGAACTCCGGGGACCGCGACTCGATGACCCACGACAGAAACTCCACGCCGCCGTTCAGGTAAGGCGGCGGCGACACCGGCATGAACACGGCGGGCAACCGTTCATTGACGGAGAGGTAGTTCAGAACGAATCCCAGTTCTTGGACGTGGCGCCACGCCAGCGGATGGGCCGTGTTCAGACTGAACTTCACCCACCAGTTGCCGCCGTCCAGACCTCCCTGGCCGAAGGACTTCCGGCCGGCGGGCAGCTCGATGGCCGGGAGTTTCTCGAGATACGCGAGGAGTTTTTCGAATTCGTGGTTCATGGGGCAGCCCTTGAGTCCTGGTTCCAACGATTTATCGGCTCAGAGTCTCATTCCGTTTTCACCGTCGCCTTCGCATTCGTCCCGAAGTCGAGCACGATCGTGGATTCCTTCGTCTTCGCGCCATCGACCTCGCCCTCGGACTCGACCCTCACAAGAGCCTTGCTCGTCTTCAGATTCCCGTTCAGGTCTTCCGAGATCCTGTTCTTCGCGCGGACCGCCGGGTCGGCGAGGCGGAGGCGGAACGGAAGCTCCGCGGAAAACCAGACGCTCATCTTCGAATGGACCGTCTTGTAATTCTCGTCGGGGTGGTACCAGTCGATCTCCAGCCCATCGCACAGCACCTCGCGCTTCCCTACCCTCACCTTCTCCTTCCCGGGCGCGCCCGAGCTCGCGCCGCTTCCACCCTCCTCCCCGGCTGGCGGTGCCGCCTCCTCCGCCGCCGCCACCTTCGCCTCTGTCCCAACCGCCCCCTTCTCCGACACCCACGCCTTCACCACCTTCCGCATCTTCCGGTCCACTTCGCACAGCGTCACCAGGTCCGCCGCCTTTGCTTCCAGGTCCCACGTCGACACCTCGATCCACACCGTCGCCTTGTCCGCCTTCACGCACGCCCTCCGGTCCCGGTGTCCGGACCTGACCGCCTTCCCGCCGGCGCCGGGCTTTTCGGAGACCGTTTCCTGAAGTGACCACTCGCCGGCCTTCAGGGCTTCGACGTCGTAGTCGTCGAAGAGCGCCTCCGGCACGGAGCGGTCGTCGGACTGGGCGCAGGCGATCGCGGGAATGAGCAGCAGAGCGAGAAACGCTTTCATGGGGCCTCCGGAATCGGGGGTGAAGGGGTTTGTACCATTTCAGGCGGCGGCTGGCCGAGGAGACGGTCGGGCGAGTGTCGTGGTTTAAGGACTAGGGGAAGTAGTCGGGGCCTGGTGTCGGCGGTTGAGTGACCGAAGTTTCTGATATATCCTAGATGTATTAGTCCTGATAGAATCTGAACTATTGGCCTATGAGTATACCAACCCCAACTGCCCGCTACGGCATCGAGGCCCCCAACCGGGCGATCCTCGAACAGCTCCATCGCGCGCTTTCCGGTCCATTCACGCCGGAACAGGCGACGCGAACACTGGGACGTCCCCGCGCCGAAACGCGCGCACTCCTGGCGTATCTCGCGTCGCGAGGGTGGCTTTCGCGCATCCGTCGCGGCCTGTACGCCACCGTTCCACTGGGGGCGTCCGCCCCCTCGCAGTGGCGCGAGGACACGTGGCTGGTTGCGGCGAAGCTCTTTTCGCCCTGTTTCATCGGCGGCTGGAGTGCCGCCGAACACTGGGGACTGACCGAACAGATCTTCCGGGACGTCGTGGTGCTCACTGGCGCGCGGATCCGCCGCCGCGCCGTCACGATTCAGGGAACGACGTATCGGCTGAAGTACTGCCCGACGTCGCACAGGTTCGGCACGCGGCCGGTCTGGCGCGGCCAGACAAGAGTCGAGGTCTCGGACCCGACGCGCACGCTCGTCGACCTCCTGGATTATCCAGCCCTCGGCGGCGGAATGCGGCACGTCGGCGAAATCGCCGCGAATTACTTTGCCGGGGAGCACCGCGACGATGCGCTGCTCCTGGATTACGTTCGCAGGCTTGGAAACCGGACGGTGTACAAGCGACTCGGATACCTGGCGGAAATGCTCGCGCTCGACTCCCCCCGGATCGCCGAGGCCTGCGCGCGGTCCAAGAGCTCGGGGGTCTCGCTCTTCGATCCCTCAGGACCACGGTCCGGGAAAATACTGAAACGCTGGAACCTGAAAGTAAACGTGACGATTTCACGGATTGGGGAGACCTCGTGATCGATAAAACGGCCATCGAGGAGCGAGTTCGGGAGTGGGGACTGCGCGAGGAAGTGGTGGAGAAGGACTACATTCTGGGCTGGCTTCTCTGGGGAATCGGGACGGAATCGCGGCTCTCGACCTCCTGGGTGTTCAAGGGCGGCACCTGTCTGAAGAAGTGCTACATCGAAACGTACCGGTTTTCCGAGGACCTGGATTTCACGATTCTCCCCGGCGGCCCGATGGCCTCAGCGGAGGTCGCGCAGCTGTTCAAGCCGCTCCTTCAGCGGATCGCAGACGCTGCCGCCGCCGGCAACGGTCGCCTGTTACACGTTCGACGAAGTGTTCGCGGAGAAAATCCGGGCGATGGGCGAGCGAAGCCAACCTCGGGATCTCTACGACATCGTGAATCTGTACCGCCGCCCCGACCTGCAGGAGAGGGCCGCCGAGGTCCGCGCCATCCTGACGGAAAAGTGCGCCAACAAGCAGGTCCCCGTGCCGACGTTCGCGTCGATCGACGGCTCGCCGCTCAAGCCGCAGCTCCTCTCCGAGTGGTCGAACATGCTCGCGCACCAGTTGCCGAAACTCCCGCCGTTCGAAAGCTACTGGTCCGACCTGCCGGCTCTGTTCGCCTGGCTGGACGGCGCGGCGCGCGCCGCCGAATTGGCGCGGCTGCTGCCGCCCGGAGCGGAACCCACCGATGACGCCTGGAGTCCCCCCGCCACGGTTCGCGCCTGGGGAGCGCGCGTCTCGCTTGAGACAATCCGCTTCGCCGCCGCGGACCACCTCCTCGTCGATCTGGGATACAAGGGGAGCAGGCGGGTCATCGAACCCTACGCCCTCCGCCGGACCAAAGCCGGCCACCTCGTCCTCTACGCCCTGCGGGCCGATAGCCGCGAACCGCGCTGCTACCGCGTGGACCAGATGGAATCCGCAGCCGTGACGGATCAGGCGTTCGTCCCGGCCTACCGGATCGAGTTCTCGCAGGCCGGCCCCATCGCCGCGCCGCCGATCGTGCGCCCGCCTCGCACGTTCAAGTCTCCCTCCAGGTCTCCGAGCGCGCCACACCGGGGGCCCGTGTACGTACTCCGCTGCCCCACCTGCTCGAGGACGTTCCGACGGACATCCCGGGACAGAACGATGAGGGCTCATCACACCGAGTCGGGCAGAAATTGCACGGGTAGCGGGTGCAACGGCATCCTCGTCGAGACGCGATACGACTGACCGCTTCTTAGGAACGGCGTCGTCGCACGTCAACCACGAGGAGCTTCTTCCTTCAGCACCTCGGCATCAGTCTGAAACGGCGAAACGCCGAACCGCGCTTCCTCCCCGGCCGCCCGGTGCCGTTGCGCCCGGCTTCGATCTTATGGCTTATGGCTTATGGCCCCACCGCCCCACCGTTACAATGCGACCCATGTCCCGCCTCTGCCTCGCCCTCACTTTCTTCCTCGCCGTCCCCCTCCCCGCCTCCGCCGACCCCGCCCGCGCACGGGACCTCGCCCGCGAGGCCCAGCGCCTCCTCTTCGCCGGCAACCCCGCGGCCTCGGACGCCAAGGCGACGGAAGCGATCGAAGAAGAACCCGGCGACCCGGAGATGTGGATGGTCCGCGCGAACCTCCGATCGATGGGCGGCAATCTCGCCGGTGCGCTCGCCGACACGGCCGACGCCCTCCGGCTGGCGGAAGCGAGCCCGAAAATCCCGACCGACATGAAGGCTCAGATGTACTACGTCCGCGCCGCGTACTTCCGCATGCTCGATCGCTACGCCGACATGCTCCCCGACGCCGAGAAGGCCATCGCCCTCGTCCCCGCGCGCAAATGGGCCCTCGCCGGCCGCGGGTCGGCCCTGATCGGGCTCGGCGACCACGACGAGGGGGTCGCGCTCCTCAAAGAAGCGGCGACCGAGGATCCCACCGTGAACGGGCTCCTCGCCCTGGCGGCGTTCCTGCGAAGCGATGCCGAGGCGGTCCTCGCGCACGCGGCCCTGCAGCCGGCCGGGGACGCGTCCTCGGCCGCCTACTGGAAGGGGCTGGCGCTGGCGGAGCAGGGGAAGTTCGAGGATGCGTGGAAGGTGGGGACAGACTGGTACCGGGCGTACCCGAACGACAGCGCCGGCGCGTTCGTCATCGCCTGGGTCCAGGGCACCCCCGGAAACCCGCACACGGACGTGGAGGCCTCGCTCAAGGTCTGGCACTTCTACATCGACGGCAAGGAAGGCCACCCCAGCGTGCTCGGCGCCTGCGCGCGCACCCTCTTTCTCGCCGGCCGCTTCGCCGAGTGCCGCGACCTCCTCGCGACGCGCGGCGTCGAGTCGAGCTTCTACCACCGATTCTGGCTCGGCGCGGCTCAGTGGAAGCTGGATCAGCTCGCAGAAGCGCGGGGGTCGCTGCGCCAGGCGCGCCGCCTGAACCCCTACATGAAGGCCTGGGTCGCGAAGATCCCGGGGCTCGCGGAGTTTTTCGCGACGATCGACGCGGAGATCGCGGCCGAGGCGAAAGTGAAAGGCGGCCCACTCGCGCTCGCGAAGGAAAGCGCCGTGTGGCTCATGACCGCCGCGGAGATCGAAGCCCTCGTGCGCCGCTACCAGTTCGCGCGCGCCGTCGCGGAGTACGGCAAGCTCCTCCCCGGCACCGTCTCCCCCGTCCGCAAGGCGGAAATCGAAACCCGCGTCGCCGAAATCAAGCTGATGGCCGCCGCCCTCGACAAGCTCGTCGCCGCCGTGAACCGGAAACCCGGCACCCTCAAAACCCGCGTCGCCGCCCAGGAACTCACCCTCGTCAAGGCCGACGCCGCTTCCTTCGAGTTCACGATCCCCAAAGGCACCGGCCGCTTCCCCTGGGCCTGCCTCGATCTCGCCGAGTTCCTCAAGTTCGCCGCGGCGCAGACCCTCACTCCCGAGGAGAGGTTCGGCCTCTGCGTCCTGCAGTGGGATCTCGGGGAAGCGCGCCCGGCGCAGGAAGGGCTCGCCGCGGCGCTCAAGGCCGCCCCCGCGCTCAAGGACCGCGTCACGCGCGTCGTGGCGCGCAAGCGCGGACTCCAACCGCCGGCAGGCGGTTTCGTCGCCTACAAGGGCGCGTTCGTGACGGCGGAGGAGAAGGCGAATCTGGAGAAGGGGCTGGTGCGGTTCCGCGGCGAGTGGGTCCCCGCCGCCGACCGCGAGAATCTCGCGAAAGGGCTGGTGAAGGTCGGCGACCGCTGGCTCCCCGGCGAGGAGAAGAAGCTCCTCGACGCCGGCTACCGAAAGCACGACGGGAAATGGATGGCGGGCGAGGACTACGAAGCGCTCACCTCCGAGTGGGCCCACGCGATCGTCAAGGAGACCGCGCACTACACGATCCGCAGCAACGCCGGCGACGCTTTCGTCCAGGACCTCGCCGTCCTCGTCGAGCTGGCCTGGACCGAACTCAAGACCTTCTACGACGGCCGCGAGCCCAGGCTCCCCAAGGACGAGAAGATGACCCTCCACGCCTTCCGCACCTTCGAGGACTACCGCCGCCACTGCGTCGAGAACCACGCCGAGGCCCAGCTCAACGCCGCGGGCTTCGCCTCCAGCAACTCCAACGTCGTCGTCGGCTGGAACATGACCGGCAACCTCAAGCTCTTCCTCGAAACCATGGTCCACGAAGCCGCCCACCTCTACTACTACCGCACCGCCACCGTCGCGCGGCAGCCCTCCTGGTACATGGAGGCAATGGCGACCTACTTCGAGGGATTCCAGGGCTCGACCGGCTCCTGGAAGTTCACATTCCTCAACGACTCACGCACGGCCCTCGCCCGCACCGCCCTCTCCGGCTCCGGTTTCATCCCGCTCAAGGACCTCCTCTCCGGCGACGCCGGAACGCTGATCAACAGCGATACGTCCAAGGCCCTCGTCTTCTACTCCGAGTGCTGGGCGCTGAACTATTTCCTCACGCGCACGTCGGACAAGGCGATTGCGAAGGCGTACCGGGAGTACCGGGATGCGATGGCCGCGGGGAAGGACGAGCCGTTCACGAAGTACTTTCCGGATCTGCCGGGGCTGGAAAAGAAGTGGCGCGATTTCGGGAGCGGAATGTGAAACCGGACGCCGGCGCCGACGCTGATTCTCATGGACCGCCCCGCGCGCAGTTCGTTGTGACGCGACGCCGGGACCCGCAAACACGGTAAAATCCCTTCAGAACACCCGCTGGATCCCGTCTGAAGCCCTCTCCGTCAGGATCCCACCCATGAAACCCGCCTTCCTCCTCATCCTCTGCCTCGCCGCTGCGCCGCTTCTCGCCCGCGCCGGCGAACCCGTCGTGTTCGAAGGCCCCGAGAAGGCGACCCGGGCCGAGCTCGAAAAGTGCGCGGCCGCCCTGACGAAGCGTCTGGCGGCGGCCGGGCTCAAGGGGATGAAGGCAACGGCGGTAGAAAAGGAAGGCAAGCGGACGGTCGAGGTGACGTCCAAAGAGGAGATCCCGGGCGAAATCCGCTGGAGGATCGAGACGTTCGCGGCTTTCGCCGCCCAGAAGCCGGTCCTGAAATTCTCGCGCCAGCTCACCGAAGAGGAAAAGGCGCAGGGCTTCAGCCTCCAGAAAGTCGACGACCCGAAAACTGCCGAGGCGCCGCGCGGAACCACCTGGGCCTTCGGCCTGGGCGTCGACCTGAAGCCGGACCGGAGGTACGGCCTCGGAGACGTCGTCGTCCTCCTCCGCGACGCGCCTTACGTGTCCTGGTCCGAGCTCTCCATCCTTGCGAAAAGCGACTCGGAGTGGACCCTGAAGCTCACCGCGGCCTCGACCCGGCTCCTCCTCGAAGACTCCACCAAGGGCGCCAAGGACAAGACCGCCCCCTACACCTGGGTCCGAATCACCTTCGACACTTTCTGCCTCGTGCACGACACCCAGGTGATGCTCAGCAACGACAAGGGACCGCTCAAGGAAGGCACCATCGCGCTTCCGGCGGCGCTGGCCGAGAATCTGGAGATCATCCTCCGCAACCCGATGCCGTACGCGCTCAAGCGGACGGGCGCGGGCAAGTAGCCGGCGTGGCGGAGTTCGGGGAAGCGGCTCGCGCCGAATCGCCGAGCTGGGTGTGAGGCGCCCCGGGTCACCCCTCGCGCCACTCGCGAAGCTTGAGCCGCTCCGACATCGAGGGAATCCCGAGTTTCTTGCGCCTCATGCACACCGCCGGCCCCGTCCTCCCGATCAGCTTCCCGATCTTGACGTCCGAATCGGTGCCGAGAAGCGCGTCCATCGCGGGCGTCCAATCGAGCCCCGGCTGCGGCGCCCGCGGACGGTTCAGGACCTGGCGCCGCGCATGGACCGTCATCGCGGAGATCCCGAGCCGCCGCGCGACCTCCAGGTCCGGAACCACGCCCAGAATCGCGTCCTCTTCCGCGGTCCATTCCCGGGGATACCGCCACTCCACGAACGCAATTCCCAGCGCGTTCCGCCGATTCGTCACGGAAGAGCGCGAACAATCCAGTTTCAGCGCGACCTGCTCGTCCGACATGGTCCCGAGCAGCGCGTCCGCCTCCGGCGTCCAGTCGATGTGGGGCGGCGGATTCCGAAGGGGAATCCCGAGCTGGTGACGCTTGTAGCGCACCCCCTCCATGGAGCATCCCCACTGCCGCGCGAGCTCGATGTCGCTCTCCGTCCCCAGCATCCGGAGGTGCGCGTCCGTCCACTTCATCGGGAAGAGCCCCGTTGGGATTCTCTGCACCACGTGGCGCCGGTCGTTCGCCGACCGGACGCCGATGCCCCACTTGCGCGCCATCTCCTCGTCCGTCATCGTCGCGAAGTCGGCATCCATCGCCGGCGTCCACACCACCGCCGCCGCGTGCGGCTTCCACGCCGGAATCCTCAGCCGCCGTCGCTTCTTGCTCACGAAATTCTCGCTGAGCTCCAGCTCCTCGGCGACCTTCGCGTCCGTCGCCTTCCCCAGTCGCGCCACGGCCTCCGGCAGCCACGGGTACTTCTTTCGGGAAGAAGGCCGGAAGGGCGGTATCCCGAGGTCTTCCCGCTTGTTGTGCACCGTCGTGACCGAGATTCCGTACTTCTCCGCCACCACCCGGTCTGGCACCGTCCCCAGCATCCGGACCATCTCCTCCGTCCATTTCACCGCCGGGACATTCAGCCGGAACGCCGCGATCCGCCGCCGCTTCCGCTCCACCTGCACCGCCCGCGCCGAGGTGCCCACCGCCTCCGCGATTTCCTCATCAGTCGCCGTGCCCAGCAGCGCCACCCGCTCCTCGGTCCACTCGAATCGTTTGAGAGGGGCGGGCGGATCCTCGGGGCTCGGATCGGCAAAATCGGGGTTCATGGCCATAGCTGAGACCGGAGATTACCTCCCGGACGCCGCCGACTTCCCTACAAATCGGCGCACCAGGAAGCGGCCCTCACCGCGCCATGATCACCGCTTTGCGAAGGCGGGTTTCTTCAGCTTCTTTCGCCGCTTGAATGCGGCCATCTTCCCGCAGCCCAACCGGGCCCCGACGGCCTCGTCGGTGTCCGTCCCGAGGAGCGCATCCTTCTCGGGCGTCCACTCGATCGTTCCCGGCCTCGGGTACTTCGCCCGCCCGAGCGCCTTTCGCCGGAGGCAGACCAGTGCCGGCGAACATCCGAGCCGCTTGGCCAGCGCGCGGTCGGTCATCGTCCCCAGGAGCGCCTCGCTCTCCGGAGTCCAGTACACCGGCTTCTCGACCGGAGGCCGGCCGAGCTCCGCCCGCTTCCGCTTCACCGTTCCGCTGGAGACGCCGAGCCGGTCCGCGACGGCCTGGTCGGTAAGACGGCCGACCAGTTCCAGGTCTTTCGGCTCCCATCGGTGAAGCAGCCTGCCGCGCATCAGCCCGTGCTTGACCCGGTACCAGTTCACGGCGATGACGGAAACTCCGTACCGCCGCGTGAACTCCTTCTGCGAAAGCCGGTTCACGTCCGCTTTCATCGCACGCGTCCACTTCACCCGCGCCGGGCGCTCGCGGAACGGCGGGATGCCCGCGAGATGCCGCTTCATCCACACCGTAGACCCGCTGATGCCCATCCGCGCCGCCAGCACGGCGTCGGGCACCCTTCCCAGCAGGTCGAGGTGCTCCTGGGTCCACGTGACCTTCGCTCTCCCATGCGCCGTGTCCCCGAATGCCTCGATGTGCAGCAGCCGGCGCTTCAGCCGCACTGACGACTCGCCGATCCCCAGAAGCTCTGCCACGTCCGCGTCGGTCTCCGTTCCGAGAAGCGCGATCATGTCCTCCGTCCACTCGACGGGCTCGGAAGTCGGTTGAAAGGGTGCGATGCCGCGCCGCCGGCGCTCCTTCATGACGGTCACCGGATGCACCCCCGCCCGCCGCGAGACGTCGAGATCCGTCGTGCGTCCCAGAAGCGACGCCAGCTCCTCAGTCCAGAGGAACTGCGTGGTCGGGAGCTCGTCGGGCCGCGTCCGGCCCGGGCCCGCGGTGCGGAGGACGCGTTCGTGTTTCACGGAGGCGGATTGTAGCCCGGGCGCGGCGGAGAGCTCGCCCTCGGGAGCCACGAACAGTCTGGTTTCCTGCGTGTGCTTGTTCTCCGCCGAGGCGGAACCGCTGCTCGCGGCGACCGCGAACAGGCGCGGACGCTAATCGCGTTCGCCAGCTCGTGAAAGCACGGCGGTCCGGGTGCGCGAGTCGAGCCTGAAACCCATCCGTTGAAGTTCATCCAGCAACGGCCGAACTCGGGGAATACGCCCGAGCTTCTTGCCGTCGAGCAAGATTCCCAGAGTGCCGGTCAGCTTCAGGCTCAGGGCCACTGCCGTGCGCCTGGCCGCGCCATCGTCCAGGATGACGACGCTCCCGGGCGACTCAAGGGCCAGTGCGAGAACTGACGTTTCCCCGGGCCCAAGGTCGGTCACCATGGGGAGGACACGCGCCGAGGCGGGCGACTTCACCGTCACCCACGGCAATTTTTCGGGTGTGGGTAGGCCGAGCCCCTTCTCGCGACCCACTCGAAGCTCTTCGACGACCGCCTCGGGAACGACGATCTGCTTCATGAGCGCGGGAATCAGATCGAGCAGGTCGAGGAAGTGCAGATACGAAAGTGGCGACGTGTTGCAGATGACGTCAGGCAAAACGGGTCTCCCGGTCCAGGTCCTCGCCGCTCAGGGTGAAAGTGTCGATCCCGAATTCGGCCAGCCGCGTGAGGAACATGACCCTCGGAATTCCCGCGAGGTTTGCCGCGGCACCCGACGAAAGCCTGCCCATTTCATAGAGCTTCATCGCCGCGGCCAGCCGGAACTCCGCAGCCGCCTGCTCGGGCGGAAGTTTGAGCGCCGCCAGCATTTCTTCGGAAAGTGCCACGTTGATTCCGCTCATGGGGATCATTCTACCTGAAGAGACGCGTTCCCGGGCAGGGGCGGACGCGCAGAATCCTCCCATGAGTCCTGAAGGCTCCCCCGCCCTGCTCGACCTGCCCCGCCAGGCACAGCAGATGGCCTACCGGGAGACGCCCTCGCCCGATTCCTCGAACCCCGGCACCCCCGCCTCCGCGCACGCTCTCTCCATCGCTTCGTGCTGACGGTTCAGCTCCAGATGGTCCCCGATCCCCCGCAGAATCTCCGCGCCCGCGCGCCAGGCCGTTATGGAAGCGGCGGTTCCGCCCCGGCGCAAGAGGCACAGCGCCAGGTCGCACTGGTGCACGCCTTCGAAACGCCGGTGGCCGACCTCGCGGTGGATCGCGAGCGCTTCGTGGAACGTCCGCTCCGCCAGTTCGAGCCGGCCCGTCCGGGCGTAAAGGGCCGCCAGGTTCCCCAGCGCGATGCCCTCGGTACGGCGGTCGCGCACGTCCCGGAGAATCGCGAGCGCCCGGGCAAAAAGCGCCTCCGCCTCGCCGGCGCGCCCGGTCCCCGAGTAGAGCGTCGCCAGATTCTCCAGCGCCGCGCCCTCCGCGTCGCGGTTGCCCACGTCGCGATGAATCGAAAGCGCCTTGAGGCAGGCCTCCTCGGCTTCCGCCTCACGGCCGCCTTCCATGTACGCGCACGACAGGTTCCCCAGCGCGATCCCCTCCGCCCGCCGGTTCCCCACCTGCCGGAGGATCTCCAGCGACTCGAGCAGCCTCGCCTCCCCCAGCTCGCCGCGCCCGGTCTCCATCAGGAGGATGCCGAAATTCACGAGCGCCGTCCCCAGCCCCGACAGGTTGCCTACCTCGCGGTGGATCGCGATCGCTTCCCCGAAACCCCGCTCCGCCTCCGCCATCCGGCCCGTCTCCGCGTGCAGGTTCGCCAGCCCGCCGCGCGCAACGCCCTCGGCCTTGCGGTCGCCGCACTCGAGCGCGATGCCCAGCGCCGCGGAGTAGCTGCGCCCGGCCTCCTCCACCCGGCCGGTTTCGCGGAAGAGAAACCCGAGGTTCGAGCGGACATCGCCCTCCGCGCGACGATGCCCGCTTTCGCGATGAAGCGCCGCCGCCCGCTCGAGGCCCTTCTCCGCTTCCGCCATCCGCCCCGCCAGCAGCCACACGCCGGCCAGGTTCGCCTGGGCCAGCCCTTCGCCCCGCCGGTTTCCCGCCGCGTGCTGGAGTCCCCGGGCTTCCTCCAGAAGCGCCTCCGCTTCGCGCAGCCGCCCCGCGCGCTGGGCCACAACCCCGGCGCGGCGCAGCGACTCGCCGCGCCGCGAGCCCGACTGCGCCAGCGCACTCTCCCGCCAGAGCGCCATCGCGTCCGCGTGGCGATAGAGCCGCTCCGTGTGCTCCGCCCTGAGCGAGCGAAGCGAGTCGAAGGGCTCCGCCGCCCGCCGCAGGTAGAGTCGGCGGGCCGCGATCAACTCCGGCGACTCTGCCGCGCTCCCCATCCCCGCCATCCGCGCGTGCTCCGCCAGCTCCCGCGCGAACTCGTCCCCCGCATGCGGCTCAAACTCCCTCTCCGGCTCCTCGTCCCGCCCCGGCGGCTCCGGCGCCCGCCCCCCCACCGCCGCCTCGATGAGCGCAAACGCCAGCCCGTGCAGCCGCGCGCGGTCTCCCGGCATCTGCAGGTGATAGGCCGCGTCGCGCACGAGCGCGTGGCGGAAGACGTAGGCGAGTTCCGCGGAAGGCGGGGGGAGCGAGTGGGG
>JACPRD010000158.1 GCA_016190145.1 Planctomycetota bacterium | reverse complement strand
GGCCTGCACCGCGCGTCGAGGGACCCAGACTCGACCGCCAGCCTGAAACGCGCGGTGCAGGACGTGACGCGAGGGGCGGCACGCGAATGTTTCTCAGACTCTGAGCGTCTCGGTGTCGCCGGCGGGCACGGGGAAGTTCGCGTCGACGCCGGTGGGGGAGGGCTACGTCATGGTCGCGGACCCCGCGGCCGACGGCGCCTACCTCGCCTCCGGCCCTGAACTCGTCCGCGTCGGGCCCGACGGTTCGCTCAAAATCCTCTTCAAGCTCGACTCCGGAATCGTCCGGCGCATCGCCGTGGACGCGAAACGGGGACTGGTGCACGTCGACGAGAGCGGCTCGAAGCCGCCGAAGATCCACACGCGCCGGCTCGCGGACGGCGGCGCCGTCGCGGTGCGCGAGCTGCCGATGCCCGCCGAGGGGTACATGTTCAACGGCCTCCTCGTCCACCCCGGCACCGGCCGCGTCGTGGCGCTTCTCGGCGACGGCTTCAAGGGCGGCGACAACATTCTCCTGTTCGCGCCCGCCGAGACGGGGCCGTTCGAACCGTTCACGGTCGCCGGCGCGAAGGACGCCCAGCACGCGATCCTCCACCCTGGCGGCGACCTGCTGTTCACCGCCAACGACAACACCGCCGACGTCTCCCTCGTCGATCTCTCGAAGAACCCGCCGGTCTTCCAGCACGTGAAGACCGAGGGCAAGCCGAACGGGCTGTTCTACGACCGGAAACGCGACACGCTCTGGGTTCAGACGTGGAGCACGAAGATCGTCGGCGTGGGCGTGGCGAAGAAGGCGGTCACGGGCGGGTTCGAGGCCTTCAGCACCGGTCACCTTTACCGCGGCGTCGCCGTCGACGAGGAGCTCGGCCGCGTCGTGGCGATCAGCGGCTACCAGGGCGCCTCCGCCGCGCTCGTCGCGGATCTCGCCGACCGCGCCCTCTACCGCATCCTCGCCGACACGCCCGAGCGCATCGCCCTCCCCTTCGACGCCGCCCCCGACGCCGTCGCCGTCGACCCCGCCCGCGGCGCCGCCTGGGCCGCCGCGCACATGCCCGACCGCCTTCTCGTCTTCCGCATCCGCCTCAAGGACCTCGCCGTCGAGAAGATCTTCGACGGCCCCCACCCCTACGGCGCCGAGGCCTCGAAGAAGACGTGGACGCGCTGCACCAACACGTGGGTGCCGTTCTCGCGGTTCGTGATCGATGGAAAGGCGGGGAAGGGGGCGCTCGTGGACTACCTCGGGGGGCGCGTCGTTCTCTTCAACCTGAAGTAACCCCCTCTACCGCCCCTCGACCCGCAGCGCCAGCACGTGCAGCCAGCGCTCGAGATTTGTCCATGGAGCGCCGGCGTGAGGATCGCCGGGGAAGGGGAGCCCGGTTTCGGTGCCGGCCTGTTCGAGCGTGCGGCGCGTTTCGGGGAGTTCGGGCCAGCCGCCGGCATCGCGCTGGCTGTCGATGATGCGCCCGCCGCCGCCGCGGACTTCGGCTACGATGCGCCGGTCAACGGCGTCACGGTCCGCGGGGCGCGCCCCGGCGCCCGCAAGCACGACCTCCAGGACGTCCCGGGCCGGGAGGACCGTGAGGGGCTCGACCCAGACCGGCGGCGTCGTCGCGCGCACGACGCCTTCCCTCTCGCCCTGGACGAGTGCCCAGCCGTCCGTTCCCGCCTGCGGCGAGAGATTGTCGTGCGCGAAGACCTCTGTGCCCGGCGGGACATCGGTCATCCAGATCACCGAATCGAACTCCGTCGAGGGCCCGGGCCGGAAAACGTTGCCCACGATCGCCGCGCGGCTCGGACCGCGCGCGACGTCGCGACCGCCGATCATGACGGGAAAGACGCCGTGGTTGTAGGAGACGTTGTTGACGAGAAGGGTGCTCGTGTCGGACTTCATGCGCGGGTTGCGGTCGCGGTTGGAGGCGAAGAGGTTGCCGATGGCGGCGAAGCGTTTGGTGTAGTCGCCGACGAGCATGCCTTTGGAGTGCTCGCCTTTCGGATGGCCGGCGTGGGAGAGGCCTTCGCTCACGATGCACCGGGAAACGGTCACGTCGTGCACGCCCGGGTACCAGGTCGTGACGCACTCGTCGGTCGCCCAGCCGGCGGAGCAGTGGTCGACGACGACGTTGAAGACCTCGAGCGACCCGTCACGCTCGCCGACCATGTGGATCGCGCGCCGGCGATCCTTCGGCGCGCCCGCGTCGCCGTCGCCGACGCGAACGCGCAGGTGCTGCAGGAGCACGTCGTGCGTACGAACGATGATCCCGGCGCCGGCGATCGAGATGCCGGGCGAGGGCGCCGTCTGGCCGGCGACCGTCACGAACGGCTCGCGGATCTCGAGTTCGGCGCCGGCGCGGATCGTCCCCCCGACTTCGAACGCCACGACGCGCGGCCCCGCCGCGGCGAGGGCCTCCCGAAGCGATCCCGGCCCGCCGTCGGCGAGCGTCGTGACGCGGAGGACGCGCCCGCCGCGGCCGGCGCGCGTGTCGGTGCCGAACCCCTCCGCCCCGGGAAACACCGCGACGGCCCCGGTCAGGTCGCGCTTCGAGTCCCGCACGTCCCCCCACGTCGCGGGGCCGCGGCAGGAGAGGTTCGCGAGCGAAACGGCGACGAGCCCGACGAGGCCCAGAACGAATCCGCGCACGAGGAGCTTCCTCCACGCGGTCATGTCAGCGGCCCCGCGCCTGCGAGAGCAGGTGCGCGAGCTCCGGGATCAGCAGCTTCTCCAGCGCGAGCCGCACCGCCTTCGGCGAACCCGGCGTCACGCAGACCGCCCGGCCCTTCACGAGCCCCAGCGCCGCGCGCGAGAGCATCGCCGCGCTGCCGACCTCTTCCCACGAGAGAAACCGGAAAATCTCCCCGAAGCCAGGAAGCTCGCGATCGAACAGGGCCTGCGCGGCCTGGATCGACACGTCGCGCGGGCCCGCCCCGGTTCCGCCGGTGACGAGAACGAAGTCGCAGCCCTCGCGCAGGCGTCTGCGGATGGCCGCCCGGATTGTTCCCTCGCGGTTGGGGACCAGGTCGCGCGCCGCGACCTGGTGGCCCGCCTTCTCCAGAAGCTCGCGCGCCACGCGCCCGCTTTCGTCCGTCTTCTCCGTGCGCGTGTCGCTCGTCGTGATCACGGCGCAGGAAGCGCGGATCCCCTCCGCCCGGCGCTTGTGTCCCCCCGCCGACATCACTTCTCCCCGCTCGCGCACAGCGCCACGCTAGACATCGAGGACCTTGACCTCGAGCGCGTGCTTCTCGATGAAAAGCCGCCGCGGCTCGACCTCCTCACCCATCAGGATCGTGAACATCTCGTCCGCCTTGACTTCGTCCTCCAGGCGCACCTTGAGAAGCGTCCGCGTGACGGGGTCCATGGTCGTCTCCCAGAGCTGATCGGGGTTCATCTCCCCCAGCCCCTTGTAGCGCTGCACGTCGAGGCCCTTCTGCCCCATCTTCCGCAGCGACCGGATCAGTTCCCGGAGCGAGGCGACGGGCGTGTCCTCGGCGTCGGCCGCGAGGAAGAACTTGTCCGCGCCCGGCGAGCCCAGGTAGTCCTCGAGGCGGAAGCCGGCGTGCTGCAGCGAAAGGAGCTCCTTTTCGAGCTCGTCGGCCTCGTGGATCTCGCGCAGTTCGTAAGACTCGGCCTCGGGCGCGGCCTCGCCCAGGTCGGTGTCGTAGACCACGAGCTCCTTCCCCAGCTCCGCGCGCTTGTCGCGGATCCACTGGTTCAGGTCCTCTTCCGTGTGCAGGAATTCGTCCCGGCCCTTGTAGATCACCCGGTAAATGGGCAGGTGCCCGTCCGTCGAGCGCCGCGCGACGTACGGCTCGAACTCGATCCCGCGACGCGCGAGCCCGCGCGCCAGATCCTCCAGCTTCATCAGGTGCCCGCACAGGTCCCGCAGATCCCCGCCCACCCAGATCTTCCCGTCGCTCGAACGCTTGAACTGCGCGCCCTCGACTCCCAGCATGAGCAGCGTCTGGTCCATCTCCTTCTCGCTCCGCACGTACTCGACCTTGCTCTTGCGCGCGACCCGGAACAGCGGCGGGCACGCGATGTACACGTGCCCCTTCTCGATCAGCTCCTTCATCTGCCGGAAGAAGAACGTGAGGAGCAGCGTGCGGATGTGCGAGCCGTCGACGTCGGCGTCGCACATGATGATGATCTTCCCGTACTTCAGCTTCGAGTAGTCGAACTCGTCCTTGATGCCCGTCCCGATCGCGCCCATCAGCGCCTGGATCTCCTCGTGCTCGAGCATCTTGTCGATCCGCGCCTTCTCGACGTTCAGGATCTTGCCCTTGAGCGGCAGGATCGCCTGGTACCGCCGGTCGCGCCCCTGCTTGGCCGACCCGCCGGCCGAGTCGCCTTCCACCAGGTAGATCTCGCATTTCGCCATGTCGCGTTCCTGGCAGTCCGCAAGCTTCCCCGGCTTCGACCCCGAAAGCGCCCCCAGCCGCGCCCGCTCGCGCGCCTTCCGGGCCTCTTCCCGCGCCTTCGACGCGATCAGCGCCTTCTCGACGATCGTCCGCGCCTGCGCCGGATGCTCCTCCAGGTACGTCCCCAGCTGCTCGTTCGTGACCGTCGTCACGAAACTCTCCACCTCCGTGTTCGTCAGCTTCACCTTCGTCTGCGACTCGAACTGCGGGTTCGGCACCTTCACGTTCACGATCGCCGTCAACCCCTCGCGGTAGTCATCGCCCGTCGGAAGCTGCCCCTCGCTCTTCACGAAATCGTGCGCCCGCGAATAGTGGTTCAGCGTCCGCGTCAGCGCGCTCCGGAACCCGGAAAGGTGCGTCCCCCCGTCGTGCGTGTTGATCGAGTTCGCGAACGAGAAGACGGCCTCGTTGTAGCCCTCGTTGTACTGAAGAGCGATCTCGATGGTCATCCCCGAGGACTCGGACTTCTCGAAGTAGATGACGTCGGGGTGAAGGGGCTTCTTGGCCTCGTTCAGGTGCTGCACGAACGCCCGGATGCCGCCGTCGAACTTGAACGTCTCGGATTCGTTCGTGCGGTCGTCGGAAATCGTGATCGCGATCCCCCTGTTCAGGAACGCGAGCTCGCGGAGCCGCTTCGCCATGACGTCGCGCGAGAACGTCGTCGTCTCCGAGAAGATCGTCGGGTCCGGCTTGAACGTGACCTTCGTCCCGCGCCGCTGGGTGAGCCCGCGCGCCTCGAGCGCCGTCTTCGCCACACCGCGCTCGTACCTCTGGAAATGCTCGCGTCCGCCGCGCCAGACCTCGACCTCGCACCAGTCGGAAAGCGCATTCACCGCCTTCACGCCGACCCCGTGCAGCCCCGCCGACACCTTGTACGAGTTCTTGTCGAACTTCCCGCCGCCGTGCAGCTTCGTGAACGCCAGCTCCACGCCGGTCAGACCGGACTCCTGGTGGATGTCCGTCGGAATGCCGCGCCCGTCGTCGATCACCGACACCGACCCGTCCGTGTTGATCTTCACCTGCACGCTCTTGCAGAACCCCGCCTGCGCCTCGTCGATCGAGTTGTCCACCACTTCGAACACCAGGTGGTGCAGCCCTTTCGTCCCCGTGTCCCCGACGTACATCCCGGGGCGCTTGCGCACCGCGTCGAGGCCCTCGAGGATCTTCATCGACTCGTTAGCGGTGTACTCCTCCGCGTCCGTGTCCTGGGCCTCGGCCTTGAATTCCTTCATGGTGAAGCGGAGGTCGACGATCTGCGCCCCCGCGGCGTTCATGCGGGCGACGAGCTCCGGCTTGGCCTTCTCGATCTTCTGAAGGGACAGGGCCGAGTCGACCTCGATGCCGAGCACGCCGGCCGCGATCGCCACCGGGCGCGATTCCCTTGCGAGCGTCTCGTCGCCGAGCGCGTCGATCCAGATCTTTCCGAGAGCAGCCTGCGTCACCTGGGACTCCTGAAGTTTCCGATGACGAAACGGATGTCCTTGACCCGCGCGTCCGGGGCGAGCTCAGCCAGCCGCTTCACGATCTCCCGGCGGCGGAAATTCAGTTCCTGCATGACGACGGGAGCGTCGACTTCGACCTTGAGGATACCCGACCGGACGGTCCCGGGACGAGTGTGGGGGATGAGGCGGACGTCGCCCAGGGCCTGCTCCCAGGACCTGTGGAAATCGGGCTTCGTGACGGCTTTCTCGAGGCCGCTGCTGCGGAGGAAGAACCTGATGTAGTCGCCCAGCCGGCGGGGTCCCTCCGTCCGCATGCTAAGCGTCGATCGTGAGCGGCATCACGAGGTAGACGTAGTCGCGCCCCGCGCGGATCACGCCGGCCGTCGTCTTGTCGCGCAGTTCGAGCGTCACGCCGGGCGCCGCGGCGGCCTCCTCGGCCGGAGGAGGCGCCTTCGGCTTCTCCGCCTTCTCGGCCTTTGCCTTGCCTTTGCCTTTCGCCGGCGCCTCGGCCTCCGGCTTCGCAGCCACCTCGCCGGCCTCGTCGGCCGCCTCGGGCCCGTTCACGACCTTCAGGAACTCCAGGAAGAAGTCCGGATTGAACGAGATGTCGAAATCCGGACCCGCGTACTTCACCGGCAGCTCGTGCGACGCCTCGCCCGCGTCCCCCGTCACACGCCGCGCCGACAGCTTCAGCCGGTCCTTCGACAGGTGGAACTTCACCGCCTTGCTCTTCTCGTCCGTCATCGTCGTCGCGAGCCGCAGCCTGTACGCGAACTCCGCCGGGGAAATCACGACCTTCTTGTCGGGATCGCCCGGAATCACGTCCTCGTAGTTCGGAAACGATCCCTCCACCAGCCGCGCGAACGTCGTCCCCGCGTTTGTCTTCGCCTTGACCTGCGTCTCCTCGAACTCGAAGGCTATCTCCTCGTCCTCCTCGCCGACGATCTTCTCGATCATGTGCAGCCCCTTCGGCGGCACGATCACCCGGATCTCCTCCTTCGGCCCGCCCTTGATCCTCTTCTTCGCGTACGCCAGCCGTTTTCCGTCCGTCCCCACCATCCGCGCCTCGTTCTCACGCAGCACGAACAGCACGCCCGTGAGCGCGTACCGCGAGGGCTCGGCCGACGTCGCGAACGCGGTCTTCCTGACCATGTCGCGGAAATCCTCGACCGGAAGCCGCACCGAACGCCCTTCCACGAACTCCGGGAACTGCGGGAAGTCCTGAGGGTCGGCGCCCGAAAGCTTGAACTGCCCCCCCTCGATCTCGATCGTGCAGACCTTCCCGTCCGCGTCGAACCTGACCTCGTCGTCGCGGATGTCCCGCACGATCGACAGCAGCTTCTGCGCCGGAAGCACCGCGGACCCGCTCTTCTGGATCCCCACGTCCCGCACCGCGTACCGGAGCCCCATCTCGAGGTCCGTCGCCGTGAGCAGCAGCTCCCCGTCCGCCGCCGTCAGCTTGATGTTCATCAGGATCGGCACGCTCGTCCGGGCAGGAGCGGCGCCGGCCACGATCGACAACCCGTGCGCCAGGTCGGCGCGCTTGCAGCGGAATTTCATGGAGGACCCCCTGCCTGTCTAAAGGATGTTCTTTATAGAAAAGATCTTCACCATCTTCTTAGGCCCCGCGATTTCGTGGAAAACATTCCCCGACCATCGCGTAACGTCCGTGCGGGGAAGGGCTCGCATCGCGCGGATTCCGGATTCCCCTTCCGGCAACTCCCCTCACAACCTTCCGGAATCGGCGGGCATTCGCTCCGGCAACTCCGCCGACCCCCCCGTCCTTCAACATTCCTTCCCGGCTTCTCCCGCCCGCTCCCCCGGATCCCGGACGGTTCTCTACAGCTTGCT
Source organism: Planctomycetota bacterium (assembly GCA_016190145.1). GTDB lineage: Bacteria > Planctomycetota > MHYJ01 > WSZJ01 > WSZJ01 > WSZJ01. Next base: position 30,044 of record JACPRD010000158.1, on the reverse strand, counting down.
TTTGCGGATCTCGTCGGCGAGCTGCTCGATGAAACCCCGGAACGACGGCTCCGTGTCCATCTGCTCCTTCACCGTGTCGATCGAGTACGACACCGTCGAATGGTCCCGGCCGCCGAACGCGTTGCCGATGTCGGTCTGCGAAGCGTTCGTCATGGTGCGCGCGAGGTAGATCCCGATCTGGCGGGCACGGCTGATGGATTTTGTACGGCTTTTCGACTGCAATTCCGCCGTTTTTACGCCCAGTTTTCGACAGACGACCGCCTGCACGTCCGTGACCTGTACAGGCGTCGAGGCGACCTCGAGCGAGTCGCGAAGGGCCTCGCGCGCGAGGTCGAGGTCGATCGCGCGGTTGAGCAGCGAGGCGTAGGCCGCGGTCTTGACGACGGCCCCCTCCAGCTCCCGGATGTTCGACTCGATGTTCTGCGCGATGAAGAAGTACACGTCCTCCGGGAACGGCGTCCCGCGCGCCTCCGCCTTCCGCTTCAGGATCGCCACGCGCGTCTCGAACGTCGGCGTGTCGATGCGCGCGACCATCCCCCAGGAAAAACGCGTGAGCAGCCGCTCCTCCAGCGTCGGGATGTCCTTCGGAGGGGCGTCCGAGCAGAGAATGATCTGCTTCGAGGCGTTATGGAGCGTGTTGAACGTGTGGAAGAACTCTTCCTGCGATCCTTCCTTGCCCGCGAGGAAATGGATGTCGTCGATGAGCAGAACGTCGACGGTGCGCATCCGCCCGCGGAACGCCTCGAGTTGGTTCATGTTCTGGACGGAGGCGATGTAGTCGTTCACGAACTCCTCGCAGGACAGGTACTGGATCTGCAGGCGCGGGTGCTTCTCGCGGATCGCGTGGCAGATGGCCTGGAGCAGGTGGGTCTTCCCCAGCCCGACCGACCCGTACAGGAACAGCGGGTTGTACGCGGCGCCCGGCTGCTGCGCGACGCTGAGCGCCGCCGCGTGCGCGAGCCGGTTCGAGATGCCGACGACGAAGTTGTCGAACGTGTAGCCCGGGTTGAGGACGATCCCGTCATTCGCCGCGGCGGCCTCCGGGGGAACGGCCGCGATTTCCGCGCTGGATATCTTCAGATCCGCGGCCCCCGCCGCCTCGGCGGCAGGCTTCGCCGCGCCGGCGTCGCCGTTCACGCGGATCGCCAGCCGGACCGGGACCTCCGCGACGCGCGAGAGGACTTCCTCCAGCGCGCGGCGGTAGTTCTTCTCGTAGTGATCCGCCATGAACACGTTTTTGACCTGCAGCTCGCAAGTGGAACCGCTCGGGAGAAGCGTGATCTTGCCGGGGTCGAACCACGCCTTGACCTCGTCCTCCGGCAGCCGCTGGGAGAGCTCCGCGACAACACGGTCCCTCAAAGCGGGACCATCAGAAGGAAGCATGGGATCCTTTGGGTGTCTGGTGTGGAGAGTGCGGGCCCTGACCTGATCGTCGAAGGGACGGAATCTAGCAGAAGGGTTGAGGGTCGTCAAATTCGTGAGGCGTCGCAAAGCGGGGAGATTTCCAGCGTTGCGGAATTCGGAAAAATTATGTTGGAAATCGAAGAAGCCTGAGCAATTTCAGGCGGAAATCACTTCGAGATGCGTTTCAGAATCGCGGGAAGAACCGAAAGAAAGCGGTCCACCTCCGCCTCCGTCGTGTACCGCGACAGCGAGACGCGCAGCGAGCTTCGGGCGGAATCCTCGTCGAGTCCCATCGCGAGCAGCACCTCCGAGGGCTCCATCGCGCCCGAATGGCAGGCGCTTCCCGTCGCCACGCACAGACCTTCGACGTCGAGCCCGACCAGCAGCATGTCGGCGCGGAGCCCGGGGAACGACAGGCTCGCCGTATTGGGGAGCAGGCGCTCGCGGTCGCCGTTCCAGCGCGCCCCGGGAGCGGCTTTCAGCGTGGCCTCGGCCAGGCGGTCGCGGAGGTTCGCGACGCGGGGCATGTCCGAGGGAAGCGTTCGGGTGGCGACGTCGAGCGCCGCCGCGAGGCCCGCGATTCCCGCCACGTTTTCCGTCCCCGGGCGCAGGCCTCCTTCCTGGCCGCCGCCGGAAGCGAAGGCTCCGATGCGCGTGCCGGTCCTGATCCAGAGGGCGCCGACGCCTTTCGGTCCGTGGAACTTGTGGGCGGCGAGCGAGAGCATGTCGACGCCCAGTTCGGCGACGTTGACCGGGATCTTTCCGACCGCCTGGACGGCGTCGGTGTGGACGTACGCGCCGCACGCGTGCGCCCGCCCCGCGATCTCGCGCACGGGCTGGAGGACGCCCGTCTCGTTCTGCGCGAGGATCACGGTGACGAGAAGCGTGTCGAGGGTGAGCGCCTCGCCGACCGCCTCGGCGTTCACGAGTCCGCCCGGTCCAGGGGGCACGAACACGACCTCCGCCCCCGCGAGCTCGAGCTTCTTCAGCGTGCCGCGCACCGCGGGATGCTCGATCCCTGTCGACACGATCCTCTTCTTCCGGCTGTTCCACTTCACCGACGATTCCCAGGTCCCCAGGATCGCCAGGTGGTCGGCCTCCGAACCGCTTCCGGTGAAGACGATCTCGTCGGGAGCGGCGGCGCCGAGGGCGCGCGCGACGCGCTCGCGGCTTTCGGAGAGCAGCTTTCTTGCCGCGCGGCCCGCCGCGTGCGGGCTCGACGGATTCCCGGGCACGTCGCGGTACGCCGCCGCCATCGCGGCCTGCGCCTCCGGACACACGGGCGTCGTCGCGTTGTTGTCGAGATAGATCACTTCGCCTGTTCCGCCTTTCTTTCGTTCATCACCTTCGTGATCGTTCTCTGGGCGATCCAGCGGGCCGCGAAGACGAGGCCGACCAGGATCGCCAGGCACGCGAGGACCGTCACGACGCCGACGCCCTGCCCCTTGTCCTGATAGCGCAGTTTCGGCGCCTTGTCGGCTTCCGCCACGGGCGCGGGCCGCGCGGGCGGCGGCGGAATCGGAACGGCCGGCGGCGGTGGCGGAGGCGCCACCGGAGACGTGCGCAGGATCGGCGTCGTCGCGGGCCGCGCGGCCCCGGCCACCCCGGGCTCAGGCATCGGCCGCGTCGTCGCCGAAGGAGTCGCGTCCGCCAGCTCGAAACGCAGCACCGTCTGTCCGATCGTGATCCGGTCGCCCGCCGCCAGGAACTCGCGCTGGATCTTCCGCCCGTTCAGCATCGTGCCGTTCCGGCTCTCCAGGTCCACCACCGCCCACGCGCCCGCCGCCGGCTCCAGACGCGTGTGCTCGCGCGACGCCTTCGGGTCCTGAATGGTCAGCCCGGACCTGGACTGGCGCCCGATGACCAGAGCACCCCCCAGGTCCACCCGCCGCCCCGCCTCCGGCCCGCTCTCGATGATCAGGAACGCCAAGCCGCCCCCCAGCCCCGGGTCACTTTTTCTCGCTCTGCGTCAGCCAGCGGCCTTTCGAGTACACCACCCGGCCGTCGTCCACGAACGACGCATCGTAATTCTGCGAGCCCAGCCGCGGAAGCTTCGGTCCCACCTGCTCCTCGATCGGCAGCACGCCGCTCATCCGCTGCTCGATCGCACCCCGGAAATTCACCAGGCCGTTGCGGTCCCACGTCACCGTCGGCTTCGCCGGAATGATCCCCTTGCACGTCGAACACTTCGTCGCCCCCTTGATCTCCTTGCACCGCGGACAACGGACCTTCCCCGACTTGTTGCAGACCGGGCAGATCTCCTTGCGGACCTCCCCCGTCCCACCCAGCCTGATCTCCTTGTACCCCTTCCCGCCGCACGCCGTGCACTTCAAAGACCCCGTCCCGTCACACTGGAAACACTTGATCGTCCCCTTGTTGTTGCACGTCTTGCACGGCACCCGCGCCTTGATGTCCTCAATCAGCGCGTCCACGCTCCGGTAGGACGGCATGTAGGTCGAAATCAGGTTTGCGAAGGGAGCGCCTCGGGCCGCCGAGAGAGCCGGAATCGCCTCCGCCAGCTTGTTGTCGATCGCCAGCGTCAGCGCGTCCCGCAACTTGTCCATCTGCCGCGCGTTCCGCTCTTCCAGCGCGTCCTTGTACTCCTGAAGCTTCCGTTTCGCCACGGGGTTCTTCCAGTCCGCAAGGAAAGCCCGGAAGTAGAACTCCGCGGCCTGCACGCGGTCGCCGCGGGCTGCGGCGAAATCGCCCAGGACCGTGTTGCCCCGCCCGCAGAAAGACGGATCGAGCGCCATCGCGATGTTCGCCAGCCGCTCCACCGTGGGCTCGTCCCCCACCTTCTCCTTCACGCACCACTCCGCCGTCGCGACGTACGTCTCCGGCGCCTCCGGCGACAGCTCCTCCAGCTTCCCTTCGAGCGTCTCCATCATGCTCGTCCCGCGCTCGATCTTGTCGATCTGGTCCTTCGGGAACGTGAGCGTCGCCTTCGACGTCTTGATCTTCACCCCCGCGTCCCCTTCCTCCACGATCTTGCCTTCGTAGGTGCGGCCGTCCTTAAGGAACAGTTTGTCCGCGGCCGCCGTCAGCCCCGCCGCCGCGAAGACCGCCGCCAGCATCAGTTTCTTCATCGCCTCTCTCCCGCTCATCGGGATGCGTCGAGGATCCGCGCGAGCTGCACGAATCCCACCCGCATCTGCCCCAGCCCCGTCGCCACCGTCTCGTCCGATTTCTCCAGCTCCGCCACCCACTCCGCTTCCTTCGCATGCCCCATCGCCACCAGCCGGCAGATCGTGTACGTGCGCGCGACACAGACCTGGATCGAGTTCGAGGCCACCAGGAGCTGCGCTTCCAGGAACTCCCGCGCCTCCGCCCCCTTGTCCCCGCGGGCCGCCAGCATGATCTTCACGATGTGGTCGAGCGCGAGAGCGGTCTTGTCGAACGGATCCCGCGCGGAGGGCGCGGCGGAAGTGTAGGCGTTGGCGATCGCGTCGATCGCCGTCTCGGCGCCGGGGTTGATCTTCCCGCCGACCGCCGCGAACGCGACGACAAGACGGTCGCAGAGGCTCGCGAGCTGGCCGAAGCGCTCCCGGATCCGGCGGACGCGCATGTCGGCCTGGATCGCCGGCGTGGAGGCGTTGAACCGGGTCAGGCCCTCCTCGACCCAGACGTCGGCGACGCCGAGGTCCCCCGAAACCGCCGCCGCGTCCTGGAATTTTTCCGTCCGCACGTAGGCCGCAAGGAGAGCTGCCACCGCGCCGTAGTAGACGAGGTCCACGGTTTCATAGCGCGCTTCGGCCGGCTTCGCGATCCCCGACAGCGCTTTCGCGAGGATCGGCTCCCACACGACGCCCGTCGTGCTTCCCGTCCCGGTGGAGAGGCTCTGGAGCACCTGGCGCGCGCGCTCCGCCTGCGGGCCGAGCGCCTGCTTTTCGACGTACCTGTTGTAGAACTCCGACGCGCGCGCCCTGTCGGCGACCGACATGTAATATTCGGCCAGCACGTACAGCGACTCCACGTCTCCGGCGTCGATCGCCGCGCGCCAGTGCTGCACCGCGTTCTCGTTCTTGCGGAGCCTGGAGTAGGCCTCACCGGCGCGGATATGGAGGGAAGCGTTCTCCGGGTGGGCGGCCAGGTATTTTTCCGCGAGGTCCGCGGCTTCCTGGAAATTGGCGCGGACCGAAAGCTCCCAGATCTTGAGCGACTGCCGCTCCGGATCTTCCGGATTCTCGTCGAAGGCCTTCTGCACCGCCGGACCCGCGGATTCCAGAGCCCCCGATTTCAGGTACGCCCGCGCCAGCCACAGTTTGATGTCCGGATAGTCCGCCTTCCGCCGCGCCAGCTCCTCGAAATACGTGGGGGCGTTGCCCGCCTGAGATTGCGTGTAGGCGTACTTACCGGCGAGGAACAGGTGTTCGAAATTCTTGCTCCCCCTGTTGAACGCCTCGTAGTACTGGTTCCCCGCATCGCCCCATTCGCCCAGGGCGGCGGCCAGGTCGGCGAGCGCGACCGTGACGTCCACGTCCAGCGGACTGATCGCGCGCGCCGCGTAGAGCACCTGCCTCGCCGGCTGCGGCTTGCCCGCCTTGAGATACGCCTGCCCCGCGAGCCGGTACGCCTCGAACTGATGCAGGCTCGACTGTTCCGACTTCTCCGCGGCCGCGACCGCCGCCGCCGCCGCTTCCTCGAAGTTCCCTCCCTTGAACGCGATGCGCGCCCGCACCAGCACGCCCAGCGGGATCGTCGCTCCGGTCATCGCGGCGCGGTCCGCCGCGACCCCCGCCTCCCGGTCGTTTCCGCTGTCGAACAGCGCCGAAGAGAGGCGCGCCCAGGCGTTGCCGTCCGCATCGAACTTCTTCAGGTATTCACGCAGCGGCGCGATCGCGAGGTTGTTCTTCTTGTACCGGTCCTGGAAGAGGATCGCCAGGTTCAGCCAGGCCTCGGTGACCCCGGCCTCGGCGGCTTTCTGCAGGTACGCTTCCGCCTTGGAATCGTTTCCGGCGGCCAGATGAAGCACGCCCGCGCCCAGCATCGCTTCCTTGTGCCTTGCGTCGTACGTCAGCACTCGTTCCAACTCGCGAAGCGCGTCTTCCTTCCGGCCGAGCTGTTGGAGGCATCGCGCCAGTTCATAGCGGGCCGGGACGAAGCGCTCCTCCTTGTCGAGCGCTTTCGTGTAGAGGCCGATCTGCTGCTCCAGGCGCCTCTGCACCTCGCCCGAAAGGGCGGAGGTCGCGTTGGCGTCGCGGTTGGCGGCGTCGATGCTGAAAATGGAGAGGCGCGCGTCCCGCGACCCCTCGAGCGCCTTGGCTTCGTTGTAGAGGTCCGTCGCGCTCTTGTAGGTGAATTTCCAGACCAGGAAGCCGACGAGGAGCAGCACCGCCGTGCCGATGATCGGCCACATCATGCCGGCCAGCCGCTCCTTGAAGGTCAGCGGCCGCGAGGTGATCGGCTCGTCCTTCGACTTGCGCCCGACCACGCTGCGGGGCGAAGCCTGGCACTGTTCGTTCCCGCATCCCCCGAAACTCGTGTAGCACTCCGCGTGCTGCCGCGCGCCGCACTCCTCGCACACCGTCTGGACCTGCTCGGGCCGCACCTCCAGCTTGCACAGAACGCAGACCGGCCCTTTCGCCTCCTCCGCCTTCTTCGATTCGGCCCGCTTGTGTTCGGTCACCTCGAGCGTCGGATTCGACGCATCGCTCTCCTCGGTCGCGTCCTCCCAGGCCTTGTGGAGACCGCTGTTCTGCAGGATCTCCCGCTGGTCGGGCGTGATGATCTTGGCCGCCACCAGGATCTCGGCGAGCCCCTTCACGGGTTTTCCGGCGGCTCTCAGTTTTTCCTGGAGCCCAAGCGCCCCCCGGTACTGCGCCTCGGTGATCATGCCGCTCTTCACAGCCACCTTCCCGAACGCGAGGTCTTCGGGCGAGGCGGCGCCTCCGGTCCGGGCCGCGGCGCCGGCGGGCGCTTTCGGGACCACGGCCTTCAGGCGTTCGAGCTCGGCGATCAGGGAGTCGTAAGCGGCGTACCGGTCGGCCGGCGCCTTGGCCATCATGCGGCTGATGACGCCGGAGACGGGCTGAGGGATGTCGGCGCGGACGACGTGAAGGGGGGTCACGGGGGTGAGAGCGTGCTTGGAGATGACGGCGAGCGGGCTATCGGCCTCGAACGGCGGCTTGCCGCTGAGTGCGTGGTAGACGGTGGCGCCGAGCGAGTACATGTCGGAACGCAGGTCGATCTGTTCTCCGCGTCCCTGTTCCGGGGACATGTACAGGGGGGTTCCGACGGCCACGCCCGTTTGAGTCAGCGACACGTCGCTTTTCTGGAGTTTCGCCAGTCCGAAGTCGGCGACCTTGAGGTTTCCCTCCCGGTCGACCATCAGGTTCGCGGGCTTGATGTCGCGGTGGACCACGCCTTTGCGGGCTGCCGCCTCCAGCCCCCTGCAGGCCTGTACGGCCCATTCCAGGACGACGGCGGGGACGAGGCGCTTCTCGCGGAGGATTTTCTGCTGAAGTGACTCTCCGTCCACGAACTCCATCGCGATGTACGGCATGCCCTTCACCTCGCCGACCCCGAAGACGTTGATGATATTGGGGTGGATGAGGGCGGCGGCGGCTTTGGCTTCGGTTTTGAACCGTTCGACGAAGGACCTGTCCTGGGCGAGGCCGCCGCCCATGACCTTGAGGGCGACGGTGCGTTCGAGGGCGGGTTCCAGGGCCCTGTAGACGTCTCCCATTCCGCCGCGTCCGATCCGGCCGACGATGCGGTACGGTCCGGCGGTGTCGCCGGGTTTCAGAAGATCTTCTGACATGAGATAGGTGTCCCTCTCCGTGGTAGCCGGGCGATTGTATCCACCGGTCGGCGGCGCGGACAAGCCCGACCCGAATGGGGCCCGGTGAAAGTTAGACGCAGGGGCGGGGCGGGGGTTCGGCGGAAGTTTCTGATTCCGAAGGGTTTAGCGGATCCGCCACTTCTTGAACGCGGCCGGACCTTGTGCGACAGTCTCCGCCCATGATCAAACCGGAAGACGTGGTCCTCTACAAGAAGTCCGGCGAGCCGGGGTTCGCGACCACGCAGAAGAACCGTACGTCCATCCTGATTCGCCGTCTGATCGGCGAGGCGATCGAGGTGCGCGCGACGGACGTCCACATCGAGCCCGAGTCCAAACGTGTCCGCATCCGGGCCCGCGTGGACGGCTTTCTCCGCGACATGGCCGAGTACGACCACGAATCCGGATCGAGAATTCTCTCGGCCATCAAGGTTCTCTGCGACCTCGACATCACCCGGAAGAACCGCATGCAGGACGGCTCGTTTTCCGGGGTCGTGCGCGGCCGGCCGGTGGAGTTCCGGGTGTCGAGCGTGGAAGAAGTCTTCGGCGACAAGATGGTGATCCGCATCCTCGAGACCGAACCCGAGATCATCGATCTCAAGCGCCTCGGTCTGGACGTCAAGACCGAGACCGACTTGCGCCTGTTCCTCACGCGGCCGCAGGGGATGCTGCTCGTCTCCGGGCCGACCGGCAGCGGCAAGTCGACCACGCTCTACTCGCTCCTGCGCGAAGTCGACCGCAAGCAGCGCAACGTGATCGCGATCGAGGATCCGATCGAGTACCACCTCGAGTACATGACCCAGATCCCGGTCAGCCCGAAACACGGCGTGACGTTCGCGACGGCGCTCCGGAACGCCCTCCGCCAGGACCCCAACATCCTCATGATCGGCGAAATCCGCGACTCGGAAACCGCGGCCATCGCGATCCAGTCCGGCCTGACCGGACACCTCGTGTTCTCCACCGTCCACGCCCGCGACTCCGTCGCCACCATCTACCGCCTCCTCGACCTCGGCGTCGAACCCTTCCTCGTCGCCAACGTCCTCAACATGACCCTGGCCCAGCGACTCGTGCGCATGCTCTGCCGGTCGTGCAAGGTGCCGCACGATCCCGACGAAGTGAAGATCCGGCCGCTGGGGCGGTACGTGAAGGGGCGGATCTATTCGCCCAAGGGCTGCGAGAGGTGCGAGGGGACGGGGTACCGGGGCCGGACCGGCGTCTTCGAGATCGTCCGTGTCACGGAGAAGATGCGCGACATGATCGTGGAGAAGGCCTCCGAGGACGTCATGCGGAAGGTCGCGCGCGAGGAGGGGATGCAGCCCATCCACATCGCGGCGATGGAGAAGGTCAACGACGGGCTCACTTCGCTGGACGAGCTCGAGCGCGTACTCGGGTAACCGGAGGCCGGATTGAGCGGGAAGACGGCCGCCGACCTGCTGATCACCGACGCGATGCTCGCGACGATGGGGCCCGAGTCCGGCCCGCGCCGGGGCGCCAGGATGCGGGAGCTCGGCCTCCTGCGGGGCGACGTCGCGATCCGGGATGGCGTCATCCTGGAAGCCGGCCACGAGATCGCGCCGGGATACCGGGCGGAGCTGACCTGGCCCGCGCGCGGAAGGCTGGTCACTCCCGGCCTCGTCGATCCCCACACGCACGCCGTCTTCGCCGGCACCCGCGAGGACGAGTTCGAAATGCGCAACTCCGGCGTGCCGTACGCGGAAATCGCGAACCGGGGCGGGGGGATCCGCCGGAGCGTCGCGCAGGTCCGGAGCGCCGCTCCCGGCGAAATCCTGGCGCGCACCCGCGTTTCGCTTCGGCGCATGCTCGCCCACGGGACGACGACGGTGGAGGTGAAGAGCGGGTACGGGCTGTCGCTGGCGGACGAGGTGAAGCTGCTCGAGGCGGCGCGGGCGCTCGGCGACGAGGGGCCCGTCGAGGTCGTCACGACGTTCCTCGGCGCGCACGAGGTCCCTCCCGAATACGAGGCGGACCGCGCCGGCTACGTGAACCTGGTCTGCGGGCAGATGATCCCGGAGGTGGCGCGGCGCGGGCTCGCGCGGTGGTGCGACGTGTTCTGCGAAAAGGGAGTGTTCGAGATCGACGATTCGCGGCGGATTCTCGAGGCCGCGAAGGCGGCGGGGCTCGACGTCCGGCTGCACGCGGAAGAATTCGCGACGATCGGCGGCGCGCAGCTCGCGGCGGACGTCGGCGCGGCGTCGGCGGACCACCTGATGGCGATCGACGACGCGGGCATCGAGGCGCTGAAAAGGGCGGGCACCGTGGCGGTTCTCCTGCCCGGGACGACGTTCTTCCTCGGCCTGCCGAAATACGCCCCCGCGCGCCGGCTGATCGAGGCCGGCGTTCCCGTCGCGCTCGCGACCGACTTCAATCCCGGATCCTGCTACACGGAGTCGCTTCAGATCATCTTCACGATCGCCGCAACCCAGCTGAAAATGACCGCCGCCGAGATCCTCACCGCCTGCACCGTCAACGCCGCCCACTCGCTTCGCATCGGCGACCGCGTCGGCCGCATCGCCGCGGGGATGCAGGCGGACCTCGTCCTGTGGGACGCCGACGACCCCCGGCAGCTCCCGTATCACTTCGGCGTCAACCAGGCCGCCCTCGTGATCAAGAAGGGGGAGATGTACCAGTCGCCACGGTGAGAGTTTGAGAAACATTCGCGTGCCGACCCTCGCGGCACGGCCCGTGCATCTCCGTTTACTCCGGCGCCGCTTTCCGCGCGAATCTCTCGACCACGCGGGACGCCTCCTCCAGGTGAAGCGCCGGGATGGGGTCCTCTTCGGCCTCGATCATCACCGTCTTCGCCTCCAGCCAGAGATCCTGGCTTCCGCAGAGGAGGCAGACGGGGCGCAAACCGTGGGCGGCGAGGAGTCCTCTGACTCGATCCAGCATTCCAGGTTCTGCGTCGGGAGCGTCGGAATCGGGCCGGAATTCGACCGCGACGTGGCCTTCGGGACATCTCAGGCGCACGACGTCGAGCCTGTGGGCGGCCATCGCGTCCTCCCCTCGGGAAGTCCGCGACGAGGAGACCGCACGCGCCCGAACGCGGTCCCCCCGTCGCAGATCCAGAAGCCCCCGCGGTTGAACCGAACCAACCGGGGAACCGGGGGCTTGCCCTGATCCTTTTGACCCTCGTTCTCCGCTTTTCTATTTACCCTGTCCGGGAAGCCTCGGCTATAGGGTCACCTCCCCGGTTCCGGCCTCGGGGAAACCCGGAGAGAACTTGAAATGTATGCCCCGGCCTGTCAGGCCGTGACGACGAGCCCCGGCCGTGAGCGGGGAAGCTCGACCTGCATGCCGCGGAGCCTGAATCCTTCCACCGTCCTCTCGATGGCCTCCCGGTCACCCGTCAGCTCCAGGTCGAGCCAGGCGTCGACCGGCGTCAGCCGACCCGCCAGCACGTGCAGGTGGACCTCAGGGAAAAGATTCAGGGCCCTGATGCCGGGCAGGCCCCCCAATCTCCGGAATCGCACGCGCAACGCCTGCTTCATCGTGGTTGACATCGATTCCTCCCGAACAGATTCCGCGCCTCAAATCCCTCTCTCAGGGGAATTGATACACCGGAATCCGGCCACCGCCCATAGGGCCGGGCACCCCATTGTCGGCTCGGACTCGGGAGGATGGGAGTCCCGGGGAAACCCCGATCCGGGTGCGTGTCCGGAGCCGCGGATTGTGGCCTCGGGTTGGGCCACAGAGGAAAAGAGAGAGCACTGAGGAATTACGGAATTACGCGTGAAGTGCATGCCCCAGCCTGTCGGGCCGCTGAAAACCCGCCAGCCTGCTCCGGCTGCAGCGCTTGTTCGACAGAACGGGCTACCCGCCAGGCCTTTGCGTGAGAGCCTGAGAAGAAATCGCGAGGAGGAGCGGTGGCCGGAAAGGCGCGGGCGAACAACCGCCACGCCTCCGATCCAGGTCAAGGCCCGCGCCTTTCCGCGCCACCGCGACGACGAACGGTTTCTTCTCAGGCTCTCACGAACCGATGACGAACTTGGCGGCCTGCGCGGCGAGCGCGGGACCGTCCGACAGTCCCAGCTTGTCCTTGATGTTCGCGCGGTGCGTCTCGACCGTCTTGACGCTCAGGTGCAGCCGATCCGCGATCGCCCGCGTGCCGACCCCGTGCCCGATCAGCTCGAAGACCTCCAGCTCCCGGTCGCTCAGCCCGCCAATCGCGGAATCCGTCGACACGGCACGCCCCCGCGCGACCGAGACGATCAGTCGCTCCGCCATCCTCGGACTGACGTACACCCGGCCAGACAGCACCGCCCGCGCCGCTTCCCGAACCTCCTCCAGCGCCTGCTGCTTCATGACGTAGCCCATCGCCCCGGCGTGAAGAGCTCTTTCGGCGTAGAGATCCTCGCTGTGCATCGAGAGGACGAGGACCTTCAGGCCGGGGTGGCGGGTCTGCAGGTCCTTGAGCAGCGTGAGACCGCTCGTCCCGCCGAGCGAGAGATCGAGGATCACCGCGTCGGGCAGGGCCTCGCCGATTTTTCGAAGCGCCTCCCCGGCCGACGCCGCTTCCCCCACCACCTCCATGTCCCTTCCGCGGTTGATGAGGGCCGTCAGGCCTGCCCGCACGACTTCGTGGTCGTCGACGAGGAAGATCCGCGCCCTGGCTGCCCGCCTGGCGGGCGGCGATTTCACAGCGGTCATGTCGTACCCTCCGATTTCGATCCGATTTCGCAAAGGACGGACGTTCCGGCCGGTTTCCGCGGGCCGATGGAGAAGGTGCCGCCCAGGAGGCCCGTGCGGTATCTCATGATGCGCACTCCGGCCCGCTCTTTCCGAAGATCCGCCTCGCGGATGCCCTTCCCGTCGTCCCGGATTTCCAGCGACACGATCCCGTCCCGGGCCGCCATTTCGACTTCGACCCTGGTTGCCTGCGCGTGGAGGACGGCGTTGTTCACGGCTTCCTGGGCGATCCGGAAGATCTGGGTGGCCACGAGGGCATTCTTGAGGCGCGGGGTGCCGCGCTGTGTGAAGCGGCACTGCACGCCGCGGGTGGAGGTGGTGGTCCAGGCGAGGCGGCGGAGGGCGTGGCCGAGGCCCTGGGGCTCGTCGAATTCCACGGGCAGGACGCCGTGGGCGATGTCCCGGGTCTTTTCGAGGGCTCGCTGGAGCCCGGTCGCGAGGGCTTCTGCGTCTTTCCAGTCGCCCAGGTTTTTTTCGCGCAGCTGCTCGGCGAGGGATTTGCCGAGGAGGCTCAGTCCCGTCAGGTCCTGGCAGAGGTCGTCGTGGAGCTGCTGGGCGAATTCCTGCTGTTTGCGCTGCATGGCATCGGCGTATTCCCGCTGGAGCCGTTTGCGTTCGACCAGTTCTCCGAGCTGTCTTCCGAGATCGAGCAGGAGCTCGGTGATGCCGGGCGCGGCGGCGAGCGATTCGGTGGAGAAGAATTCCAGGACGGCGACGACCTCGCGGCCGACGGTCGCGGGGAACGCGGCGACGGTGCGGATGCCGGCGGCGCGGGCCTCGGTACAGCGATGTGGAAGTAACTCCTCGATTTCCGAGGACCAGATCGGGCGGCCGGATTGCAGGACGCGGCCGGGGAGGGAGTCGGCGGCGATCGGTCGAAGGCGGTGGCTGGCGATGCGGAACAGCGTGCGCGACGGATCCCGTCCCGGGTACCAGAAGTCGAAAAGGATGAGGGAGGCGTCGTTGCGAGCCTGCGTGAGCCAGGTGTGGGCCCAGTGGAACGGGATGGAATCGCAGACGAGTCGCATGGCGGCTTGAAGGGCCTCCTGGAGGGTATCCGCCTCGTTTGCGGCGCGGGTGACGCCCTGGAGGAGGGCGAGTCGGGACATGGCATCTCGCGCCCGATCCTCGGGGGACGGGCGTGAAAGGGCCGTCCCGCGCGTCCGTTCAGACGAGGGGTCGGGGCCGCGCCCTGCCGCGGATTTTTTCGCGCTCATGCGGAATTTGACGCGGTCAGGGACAGACCGCAGCCCGCGTATCCTCTCAGAACCCCGGACACCTTGTTCCCGGGAGGATTGTAGCTCCGGCGCACCCACCACTGGCAAGGCAGTTTTTCGAGGCATCCGGAAGGAACCCCGCGATCTCCTCGTAGGTCAGATAGACCCCGATCCGGAATCACCCATGACCCCGCTTTCCCCCTCCCGCACCCCCCGCGCCCGGCTTCTGCGCGTCCTCGGAATCGCCTCCCTGCTTTCCTGCGCCGCCGCGCCGGCTGCCGCCGACGGCCGCAAGGGCAAGGACCCCGGGCTCGTCTCCGAGGGCGGCCTGAAATACGTCCTCCACGAACCCGAGAAAAAATCTCCCCGCGCCGCGCCCCTCATGGTCATGCTCCACGGCACCGGCGGCGGCTCCGAATACTTCCGGACCTGGATCGCGGGCTGCCGCAAACGCGGCTACATCGTCGCCGTCCCAGAATCCTCCGGCTGCGGAACTCCCGCTTCCGGCAATACCTCCGGAGACACCCTCAAACGCTGGGATGCCGTCGACATCCCCAACGTCCTCGGCCTCGTGCGCGAACTCATGAACCGCCACAACGTCGACCGCACCCGCGTCGCCATCATGGGATTCTCCAACGGCGCCTTCTACGCCGCCCGCATCGGCCTCGGCAACCCCGATCTCTTCCAGTCCGTCGTCTGCCTCGCCGGCGGCATCGGCGGCCGCGGCTGGACCGACGCCTCCCGCACGATGGGCGTCTACGTCATCCACGGCACGGCCGACACCTCGGTGCCCGTCCAACAGGGACGCTCGCTCGCCAACGACCTCAAGGCGGACGGGTTCAAGGACGTGATCCTGAAGGAGTTCCCGGGCCGCGGGCACGAGACGTTTCCCGAGGAATCGGAGGCCGTCCTCAAGTGGCTGGACGGCCAGCGCAAGACGTTCACGCCGGGCGCGAATGTGACGCTGGCCTGGGAAGAGGCCGGCGCCGGGAGGAAGCAGCTCCTTTACCTCTATTCTACCGCGGACGGCAACTCCGACCTCGCCGTGAATCTCGAATGGGGCCTCTTCGCCGACCCGCAGGTCGTCGAGGCGGCGAAATCCTTCTGCTGCGTCAAGGCGGATCGGGAGGGACATCCCGAGGTGTCGAAGTTGTTTCCGGGGAAGGGGGCCGCGGTGGTCCTGCTCGACGCTGCCGGGAAGACGCTCGAGCGGTTCGACAGGTCGATCCCTCCGGCGGAGTTCGCGGCGCGGCTCAAGAAACACGCGGCGCGGTAATCGGGCGGCGGTAGGATCCGATCCCATGCCGCGTGAGATCCGCTATCGACTCGGGGCCGAGATCGCACGAGGCGGGCTCGGGCGCGTCGTGGAGGCCTGGGATTCCGAGCTGAAGCGCGAAGTCGCCGTGAAGCTGGTGCTCGACGGGCTCCCCGCGGAGCTGCACGAGAGGTTCCTGCGCGAAGCGGAGATCACGGCCCGGCTCGAGCATCCGAACGTCGTTCCCGTGCACGGCCTCCTGCGCCCGGAGGACGGCTCGCCGCCGCTTCTCGCGATGAAGCGGATCCGGGGGCGCGACCTGGCGACGCTGCTTCGAGATCTCTCGCGCGGCGATCCGGAAACCGCGAGGACGTACTCACGTCCGCGGCTGCTGCGGCTCTTCCAGGACATCTGCCTGGGAATCGCGTACGCGCACTCGCGGGGCGTGATTCACCGGGATCTGAAACCGTCGAACGTGATGGTCGGCGATTTCGGCGAGACGCTGATCGTGGACTGGGGGCTGGCGAGGGAGAGGGGGTCGGGGCCCGGGGCTCAGGGTCCGGAGGAACGCCGGACCGGCGTTTCGGGGACGGCGGCGACCGTCGTGCCGGTGCACGGCTCGGGATCCTCTGCGATGACCATGGAAGGCGACGTGATCGGGACGCCGGCGTACATGCCTCCCGAGCAGGCGGAGGGGCGTGTGGGGGAGCTGGACGAGCGAAGCGACACTTACGCGCTCGGAGCGATCCTGTACGAGATCCTCACGCTGCGTCCGGCGGTCGAAGGGCAGAGTCTCGAGGAGGTCATCCGGAACGTCCGTTCCGGTCGCATCGAGCGCCCCGCGACCCGGATCGCCCGGGCGGTCGGGTCGGCGGCCGGCGCGTCCGACAGCCGCGAGCCGATCCAGCCCGAGCTCGACGCCATCGTCATGAAGGCCCTTGCTCTCCGCCGCGAGGATCGCTTCCAGTCCGCCCGGGAACTCCACGACGAAATCCAGCTCTTTCTGGAGGGCGTCAAGGAGCGGGAGCGCCGCCGCCGCGAGGCGCGCGTGCGCGTGGAGGAGGGGTGGGGGCACGCGGCGCGGTACCGGGAGCTGGCGGGAGCGATCCGGATTCAGGCAGCGGTCGTGAAGGAGCTGACGACGAAGTTGCCGCCGCACCTGCCGCTCGAGGAGAAACGTCTTCTCTGGGAGGCGCAGGGGCGGCTGCGCGAGCTGGAGCAGGAGCGGATCGAGGCGTTCGCGAAGGCGCACGCGGCGTTCGGGCAGGCGCGGGCGGCCGATGCGGAGTGCGCCGAGGCGTGGGAGGGACCCGGCGGACTTTTCGCGGAGGCGTATCTCGAGGCCGAGGCCAGGCGTGACCGGCGGGAGATGCTCCTCAACCGGAATCTCCTGGCGGGTTGCGACCCGAGGGGGACGCACGCGGCGCGGCTCGAGGCGCCCGGGACGCTCGCGCTTCGGACGTTCGTGATGGACTGCGGCTGCCTGCGTCCGGTCAAGCACAACGGTTGGAAGGTCGAATCCGCGGACCGCTGCACGGTGCCCTGGCGCGAGGGTCGGCCGCGGCCGGACGTGCCGCTCGATCCCGACGACGCGCCCGTGCCCTGCCTGCGGATCCGACCGGAGGGGGCGCGCTGGGGTCACTCCGCGACCTGCGTGCCCCGCGAGGTAACCGGAGTCCCCGTCTCGATCTCGCGCTACGAGGAGAAGGACCGGCGGCTGATTCCCGGACCCGAGCGGAGCCTGGGCACGACGCCGCTTTCCGGCATCGTGCTGCCCCGGGGCTCCTGGCTGTGCACCGTGCATCCCGTGGGCGCCCCGCCCATTCGTGTCCCCGTGCGTATCGATCGAGGCGACGCCTGGAAGCAGAACGTCACCCTCCACGACGTCCCCGCCGGATTCTGCCCCGTCGCCGGGGGCCTCTTTCTCTTCGGAGGCGAATACGCGGGCGCCCCACCCGAGACGATCCGGTGCCTGCCCGATTTCTTCATGGCTCGGTTTCCCGTGACCTTCACGGAGTACCTGGAATTCCTCAACGCTCTGGCGGGCGAAGGAAGGGCCGCGGAAGCGCGCGCGCGGCTTCCCCGAAGTTCGACGCACCTGCACTGTGCGGGAGACGGGCCCTTCCGCCTGGCGACGGCCATCGAGGACCCGGAAGACGCGCCCGACGAAGCGTGGGCGGTCCGCGGCGTGAGCTGGCACGACGCGCTCGCGTACGCCGCGTGGCGCTCCGGCCGCGATGGCGTGCTCTACTCGCTTCCCCATGAGCAGGAGTTCGAGAAGGCCGCCCGCGGTGTGGACGGCCGCGTGTATCCCTGGGGCGAAGAATGGGACGGGACTTTCTCGCACACGGACCGCTCCCTCGCCGGGCGGGCGAGGCCTCTTCCCCCCGGCTCGTTTCCCGCCGACGAATCTCCCTATGGCGTCCGGGATCTGGCGGGGGGGATGCAGACGTGGTGCCTGAACGCGGGGGAGCTGCGGTACCGGCATTTCGCGATCATCCGCGGCGGATCGTGGACGACGGGGCCGGACACGGCGCGGTCGCCGTGGCGCCTGGGGAGCGCGCCGGAGAATGTGGGGGAGGGGACGGGCATCCGGCTGGTGATGAGGCCGAGTTTTGAGAGTCACCCCTGATCGGGGATCACCCCGGGGATGGAATGGGTCGAATCTCTAAACCCTGTTTCTCGTCCTGAGCAGCCACAGGAAGAACGGGCCTCCGAGCATGGCGGTGACGACGCCGACGGGGAGTTCCTGGGGGGACGAGAGGGCGCGGGCGGCGGCGTCGGCCAGGGCGAGGAAGCCGGCGCCGGCGAGGGCGGAGAGGGGGAGTGCGAGGCGGGCGTCGGGGCCGGCGACGAGGCGGACGGCGTGGGGGACGATGAGGCCGACGAAGCCGATGGGGCCGCAGACGGAGACGACGGCGGCGGTGCCCAGGGAAGCGCCGAGGAAGGCGAGGAGCTGGGTGCGGGGGACGGAGACGCCGCGGGACGCGGCGAGGTCTTCGCCCGCGGCGACCTGGTGGAGGTCGCGGGCGGAAGCGAGGAGGAGGGCGGCGGCGGCGGCGCACCAGGGGGCGGCTTGACGCACTGCGTCATAACCCGTCGTTTCGAGCCCGCCGGCGAGCCAGCGCACGACCTGCAGGGCGCGCGTCGAGGAGATGCGGTTCAGCGCGACGAGCGTGAGCGCGGAGAAGATGAGGGACAGCGTCACGCCCGTCAGGATCAGTTCGCCGGGCGGCAGACCCCCCCGGCGCCGCGCGAGCGACCAGACCACGACGAGGCTCAGGAGCCCCCCCGCGAGCCCCGCGGCCTGCAGGCCCCCCGGGACAGAGGCGAGGACGGTTTCGCCGGCGAGAAGCGCCGCGAAGGCCGCGCCGCCGGAGATGCCCAGCGTGTACTCTGAGGCAAGCGGGTTGCGCAGGAGGGTCTGCATGGAAGCGCCGCAGAGCGCGAGCGTGCCGCCGGCGAGGAGGCCGAGGACGACGCGGGGGAGCCGGAGGCGCGCGAAGATGTCCGCGTCGACGCCCGTCGCGGTCCACGGGATCCAGGTCCGGCCGATCATGGGCGCGACCGCGAAGACGGCGGCGGTGAACGCGGCGGTGATGAGGAGGGCGCCGAAAAACCTCCCTCGGGTGAGCGCGCTCATCGGGGGTCGCCTCCCGGGATGGGAAGGACGACCGGCGTCCCCGAGGTCGGGTGCGTGGCGACCGCGACCGGCGTGCCAAAAATCCGCGTGAGCGTCTCCGGCCGGAGGACCTCCGCGGGCGTCCCGCAGGCGGCGATCCGGCCGCCGTCGAGCAGCGCCACGCGGTCGCAGTACATCGCGGCGAGGGAGACGTCGTGCGTCACGGCGAGGATCGAGACGCGCCGCGAGCGCGACATGTCGCGCAGAAGATCGTAGACCGCGACCTGCGCCGCGAGATCGAGGTTTGCGGTGGGCTCGTCCAGGAGAAGCGCCGCCGGTTCCTGCGCGAGCGCCGCGGCGATCGCGACGCGCTGCTGCTCGCCGCCGGAGAGCGTAGCGAAGATCCGCGACTCCAGCGCGGCCGCGTTCACCACCGCGAGCGCATTCCGTGCCGCCGCCACGTCCTCCTCCGCGTCGAACCAGGCCGACAGGCGCCTCGGATACCGCCCCATCAGCACCACCTCGAGCGCCGTGTGCGCGAACGCCGCCACCGGCTCCTGCGCCACCAGCGCCACCGCGCGCGCGACTTCGAGCCGCGGCGTCAGGACCACGGGCTTGCCGCGAAGAAGCGCTTCCCCGCTGTGCGGCGCGAGCAGGCCCAGGAGGACCCGCAGAAGGGTCGTCTTGCCGGCGCCGTTCGGGCCGAGGAGTGCCGTGAACGAGCCTTCCGGCAGCGCGAGCGACGCTTCGCGCAGCACTTTCTCCGTCCCGTAGCCCGCCGTGACGTCGCGCAGTTCGAGGATCATCGGGCGCTCTCCCCGAGGATCCGTAGCGCCTTCGCCATCCGCGGGCCCGGCTGCAGCATGCAGTCGTCCGACACGACGCGCACCCGTCCGTCGCGGACGGCCGGGATTTCCCCACCCAGTTTCCGCCAGATTTCCAGCGACTCCGCCGACGTCGGCGGATCCTTCGAGCGGAACTCGAGGATCGCCGCGGGCGCCCGCCGGATGAACTCCTCCGCCGCCACCTTGTCGAACTCCCGCGGGAGGTCGGCGAAAATGTTGTCCAGGCCCGCGCGCGCGGCGAGCTCGGAAAGGAACGACTTCCCGCCCGCCACGTAGACGTCCCGCGGCGCGTCGGCCGCGCGCTCGATCACCAGCGCCACGCGCAGCCGCGGCGCGTCCTTCCAGCGCGCCTCTTCCGCCGCGAGTGCTGTCTCGAGCCGGGCGCGCGCCTCCCGCGCCGCCTCGGCAGCGCCCGTCGCCCGGCCGATCACGTCGTACTGGTCGAGCGTGTCGGCCAGCGTGAGGACCCGGATCTCGACGACCGGCAACTCCGCGGCCTTCAGCCGCGCCAGCGCCTGCGGATGCGTCGCCGACTCGATCACCACGTCGGGCCGGAGCCCCAGAATGATCTCGATGTTCGGCGACACGAAATCCCCCACCACCGTCCGCTGCTGCGCCTCCGGCGGATACAGGCAGTACGTCGTCACCCCCACCACCCGGTCCCCCAGCCCCATGTCGAACAGGATCTCCGTCGCGCTCGGCACGAGCGAGACGATCCGCTTCCCCTCGCCCGGCGCCACCCCGGACTCGCCGCGGGGCCAGAGGAATACCGCGGCGAGCGCGGCAGTGAACAGGACGGCCAGAAGGGCCTTGTTGGTCATGCCGGGAAGGCTGAGGCTCCTTTGATTTCGGTGCGCGTGAGAGACGGCGGGCGGCGAACGGCCGGGGCGAACGAAACGAGCGAGGTCCGGCCGCCGATGCATGCCGGCTCGCGCGGGCAACGGCAACTGTTACACTTTCGCCCCGCACAGGCAAGGACGGTTCCCGAAACCGGAGGGTGAGTGAGGCCGAAAGCGCTCGTGGCATGGAGCAGCGGGAAGGACAGCGCGTGGACGCTGCACGTCCTCCGGAAACGCGGGGAAGTGGAGGTCGCCGGCCTCCTGACCACCGTGAACGAAGCCTTCGATCGCGTCGCGATGCACGCCGTCCGGCGCGAACTCGTCGAGGCGCAGGCGCGCGCCGCGGGCCTGCCGCTTCGCACCGTCTCCATCCCTTACCCGTGCCCGAACGGCGTCTACGAGGAGCGCATGGGCGCCGCCGTCGCCCGGGCACGCGCCGAGGGAGTCACCCACGTCGCTTTCGGAGACCTCTTCCTCGAAGATGTCCGCGCGTACCGCATCGAGAAGCTCCGCGGGACCGGCGTCGATCCGCTCTTCCCGATCTGGGGCACGCGCGCCGATACGCCGCGGCTCGCCCGCGAAATGCTGGCCGCGGGACTGCGCGCGGTGATCACCTGCGTCGACCCGCGGCAGTGCGATCCGGCGCTGGCGGGGCGGGAATTCGAAGAGGCGCTTCTCCGCGAGCTTCCCTCCTCGGTCGATCCGTGCGGGGAGAATGGGGAATTCCACACGTTCTGCACCGCCGGGCCCATGTTCTCGGGGCCGGTGCCGGTCCGGGTCGGGGAGCTCGTGACCCGGGATGGGTTCCGGTTCGCCGATGTGCTGCCGGCATGTATATAGAGGAAGGGGCGAAAGGGCGAGAGGGCGGAAGGGCGAAGGAGCGCTGCGGCGGTGCGCCGACGGGATTCCGGTTCCAGCGGAGCACCGGCACTCCGATGCGGTATTTCCCGCGCATGGCGACCCTTTCGCCCTCCCGCCCTTTCCCCCCGTCCTTTCGCCCTGCCCTTCCACGTAATCGTGTGAACCTTCCCGGCATTTCATGCGTCATAATGCCCGGCCCATCGTGTCTTCATCGAACGCCCCAACGGAGGTCCTGCCATGAAGTCCCGCCGATTCGCCCTTCTCGCCGCCCTTCTCGCCACGTTCTGCCTCGTCAACGCCGACCTGCCCGCGACCGACGCGCGGTCCCAGGGTGAGGCCGCGCTCAAGGACCGCGACTGGGCGAAGGCTGAACAGCTTCTCGGCCAGGCGCTCGCGGCCGCGAAGGAAGGGCAGGACGAGATCCTCTACATGATCGCGACGGCGCAGCAGAACGCGAAAAACCACGACGCGGCGATCGCGACGCTCGATCGGCTGGTGAAAGAGCACCCGGCGAGCGGGCTCCGGATGAAGGCAATCTTCAAGAAGGGGGACGTGCTGTCGGCGAAGAAGGAGTTCGCGCTGGCGGCGCAGATCTACGACGCGCAGGTCGCGGCGCTGACGGGGGCGGAGCGGCGGAAGAAGATCGCGATGGTCTATGTCGACGCGGGGCGCGAGTTCCTGAACCCGAAGGACCCGAAGGACCCGACGTTCGTGGCGAATTTCCAGGCGGCGCGAAATCTGCTCGTGAAGGCGCTGGAGCTGGAGGCGCTCGCGGCGGACGAGGAGGGCGTGCGCGCGGACGTGATCGCGTGCGAGCTCAAGGGCGGCATGGACCGCGGGCAGCTGCTCAAAACCTGCCGTGAGTTCCTCGAGAAGTACCCGAAATCGGCGAAGCTCGACGAAGTGCTGTTCGCGCAGGGGACGGGGTTCCGCGACACGGGAAGGGCGTTCGACGCGAAGAAGGCGTGGCTGCGCGTCGCGGCCGAGGCGGCCGCTTCCAAAAGAGCGCCCGAAGCCCTCTACAGCGCGGCGCTGCTGCACGTGAACGAGCAGGGCGGGACGTCGGACCTCGAGGAATTGCGCCGCGGGCTGCCGCTTCTGCGGCGGGTGGCGAAGGAATTCGCGGCGAGCGAGTGGGGCCCGAAGGCGGGCTACCTGGCGGGCATCGCGCTCTCCCAGTACGAGGAGCTGCGCGACGACGCGCGCGCGGAGCTGACGGCGTTCGTGAACGCCAACGCGAAGGACGAGCGCGCGCCCGAGGCGCTGCTCAGGGTCGCCTGGCTGCACCGAGCGGACTTCGACGACGCGAAGGCGATCGCGACGCTCGAGGATTTCCTGAAGAGGTTCCCGGACAGTCCGCGCTGGCCCGAGGTGCGGCAGCAGATCGCGGACGTGAGGTTCGAGGGGGCGCAGCGGGCGTTCGCGCGCAAGGACTGGGCGGCGGCGCGGGCGGCGGCACAGGAGTTCACGGCGCTGCATCCGACGGACGGCCGCGCGGCGTCGATGTCGTACAGGGTCGGGGCGACCTTGAAGGAGGAGAAGAAGTTCAAGGAAGCGGTCGAGGCGTGGATGAAGACGGCGGCGAAGTATCCGGCGCACGACGAGGGGCACCAGGCGCGGTTTTCGGCGGCTGAGCTGATGGCGGCGGAGCTGGACGATTTCGAAACCGCGATGAAGGAGCTGCCGAAGGTCGGCGGGAGTTGGAACCCGCAGGCGCAGCAGCTGCTCCGGAAGCTGCAGGACAAGGCGCTGGCGATGCAGGCGGAGCGCGTTTTCAACGGCGTCGAAACGCCGGTCGTGAAGCTGACGGTGCGAAACGTCGAGACGGTCAAGATGCGCTACTGGTCGCTGGACCTGAAGGACTACTTCGAGAAGAAGGCGTCCACGGGCGGGCTCGAGTCGCTCGAGGTGTCGATCATCGCGCCGGACAAGGAGTGGGAGGTGCCGGTGAAGGACTTCCGGCGCTTCAAGGAGATGAAGCTCGACGTCGAGCTGCCGAAGAAGGAGCCGGGGGCCTACGTGGTCTGGGCGTCGGCGGGGGTGCTCGAGGCGAAGACGGTGGTGGTGGTGAGCGACCTCGCGATGATCGCTCGGGCGGGGCGCGCGGGCGCGACGGTGATCGTGCAGAACCAGCGGACGGGCGAGCGGGTGGAGAACGTGACGATCCGGACGGCGGCGGACGGGAAGCACCTCAAGGGGTGGACGCCGGAGACGCGCGCGGCGGCGCTTTCGTTCCTGGTCGAGTCGGGCGGGCACCTGGCGTTCCGCGACCTGAACGTCGGCGGGCTGGCCGTGGCGCCCGAGCGGCAGCCGGGAGCGCTTCTTCTTACGGACCGTTCGATCGTCGCGCCGGGAGACGAATTGCGGGTGCGGCTGATTTTCCGCGACGCCGGGGACGGAGCGTACTTCGTGCCGAAAGACAAGACGTACCGGTTGTCCGCGGCGACGGCGCACGGGATCGAATTCTTCGAGGCCGACGTGACGCCGTCGAAGTTCGGGACGGCGGGGGCGGCGTTCACGGTCCTCAAGGGGCTGAGCGGGCAGATCCGGATTCAGGTGTTCGAGAAGTCGAAGCCGCAGGAGAAGCTGGTAGGGCAGGCGCAGGTGATGATCGGCGGTCCGGAGGGGCGGCAGTCGTGGGTCGAGTCGCTGCTGGACGACGGCCCGAGGTTCGTGGGGGACGACGTCGACGTGACGGCCGTGCTGCGCGACGCGTGGGACCGGCCGATGCCGGGGCGCGCCATCCGGATCCTGACGGCGGCCGACGAGGACTGGAAGGACGCGATGACGGGCGCCGACGGGACGTTTACGGTCGCGCTTCGAGAAACGGATCGCTACTACCGCGGCGCCGCGACGTTCGCGGTGATGCACGAGGGACGGACCCACCAGGTCCACGTGCCGCTCCTGCCCCGCGGGGTGGGGATCGTGTTCGAAGCGGAGTCGCGCGTCACGGAACCGCTCGTGGCGGGCGACGCGAAGGCGATCGTGTTCACGGCGAAGCGTGCCGACGAGTCGGCGTTCGCCGGGACCTTCAAGTGGGCCGTGGTCCGGACCGCGGAGGACGGCTCGCGCGTCGCGGTCGCGGCCGGCGACGTCGCGACCGACAGGGACGGCAAGGGCCGCTTCACGTTCACCGCGAAGGATGGCGGCATCCACACCGTGTCCGTGACGATGCGCGACGCGGACGGAATCCCGACCCGGGCGCAGACGGCGGTGCAGGCCGTGGACGACAAGGAGGAGCGCAAGCTGAGGCTTCTCTCGACGGCGGACGAATTCGAGGCCGGGAAGCCGATTGAGTTGTCCGTTCTGTCGCGGCTCGACAAGGGCCTCGCGTTCGTGACGCTCGAAGGCGAGCGCATCGAACAGGTGCTCGCCGTGACGCTCGACAAGGGCCGGACCGCGGTGAAACTGAACGCGCCGCCCGCCACGACGCGCGACTTCACCGTCACCGTCATGATCATGCAGGGAAACAAGTTCCACGCCGACGTGCGGGATTTCCGGACGAAATGGCCGGAGGTCAAGGTCGAGCCCGGGAAGAAGGAATACCGGCCGGGCGAGGAAGCGGTGGTCAAGGTGACCGCGAGACCCGGCAGCGAGGTGCTGCTGCGGGCGTCGGAGTGGCTCTCAGTCGGGATCGACGCGGGCGCGTTCCACCCGTCGCGGGTCGGGCCGTATTTCGCGGGCGATTCGTCCGCCGCCACGGCGTTCGCGTGGGCGACGCAGCAGATCGACCCGGCGCTCCTCGAGGCCCTCGCGCGGCTCGAGCAGCTCGACCATAACGAGTCGCAGAGCGTGATGATGGAGAGGGACTTGGAGAGCTTCGAGAAGGCCAGGGGCGATTCACGGGCCGAGGACAAGGTGGGGACCGGCGGCGGCGGAGGCGGCCAGTACGGCGGCCGCTTCGGCGGCAGGCGCAACCTCGTCGCCCGCGGCGGCGGCTCCAGCCGAGGGGCCTGGATCGCCGAGCGCGTGCCCGAGATCTTCGCGGTCGCGGAGGCCGACGCCTCGGGTGTCGCGACCTTCCGCTTCAAACTGCCCCACGACCGCACCGATCTCACCGTGCAGGCGTGGGCCTGGGACGCCACGAACGCCATCGCCACGAACTCCGCAAAGATCAAGACCCGCGGGCCCGTGACGGCCGTGGTGCGGCTGCCGGAGAGCGCGGTCGAGGGCGAGAAGACTTCCGCGACGGTGCTCCTCACGAACTGGACCGGACAGGAAGTCACGGCGGCGGTCGGATTCGACGCCGTGGAAGCGCAGGTCAAGATCCCGGCGCGCTCGACGCTCGAGAAGACGTTCGAATGGACGGCGGCGCCGGCCGCGGCGTTCCGGCTGGACGGCGTGAAGCGGGACTTCGCTTGCGCGATGCGCTCGAAAGGACCGTCGACGGCGAACGAGCTGGGCGGCGCGTACGCGGCGCGCGTGGAAGTCAAGCTCGAGGGAGAAGGCAGGACGCGCGTCCGGGTCGCAACGGGCCCGGCGGCGCTGCTCGAGAGCCTCGCGGAGGGCGAGGATCCACTGACGCCCGCTTCGGACCAGGCGGCGCGGCTCATCGCCCGCATTGCGCGGCACCGGTACGAGAAGACGGACGCGACGAAGCGCGCGGTGGCGGAGTTCGCGGCGCTCTGGAGGTTCGGGGCGCAGGACGCGGCGGCCCTCGACGTGTCGTGGCCGGTCCTCGTGTACCTCGCGGCGGCGGAAGCCAAGGCGGCGGAATTCGACATCGAGCCCGACCCGGCGATGCTCAAGGCGCGGTTCGCGCAGGCGACGACGGACGACGTCAAGGCGCTGATCCTGTTCGCGCTCGCGCGCGGCGGGAAGGCGGAGTACGGGTACGTGCACCGGCTGTGGCGCGGGGCGGACGGGCTTTCGGCCCGGGCGCTCGCGTGCGTCGCACTCGCGCTCAAGGCGGCAGGCAAGACGGACGAGGCAAAGGCGGCGCTCGACCGGCTGGCGAAGGCCGCGAAGGACGACCACTGGGAGTCGGCGGCGGCGGGCTCGCCCGACACGGCCGCCACGCACTACGCGACGACCGCCCTCGCGGCGTTCGCCATCGCGGAAATCGATGCCACGAACGCCCTCCTCACCAAATCCCGCGCCTGGCTCCTCGCCCGGCGGCCGCGCACGGCGTTCGAGCGCGCGGCGCTCGCCCTCGCGATGCAGTCGGTGACGGAGAAGAGCCAGGTGACCGAGGTGAAGGTCGACGGGCAGTCCGTGAAGGGTTTCGGCGAGGTCGCGGCCACGCAGGGCGTGATCGAACCGGTCGGGACGGGCACGTTCTTCGTCCTCGCGTGGCGCGAGACGGGTGTTGCGCCGGAAGCGGCGGTGAAGGTGGCGGTCAAACGGACCGCGGGCTGGCCGACGCTGCTCGTCGAGGGACGCGCGGTGGCCGCTTCCGCAGTCGCCGTGAAGGAACCGGTCGAGAACCCTTCGATGGCGAAGGTGGCGGCCGGGAACGCGTCCGCGATCACGTACGAGCTGACGATCCCCGGGCCGACGATCGGGTACACCCTGGTCGAGTTGCCGCAGGCGACGGGCCTCCGGTCCGAAGCCTCCGCGCTCCGGATCCTCCTGCCCCCGCAGTCCGAGGCCGAGCGCAAGCAGACCGTCGTCGTGGCCGCCTACGCCGACGCGCCCGGCGCCTATCCCGACGTCGAAGTCCTCGCTCCCGGCGCGGCCTTCCGCGACGGCTGGCAGATGACCCACGGAGAACGCTTCGGCGCCGGCGCCGTCTACGCCGACAAGAAGATGTGGAAGCAGGCGCGCGAAACGCTCCTGCCGCTCTTCGACAAGGGCACGCTCCTCGACGCCCCGATGATCGTCGCGGCCCGGCACCTCGCGTACTCGGCGATCGAGCTCCAGGAGCACGAGACCGTCGTCCGCTACTTCGAAGTCCTGAAGGAAAAGGCTCCCGGCGAAGTCGTGCCGTTCGACAAGATCCGCGCCGTCGGCCGCGCCTACGCCGCCATGAACGAGCACGAGCGCGCCATGCAGGTCCACAGCGGGACGTGCGACGCGTACTTCCTGCAGGAAGCGGGTCTCGCGGGCGCGCTGGAAGATCTGGGGCGCCTGAAGGACGCCGTGAGCTGGATGAAGACGTTCCTGTCCGAGTACCCGGATTCTGCGCTCAACCGCGAGATGGTGTTCGGCTTCGGGCAGCGGCTCTACTCGCGCGCCAAAAAGCACCGCGATCCGGCGGAAAAGGATCCGAAGATGCTGACGCGCGCCGAGATCCTGGCCGAGTCGGCCGCGACGCTCGAGCGTTACCTCGCGTGGTTCCCCGCGGACACCGAGGGCGACCGCGTCATGCTGTCCCTCTGCAGCGCCTACCTCGAGGCCGGCAGTCACGAGGCAGCCGAAGTCTCCGCCCGCGCGGCGGCGGCGCGGTTCCCGAAGAGCCGCTTCCTCGATACGTTCGACTACACGCAGGCGTTCGCGTTCTTCGCGCAGAAGAAGTTCGCGGAGGCGCTCGTGATGTGCGACCGGCTCGAGACGCACGACTACGGGATCAAGGCGAACCCGGGCCCGGAGGTGATCCGGACGCAGGCGGTGCTGATGAAGGCGCAGATTTTCCACGCGAAGGGCGAGCTGGACAAGGCGCTGGAGAATTACAAGAAGGTGAAGGACAAGAGCCCGGACGCCGTGCGGTCGATTTCGTTCCTCGAACGCGAGGCGCTGGTGGTGCAGGAGGTGACGATCGCGCCGCTTTCGAAGGCGGCGGAGCTGGAGCTGGAGTACGCGGGCGTCGCCGAGGCGCACGTCCGGGCCTATAAGGTGGATCTCACGATGCTGGCGCTTCGCCGCAAGAACATCGCCGATCCGTCCACGATCGAGGTCGCCGGCATCCGGCCCGTCTTCGAGAAGACCTACACGCTCGACCACCCGAACGCCCGCCGCCGCGAGAAGCAGAAGTTCACGCTGGAGCTCAAGGAAGCGGGCGCGTACCTCGTCGGCGTCAAGGCGGGCGACTTCTTCGCGAGCGGCCTCATCCTCCGCTCGAACCTCTCCATGTCCGTGCAGGAGGAAGCCACCGGCACCGTCCGCGTCAACGTTGCCGACGTCGCGGGCGGCGGGTTCGCCGAAGGCGTCAAGGTCACGATCTTCGGCACGCAGGACCAGAAGATCGCCAGCGACAAGACCGACCTCCGCGGCATCTGGGAGACCCACGGCGTGCGCGGCCTCGCGGTCGTGGTCGCCGAGAAGGACGGCCACGTCGCGATGTTCCGCGGCCAGGCCGCCATCGGCCTCCAGCCGCCGCCCAAGCCCTCGAGCCAGGAGCTCAAGAACCTAACCGAGCAGCAGAAGGAAGTTCTCGACGACGAGCTCAACAAGGCGAACGACGCGATGGAAGAGAACTACGGGAAGAACGTGAGGAAGCAGCAGCAGGGGGTGGAGGTGGAGCGGACGAAGAAATAGAGCCGGGGCCGGAAGCCCGGCGGGGTTCGGCGTTCGGAGTTCGGCGTTGGACCGCCGGCGCGGGGACCGCGGACGCCGGCCCTCAGGTGCGACGGGCACGGATGGCGTCGAGCATCCCGTCGACGGCCGCCGTGTCCGCGGGATCCGCGTTCTCGAGACGCTGGAAGAAGTCGGGGGACTCGCCGTTGCACGCCTGCGGGTGTTCGAGGTGTTCCGGTCCGTGGAGGTCGTAGACGTGACGGCTGTCGTTCTCGATCGTGCACCGCAGCCATTTCCCACGGCCCTCGGCACGCTCGATGCGATTCACCTGGCGACGGCGCTGTTGTGGTGCGAGGAGAACGACGCAGAGCTGGTCCTGGCGACACACGACGCCGCCCTTGGCACGGCGGGGAGGGCCTGCGGACTGAGGGTGGCCGGAGTCTGGTGCCGGGAGGGCAGGCTTCGGGAAGGTGCGGTGCCCGGCATTGAAATCCGGATTTTCCGTGGCGTTTTCTGCGACGGAGCCACATAGAGTATGAGGACGCAACGGGGGAGACGCTGGCCTATGTGGGAAGCTTCAGATTTTCAAGATGGGAGGCGGTATGTCACAGCCCATAGTGGTCGGGAACGGAGTTCAACAGCCAACAGCCAGCAGCCAACAGCCCCCACACCCTGAGGAATTTCTCCAGGATCGGAGCGCGTTCCTTCGCCGCTTCTTTCATAAGCGCGGTTTGAGGAGCGAGGATCTCGAGGACGCCGTCTCCGACACCGTCCTCCAGTGCCTGGAAGCGGTCCGCCGTGGCACACGAATCCGCAAACCCGCCCCGTTCGTGACGTGTCTTGCTCATCGCGTCTGGTTCGGGATCCTGAAGAAGCGCCGGACCGCCGCGATCGTCGTCTTCGGTCTCCCTGAAGCCGAGCCGGCCGCATCAGTTCCGGACGATCCTTCTGACATCGTGCCGGAGGGGATCGAGATCTGCGATCTCGGCCCGGCGATCCTGCTTCTCCCGCCGCGCCAGCGCGAAGTCATCCGCGCGCATTACTTCGAGGAGAAGAGCGCGAAGCAGACGGGAGCGGCAATGGGAGTGAAAGCCAACGCCGTGAGACAGAGGTGCTCCGAG
>JACPRD010000167.1 GCA_016190145.1 Planctomycetota bacterium | reverse complement strand
GAGGGCGAGAGGGCGGGAGGAAAAGCGACAGGGAGAAGAGGCGGGGAGTTCCGCCGGGGGTCCGACGCCGACGTCTGAGGTCGAATCGGAACTCCCGCCGCGTGTCCGACTTTCCGCCCTCCCGCCCTCCCGCCTTCCCGCCCTTCCGCCCTTCCGCCCTCCCGCCCTCCCGCCCTTCCGCCCTCTCGCCCTTTCGCCCTGTCTTTTCCCGCCACAAGCTACAATGAAAGGAACGCATGGGCTTCCTCGGAAACACCTTCAGAAAAATCAAGGGCGGGCTCGAAAAGACCCGCAAGCTCCTCAACACGCCCGTCAGCCAGCTCTTCGTCTTCTCGCGGAAACTGGACGACGCCTTCATCTCGGAAATGGAAGAGGTGCTCATCACCGCGGACATCGGCGTGACCACCGCCATGCGTATCATCGAAGACGTCCGCTTCAAGTACAAACACAAGGAAATCATGGAGGTCGCGCAGGTCTACGACTACCTGAAGGCGACGCTCAAGAAGCAGTTCGCGGGGCTGGCGCGGGACGTAAAGCTGGCGCCCTCGGGTCCGACGGTGATCCTGATCGCGGGGGTGAACGGGACGGGGAAGACGACGTCGGTGGCGAAGCTCGCGGCCCACTTTCGCGCGGCGGGGAAGAAGGTGATCCTGGGCGCGGGGGACACGTTCCGCGCGGCCGCGATCGAGCAGCTCACGATCTGGTCGTCGCGCCTCGGGGTCGAGATCATCAAGCACCAGATGAACGCGGACCCGGCGGCGGTGGCGTACGACGCGGTGGAGGCGGCGGTCGCGCGGAAGGCGGACGTGCTGCTGATCGACACGGCGGGGCGGCTGCACACGAAGCAGAACCTGATGCAGGAGCTGGGGAAGATCCGGAAGGTGATCCAGAAGAAGCTGCCCGAGGCGCCGCACGAGACGTTCCTCGTGCTCGACGCCACGACGGGGCAGAACGCGATCAACCAGGCGAAGTCGTTCAGCGAGGTGCTGAACGTGACGGGGCTCGTGCTCGCGAAGCTCGACGGAACGGCGAAGGGCGGCGTGGTGGTGGCGATCGAGGAGCAGCTCAGGCTGCCCGTGAAGTTCGTCGGCGTCGGCGAGAAGCTCGAGGACCTGGAAGTTTTCGATCCGGACAGTTTCGTGGAGGCGCTTCTCGAACTCGACCGCAGCCCGCAGGAGGCGCCTAAGGGATGAGGAGGGGATTGCCGGCACTGGTCCTGTGTCTCGCCGCGGTCGCCGCGGCCGCGGATCCGCCGAAGATCGAGCTGGCGGGGTCGCACGCGGACGAGACGTTCCGGAAGGAGGCGCGCGGGACGTTCCGGCACGCGTGGCCCGTGTTCTGCGACCTGGGCGGGACGACGCCCGAGAAGGACACCGCTTACCGGATGTTCGTGTACGCGACGCGCGAGGACTACGTCGCGGCGGACAAGAAGCTGAACCAGGGAAAGTTCGCGAACAACGGCGGGTTCTTCTCCGTCAACACCGGCGACTCGCACCTGCTCATGGCGCCGCGCACGGACACCGCCTATCTCGCCCGCGTGCCGATGACCGAGCGAATGCGCGCGCTCGTCGTGCACGAGGCGTCGCACATGTTCTGGCGGCGGCACGTGAAGTGGTACGACGGCGCGCCGCAGTGGGTGCTCGAGGGCATGGCCGAGTACTGCGCCGAGCGCGAGATGGGCGAGAACGCCGTGCAGGGCGTGTACTTCTCCACGGGAATGCACGCGCTCAGGCGCGCGCTCGAGGCCGGCCGCCTGATCGCCCTCGAAGACCTCCTCGTGCTCGATTACTCCTCCCAGCCCGACGCCTTCCTCCGCGACCTCTTCTACCGCGAATCCTGGGCGCTCGTGAAATGGCTCGTGGAAGAGCGGCCGGCGGAGTGGAAGAAGATCATCGAAGGCTTCACGGGCGTGGCCGCGCACCAGATCCCCGCGGCGCGCGGCCGCACGATGTTCCAGCGCGTCGTCGGCGCGCCGCGCGAAGTGCAGGAGGAGTGGACGAAATGGATCCGCGGCGTCAAGTGCGGGCCGTGGGAAATGAAGTACGGGGACTGGCGCGTCGACGGGATGGAGCTGGAGGGCGCGGCGTACCCTAAGACGGGCTCGGCGGTGTTCCACCGCGACGAGCTCAAGGGCGACGTCTCCGTGAGCGCGGAGATCTGGGTGCAGGAGCTCGCCAACGGCCAGGCCGACATCCTGCTCGGCTGCTGGGACGACCGCGCGCGCAACTTCGTCAAGGTCGCGTTCGTGACCAGCGGCCTGACCGCGATCCTCGTGCTCAAGGAAGACCAGTGGGAGCGCGTCGCGTTCAGCCAGAGCGACCCGCCGGTCGTCGAGCCCGAAACGTGGACCACGGTGCGCGTCGACCTCCGCGGCCGCACCCTCACCGCCTCCTGCGGCGACAGGGAACTCCTCACGTACGAAATGGCCGACGAGGACGTCCGCCTGGACGGCCGCTGGGGTTTCGGCAACTTCGACAGCGTCGTCCGCTTCCGTAATTGGAAAGCCGGCCCGAAATGACCCGCGCTCGCGAACTGATCGCCGCGCTGGAAAGGGCCTGGGGCCCCCAGCGCTGGTGGCCCGCGGAGACGCCGTTCGAGGTCTGCTGCGGCGCGATCCTCACGCAGAACACGAGCTGGAAAAACGTCGAGAAGGCGATCGCGAACCTGCGTGCCGCCGGGGCGCTGAACTGCGACGCCGTTCTCGCCTGCGGCACGGCGCGCCTCGAGGAACTCCTCCGGCCGGCAGGGACGTTCCGCGTCAAGGCGAAGCGGCTGATGCGCTTCTGTAAATGGCTCCACGAGGAGCACGGCGGCGACCTCGACCGCCTCTTCGCCCGCGGCCCCGACGCCCTCCGCGACACCCTTCTCGAAGTCCCCGGCATCGGCCCCGAGACCGCGGACTCCATCGCGCTCTACGCGGGAGGCAAGGCGACGTTTGTGGCGGACGCGTACACGCACCGGATCCTGGCGCGCCACGGCCTCGTGGACTGGGAGTCCGGCTACGACGATGTGCGCGGATTCTTCATGGAGCATCTCGAGCCCGACCCCGCGCTCTTCAACGAAGCGCACGCGCTGCTCGTGAAGGCCGGCAAGGAGCACTGCAAGTCGAAGCCCGCGTGCGACGGGTGCCCGCTCCAGCCGCTTCTCCCCGAAGGCGGCCTCCGGGAGAGACCGCAATGGTGACGGGGCGCGTCGTGCGGATCGTCGCGAACAAGTTCGTCGTGGAGACCCCCGGCGGCCTCGTCGAGCTGTCGCTCACGAACAAGATCCGCCGCTCGCGCGAGGGCGCGAACAAGCCCGCCGCGGTCGGCGACGAGGTCGAGTTCGAGCCCGGAACGATCGGCGAGGGCAAGCTGCTCCGGACCCTTCCGCGCCGCACGAAGCTCTGCCGCGCGAAAGGCGCGACGGGCCAGCTCGAGGGCGTGCTCGTCGCGAACGCCGACCGGCTGCTCGCGGTCTTCTCGTCGCGCGCCCCCGATCCCGATTTCCGCGCGCTCGACCGCGCACTCGTCATGGGCGAGTCGGGCCGGATGGAGTGCGCGATCGCGATCAACAAGATTGACCTGGCGCCGCCGCCCGACGTCCTGCAGGACTACCGCCGCGCCGGCTACCGCGTGTTCGAAACGTGCGCCATCACGGGGAAGGGTCTTCCGGAGATGCGCGACTGGCTCGCGGGGCGCACGACGGTGCTGATGGGGCCGAGCGGGGTGGGGAAGTCGAGCCTGCTGAACGCGATCGAGCCGTCGTGGAACCTCAAGACCGGCGAGCTGAGCGAGCGCATCGACGAGGGCAAGCACACGACGACGTGGGTCGCGATGTTCGCGCTTCCCGGCGGCGGCCACGTCGTGGACACGCCGGGGATCGAGGTGTTCGGCCTGTGGGGCGTCGAGATTGCGGATCTGGCCGCGTACTTTCCGGAGATGCGCGAAATCGCGGCGGGCTGCAAGTTCGGCAACTGCCTGCACGAGACGGAGCCCGGGTGCGCGGTGAAGGCGGAGGTGCAGGGGGGGAGGATTGCGGGGGCGAGGTATGAAGGGTATCTGCACATTCTTCGCGAACTGCGCGGGAAGGCGTCGAGCGTTTAGGGTCGAGCGTCTAGAAGGTCGGTGATCGAGGCGATCCTCTTTCGGCAGGATTGCGGCGCCGATGAGCGTTGAGCGTCCAGGGTGGAGAAAGGCGCTGATCCGGCGCTCGGTGGAGGGACGGCGGATCTGCCCGGGGGCCCCTCGGCGCCGCAGACCACGCGACACACACAAACGCCGATCACGGCCCTTCTCGACGCTCGACGCTCAACTCTCGACGCTTCTCAATGAGCACCCATGAAATCGCGCTTCGTTACTGCCTTGCCTCCCTTTATAATTTTTATGGAAGGCGAAGTTTTCCGCAGCCTTCAACCGATACACAAGTAAGGGGGACCGCGCACGGAAACGCACGGCCGGCGGGGCAGGGGGAAGGAAAGGAAGGCAGCATGATCCGCATGGAGCCCAGCGTCGTCCTCAGGTACTCCCCGCTCCTCGATGAGTTCGTCAAGATCCGCGCCTGGAGCCCGGAGGAAATCGCCGAACTCCTCGGCTCCTCCCGCATCCCCGACAAGAACGCCTACCGCGGCCTCGTCGTCAACGCGTGCGCCGTGAACTTCACCGCCGCCCTGGACTCCGCCTGCGCCAGACTTCCCGGCGGGCGGCCGCAATTCGAGGAAGAGCTCTACCGCCTCGCCGTGGAGGTGAACCCCGGCCTCGACATCGCCCGCGTCACGCTGCCGGCCTCGCGCGAACCCCAGGCCGAAATTCACCTCCTCAAGGCCCCCGAGCCCGAGCCGCGCGAGAAACTCGAGCGCGTCGCGGGGCTCGAAAAAGCCATGGGCGAGCGCATCATCGGCCAGGACGACGCCGTCCGCGCCGTCGCCCGCGTCGTCCGCCGCGCGGCCGTTGGCCTCCGCGACACCGCCCGCCCCGTCGGTACCTTCTTCTTCATCGGCCAGACCGGCGTCGGCAAAACCGAACTCGCCAAGGCCCTCACCGACTCGCTGTTCGACGACCGGACCCGCCTGGTCCGCGTCGACTGCTCCGAATACGGCCTCCCCCACGAGTACGCCAAGCTCATCGGCGCACCCCCCGGCTACATCGGCCACAACGAGGGAGGCTACCTCTCCGAAGAAATGAAAAAGAAAGGGGCGGCCGTCGTCCTGTTCGACGAAGTCGAAAAGGCCGACCCCAAGGTCCACAATCTCCTCCTCCAGCTCCTGGACGAGGGGTTCATCACCGATTCCCACGGAACGCGGATCTCCTTCGCCGACGCCGTCGTCATCCTGACGTCCAACGTCGGCGTCGAGGAGGTCCGCGAGGCCGGGAACCGCGTCGGCTTCGACCACCACCGCCAGACCCTCGACCGCGAAACCCTCTACGGCTGCACCGTCGACGCCCTCAAACGCGAGTTCCGCCCCGAATTCCTCAACCGCATCGACGAGGTCGTCCTCTTCAACCCCCTCTCCCTCGCCGACTGCGTCCGCATCGTCGACCGCTTCCTCACCCAGGTCGCCGACCACGCCCGCCGCGCCGATATCCGCATGTCCTGGTCCCCCCAGGTGCCGAAGTTCCTGGCGGAAGCGGGCTTCAGCCCCGAGTACGGCGCGCGCGAACTGCGGAGGACGGTGCAGGAGTGCGTGGAGAATCCGCTGGCGGATCGGATTCTGGAAGGCGACGTGCATCGCGGGGACGAGGTGAAGGTGGTTGTGCGGCGGGGTGGGATCGCGTTCAGGAACTGAAGGTGAGGCCGTGCCAAGGGCTTGAGGGCCGAGCCCCTGTGCCCAAGACATCCGATTTCATCCTCCTTTATCCCCAGCCAGGTCTTTCTTATCGCCTTTCATCCCCGCTTCTTTCTGGATCGGGATCTGTGTGGATGAACGGCGATAAGAAAGGCCTGGAAATGGATGACAGCGGATGAAAGCGGATTCACTTCGTCCTGTCCTTGACGGATCTCCGCCTCGCCGCCAGCCTCTTCTCCAGAAAAATGGCCCCCTCCAGCGGGTTGAACACGTACGCCTCCGTCGGCTCGAACCCCATCGACGCGTACAGCCCCAGCGCCTCCTTCAGCTTCGGCACCGTGTCCAGTTTCATCGACCGGTAGCCCATCTCCCGCCCCGCCTTCACGATCGCCTCCGCCAGCCGCCGCCCGATCCCGAGCCCGCGGAATTCGTCCCGCACGAACAGCCGCTTCATCTCGCACACGCCCCGCCCGATCGGCCGCAGCGCCACGCACCCCGCCGGCCGCCCGTTCTCCAGCGCGAGCAGCAGCCGGCCGCGCGGCGGGCCGTACTTGCCGGGCAGCGCCGCCAGCTCTTCCTCGAAACTCTGGAAGCAGAGGTCGACGCCGAGCCATTTCTGGTACTCGCGGAAGAGTTTCCGGATGTCGTCGAGGCGCGGGCCGGAGTCGACTCGGACGAGGCGCATGGGGGCAAGATACCATCGGGTATCATCGCCGCCCATATGAGCGAATCGGACGTCATCGCGCACATGCGGGGCTGGCGGGGGCCGGAGGCGGCGTCGCTCGACGAGCTGTTCGAGCGCGAGGGGCCGCAGGCGTGGGGGCGGATCCAGGACGTGGCGCGCTCGGCGCCGGCCTCGTTCGACGCGGCGGTGGTGGAGTGGGTGGTGTCGCGCCGCGCGGCGTCGCCGCGGTCGGCGCTCTCGGTGCTCTTGCACCTGGCGGGGAAGGATCCGAAGCGCGCGGAGGCGCTGACGGCGCGGTTCCGCGAGCTGGCGCCGCAGCATCCTGCCGAGGCGCTCGGCGCGGCGGGCTACCTGCTCTACGAGCACGGGCCCGCGCTCCACGGCGCGGCGTGGGTCGCGCTCGCGCGCGCTTCGTACGACGCGAACCCCGAGGGCGCCTGGGGCGTCGCGGCGTCGGCCGCCCGCCACGCGCCGGAGGCCCTTCTCCCCGCCGACGTCGAGTTCTTCGCCGAGCGCCGTGCCGGCGGGCCTCAGGCGTATTTCGAGATGCTGTTCTCCCTCGCGTGCCACGACGACGCCCGCCGCGAAGACCTCGTCGCGCGCGCCCTGCGCGATTTCGACGCGTGGCCGAAGGACGCGGTGGAAGGGGCGTACGACTCGGCGCGCGACGACCCGAACGTTCTGCGCCCGGCGCTCGTCGCCGCGGTCGTGCGGCACGCGGCGGCCGCGCCCGAAAAAGCCTGGGACTTCTTCGACGCCGCGGCGCGCACCGTCCCCGCGCTGTTCGACCCCGCGACGCTCGACGCGCTCGAGAAACTCGCGGCGACGGGCCCGCGCAAGTTCTTCGGCGTCCTCCACATCCTCTCGGAAAAAGACCCCGCCGTGCTCGACCGGTTCGTCCGCGCCTTCCCCGCCCACCCCGCCGACGCCATCGACGAAGCCTACTACCTCGCCCATAACCGCGGCGAACACCTGCGCCTCGACCTCGTCGACGCCGTCTGCCGCCATTTCGCCGCGAGCGCGTACCACGCCTTCGATATCCTGCGCGCCGTCCTCGAACACCGCCCCGAACTCCTCCGCCCCCACCACGTCGAAGCCGCCCTCGCCGCCGTCCCCCACGCCACCAACCGGGCCTTCGGCTTCTTCCGCCGCCTCCTCGAACTCCGCCCCGAATTCACCCCCGTCGCCACCGTCGCCCTCTTCGATTGCCTCGCCCTCGAACCCGTCAACCGCGCCACGACGCGCGTCGAGGAACTCCAGTCCATCCTCAACATCGCCCAGGCCTCCCACGTCCGCACCGAGCTCGAACGCGCCCTCCGCGAACCCCCGCACGTCGGCTCCCGCCGCGCCCGCGCCCTCATGGCCATCCTCTTCCGCCAGCGCTCCCGCTCGAAACAGTACGTCCTCATGGAAGCCCTCCGCTTCGCCGCGACCGCCGTCACCTGGACCGACCGCAACCGCACCCCGCTCTGGGACTTTCTCTTCTTCCTGCTCGACAATTCCTTCGACGACGCCGTTTCGACCGCGGCGGCGGAACGGTGGCTGGAAGGGGCGTTCCAGCTCCACTACCTGATGGAGACGGGTCACGACCACGACGTCTTCCGCGACAACTTCGCGATCGGCGAAGCCCCGCGCGCGGCCTGGCCGGCGTTCGCGGCGTTCCTCTCGCGCGACGAGGATCTCTCGCGTTTCTACGCGACGGTCGCGATGCTCGCCGCCCGCTTCGGCCTCCTGCTGGACCTCTCCGCGCTGGGCGAGTTCGACCGCCGCGCACAGGACGCCGAGATCGAGCTTCACGCGCTCGAGCGCCAGCTCGAAGGCGCGGAGGGCCGCCGCCGCGAGAAGATCGAGGAGCGCCAGCGGACGCTGAACCGCAACCTCGCCGCCTGGATCAACCCCGGCTACGCCCGCCTCCTCGCCGACCCCGACGCCCCCGGCGCGTCCCCCGCCGCCCGCGAACTCGCCGCGCGCGAGCGCAAGGACCTGGCAAAGCACGTCCGCGACGCCCTCCGCGCCGAGCTGGCCCGCATCGCCGTCGAAGCCGTCGAGTCCTCGCGCTTCGGCCTCTACCAGAAGAAGCTCCGCGCCGTCCTGGGCCGGGAAGTGGACATCCGCCGCCTCGAGCCCTCGATCCTCCCGTCGTTCCTGTTCTTCGGCGCCCTAGGCTCCTTCCCGAACAACCGCAAGTACCTCGCGCGCCTCATCGAGGACCGCCTCGAAGGCCGCCCGCACGACTGGCTCCGGACCGAGCCTCCCGTCGAGGAATGGAAAGCCCGCGTCCGCGCGAAGCAGCCCACCGTCGCCTTCGACCGCTGGCGCGCCGAGTTCCGCCGCGAAGTCCAGTACCGCCCCCAGGACGCCGCCGCCGAAAAGAAGCGCCGCGTCCGCGACGACCTCGCCCAGACCCGCAAGCTCCTCGAATCCCTGGGCGCCGAAGGCCTCAAGGACAACTCTCCCGCCGAGCTGGGCCGCGCCCTCGCCGACCTCCGCGAGCGCGCCAACCGCCCTCCCGCCGAAGGCGAAGACCCCGAAAAGCGCCCGCCCCCCCCCGACCCCCGCGTCCTCGACGAAATCGCCATGAACCTCGATCGCGTTAGGATCGTGGAAGACACGCCGGAGTCGGACTTCGCCGGCAAACTCGTCCTCGAAGTCGAAACCGACCCGTTCGAAGTCCTCTTCATGGGCGAATACGGCTTCGCAAGCTGCCTGTCGTTGCGCGGCTCCAACGTCTGGAGCGCCGTTTCCAACGCCATCGACATCGACAAGGCCGTCGTCTGGGTCAAGGAACCCGGCGGCAACGTCGTCGGAAGAAGGCTGATCGCGCTGACCCCGGCGGGCGTGATCTCATATCGCACGTACGCGAACCGGCACGGCCTGTCGCTCGACGGGGCGCTCGACAGGTTCATCGCGGAGTACGCGGCGCACTGCGGGACGGTCGTGGCGAGCGGAGGGCATCCGGGGGCGCTTCTGAGCGATCAGTGGTATGACGATGGGGCGCTCTAGCGCGAGACCAAGTCCTCCGCCGACAAGCTCTTCGCGGGGTCGCCTTTTCGGAAAAGGTTGACGCAGAGCAGAACCAGGAAGGGAAGTGATACCAGGCATTGAATCGCCCATGAGTAGGTCCCGGGGCATGTGAACCAAATTGAGAAGAGGACGCCTGCGAACAGACAGAACAGGCCCAGATACAGGCAGACCGAACGGTCATCCAGATCCGAAACCTGACCAGCGGCGGACGTGATGTAGGCAAGCGGCCAGGCCAGGACTGCGCTCGCCGCTGAGACTCGTGCGACGTCGAAGAACTCCAATCCGTCCGTCGGCAGATGAGCCAGGATGCCCGAGTAGGTCATGCACCCGATGACCGTAGACAGGAGGCACCAACAAGCAGAGCCAGCCGTGAGCGCTGGGGCGAGCCTCCGCGCCAGGCAAATCCAGCCGATGTGCCATGCGGAATACGCCAATGGGAACACCAGCATCTGGGTAGCGACCCAGATAATCAAGACGGCAGGGAATTCGATCTCGAGTCTCACGGCTCCTCGCTAGGGTGAGCGCCCGCGGGCACGCCTCCTCGATTCTACCGGGGAGGGAGTTGCTTCCCGCATCGAGGCGTCCCGCTTCACCGAAGGATTCGCACATCTCCCCGGAATCGGCGAAAGTAAGATCAGGATCCGGGAACACCCGAATCATGCCCACCACTCTCTCAGCGTCCGATCCTGCCCCCGCGCTCATCGAGCTGGCCCGCGGCCTCGCCGAAGAGCTGCGCCCCGGCCGTCCCCGTCGCACCGTCACGCTCGACTCCTCCCTCGAGAACGACCTCGGCATCGACTCCCTCGCGCGAGTGGAGCTGCTGCTGCGCATCGAGCGGCAATTCGGGGTCGCGCTGCCGGATCAGGCGGCCATGGGCGCCGAGACGCTGGGGGATCTCGCGCGGGCCCTCGCGCAGGCGGCGCCAGCCGCTGCGGCGGCCGCCCCCTCCGCCGCGCTCGCGAAGGCGCTCGAGGCCGTGGGGGAGGTGCCGGACCGGGCGGAGACGCTGGTCGAGATCCTGGAGTGGCACGCCGCGCGGCATCCGGACCGGCCGCACATCACGCTCATCGACGAAAAAGAAAATCTCGAGAATATCACTTATGGCGAGCTGCTGCGCGGCGCGCAGGAGGTCGCGGCGGGGCTGCGGGCGCTCGACCTCGAGCCCGGAAGGCCCGTCGCGATCATGCTTCCCTCGGGACGCGCGTACTTCGAGACGTTCTTCGGCGCGCTCCTGGCGGGCGGGATCGCCGTGCCGCTCTACCCGCCCACGCGCGTCACGCGCATCGAGGAACACGTCCGCCGGCAGGCGCGCATCCTCGACAACTGCCGCGCGACCGTCCTCGTCACGATGGAGGAAGTCGGGAAGATCGGCGGCCTGCTCAAGTCGCTGCTCCCCGAGTTGAAACACGTCGTCACCCGCGCGGATCTCAAGGGCCCGCCGCCGGACCGGCTCCGCCTGCGCCCCGACGCGCTCGCGCTTCTCCAGTACACCTCCGGTTCGACGGGCGACCCCAAGGGCGTCGCGCTCACGCACGCGAACCTCATCGCGAACATCCACGCGATGCATACGGGCTGCCAGGCGACGTCGACCGACGTCTTCGTCTCGTGGCTGCCGCTCTACCACGACATGGGCCTGATCGGCGCCTGGCTCGGTTCGCTCTACGTCGCGTTCCGGCTCGTCCTGATGTCGCCCACCATGTTCATCGCGCGCCCCATCCGCTGGCTCAAGGCGATGCACGACCACCGCGGCACCATGTCCGCCGCGCCCAACTTCGCCTTCGAACTTTGTGCTACGAAACTCGACGACGCGGCCCTCGCCGGCCTCGACCTCTCCCCGTGGCGCATCGCGTTCAACGGCGCGGAGCCCGTGCACCCCGACACGATCGACCGCTTCCTCAAGCGGTTCGCTCCGTTCGGCTTCCGCCGCGAAGCGATGTGCCCCGTCTTCGGCCTCGCGGAGAACTGCCTCGGCGTCACGTTTCCGCCGCTCGACCGCGGGCCGATCGTGGACGCGGTGAAACGGGACGAGTTCCAGCTGAAGCGCCGCGCGGTGCCCGCCGAGCCCGGCGACCCGCACGCGCTCCGGTTCGTCGGCTGCGGCCGCCCCGTCGCGACCGTCGAAATCCGCATCCTCGACGACGCGCACCGCGAAGCCGGCGACCGCGAGGTCGGCCGCGTTCAGTTCCGCGGCCCTTCCGCCATGTCCGGCTACTACCGTAACCCCGAAGCCACGCGCAAGGTCCTCGACGAAGGCTGGATCGACACCGGCGACCTCGGCTACGTCGCGGACGGCGAGCTGTACGTCACCGGCCGCGCCAAGGACATGATCATCCGCGGCGGGCGCAACATCCATCCGCAGGAACTGGAGGAAGCGGTGGGGCAGCTCCCGGGGATCCGCGAAGGGTTCGTCGCGGTCTTCGGCACGCACGACGCGCGGACCGGCACCGAGCGGCTCGTCGTCGCGGCCGAGACGCGCGCGCGGGAGGACGCCGCGCGCGAGGATCTCGTGAAGAAGATCCGCGACCTCGGCGCCGAGCTGCTCGACGCGCCCCCCGACGACGTCGTGCTCGTCCCGCCCGGCGGCGTCCCCAAGACCCCCAGCGGCAAGGTGCGCCGCAGCGCCGC
This sequence comes from Planctomycetota bacterium, assembly GCA_016190145.1. Classification (GTDB taxonomy): domain Bacteria; phylum Planctomycetota; class MHYJ01; order WSZJ01; family WSZJ01; genus WSZJ01. The sequence goes on along the minus strand of JACPRD010000167.1, from coordinate 3,593 downwards.
GCGCGACCTCTACGAGTCGGGCCGCCTCGGCAAGGTCCGCAGCGGCGTGCTCTGGCAATTCGTCCGCCTCTCCTTCTCCGGCGTCGGCCCCGGCCTCGGCCGCCTCGCCCGCGCCGCCGCCTTCCGCCTCTTCGCCGTCTGGGCCTGGACCTTCGGCCTCTCCTTCGGCCTCGCCCTCTGGTTCGGCATCCTCCTCCTCCCCGGCCTCCGCCTCCGCCGCGCCCTGATCCGCGCCGGCATGCGCTTCGCCCTCCCGCTCCTCGGCGCCCGCCTGCGCATTTCCGGGCTCGACCGCCTTCCGCCCGGCCCGCACGTCCTCGCCCCGAACCACTCCTCCTACATCGACTCCCTCGCTCTCTACGGCCTCCTGCCCCCGCGCTACGCCTTCGTCGCCAAGAAGGAACTCCTCAACTCCTTCCTCTCCCGGATCTTCCTCCGCCGCCTCGGCACGCTCTTCGTCGAGCGCTTCGACCCCAAGGAAGGCGTCCAGGACACCGCCGCCGTCGTGGCCGCGCTGCGCCAGGGCGCCTGCCTGGTCGTGTACCCCGAAGGCACCTTCCGCCGCGCCCCGGGCCTGCGCCCGTTCCACATGGGCGCGTTCCTCACCGCAGCGCAGGCGGGCGTCCCGCTCGTCCCGCTGACGGTCCGCGGCAGCCGCTCCGTCCTCCGCGACAAGACCTGGGTCCCGCGCTGCGGCACGATCGCGGCGTCGGTCGGGCCCACGCTCGAGCCGGAGGGCAACGACTGGGCGGCGGCGGTGAAGCTGAGGGATGCGACTCGAGCGGAGATCCTCCGAGGGTGCGGGGAGCCGGATCTGGTGGAAGTGTGAATTGTAAACGCCATTGAGCGTCGCAACTCAACGGCCGAGCGGCTTGAGATCCGACAGCGACTCCCGTGGGACCGTGAGGCTGAAGAGTTGCTCCCTGTCTCTCGGATCCGGCTCGGAAATCCACAGGAGGACTAGCGGGTAGTCCCGGCGACGCCCACACTCCGGACACCAGGCCAGGGGCGTTCGGTCCGCCAAATCACGGATCGGTCGGGTGTTCGCGTGGAATACGCCGCCGCACATGCTGCACTCCAATTTCAATTCCACGCCGCCAGCTTTACTGCGCAGCAGCACCTCGTGGAAGGAGATGGCATCGTTGTCCCCGAACCGACTGCGGTAGGTGCGAAAGGCGAAATCCAACTGCGACAGATCATGGTACCGGATCGGCATTCGCTCACTCTCCTGCCAAGGATGAATCACGGCGTGATAGAAAAAGAGCAGCGACACGATCGGAAGGAGCACGAAGATTGCCAGGAGAATCACGCACGTGAGGCGCGAAGGACCTTCGCGCCGGAGGTCGTCGGGGGACGGAAAGACGTCGAGATTGCTCAAGTTGCCGGAAACCGCCCGACCGGCGGCCCCTCCGGACTCATCCCAAGCTGCTCGATGACTTCTGGCGGCGCGTGGTAGGGCCTCTCGATCGGAAGCAGACTCTGCGCGCCAGCCTGGTCCCCCTTCGCGACCCGGTCCCGCACCGCATGCGCGAGCGCCGTGACGTCGCGGATCGCCAGGATCCACTCGCGCGTGTAGCGGGCGGCCGCTTCCCCGGAGAGCCCGACCTGGATCGAGCGCCAGGGGAGTGCGCGCAGGGTGATGTCGCGCTCGGGGTCCCACTGGACCCGGACGGGCGATTCGTCGAGCCGGCGTTTCCAGGCGTCGAGCGTCCCGTGCACGGCGGCGTCGAATGTGCTGAGGCAGGCGTGCGCGAGGGCCCAGTGGAAGCCGTCCCGCGCGATGTCGATGGCGAGGACGCGCTCCTGGCCCGGTTTGGAGGCCCAGCCCGACCGGCCCATCATCCAGAGGAACGACGGCTTGATCCACGTCATGCGGTCGAGGGAGAAGCCGGGGCCGAAGCGGCCGGTGCGTGCGGCGGGTTCGGCGATCTCGGGGCGAAAGGCCTGGTAGACGGTCAGGCGGTCGGCGGTCCAGGCCGCGCGGATGGCGCGAAGGGGTGGGCGGTCGCCGTGGGTCCCCAAACCTGCCGTGGTAGAATCCGGTCGTTCCACCCACTCAGGATACCCGGCTGCCATGAAATTCACGGTCATCATCGAGAAGGGCCGCGAATCGGGTTACGTCGCGCTCTGTCCCTCACTGCCCGGCTGCGTCTCCCAGGGCCGGACGCGCCCCGCCGCGCTGCGCAATATCAAAGAAGCCATCGAGGCGTACATCGAGGCGCTTATCGCGGACGGGTTGCCCCTTCCGTAGCTGGAGACACTACCGTTTCTTCCTCCTGGTCCACCGAGCCTCAAGCCGCCGCCGCATCTCGGCGGACGAAACGGTCTTCCCCTTGCGTCGCTCCGCGATCATCCTCCAGAAGGACGGACTCGTCCGGTAGAGAACATCTTCCCAGGCGCGGCCCTCGACGCCGATGACGACGGCGGCTGGACGGCCGTGGCGGGTCAAGACGATGCACTCTTTCTGCGCGATCCGCAGGCAGCGACGGACCTGGTTCTGCAGTTCACTGACGGTGACGGTCTTCACAGGAACTCCTCCGTCTGGTTTTTGCAGCGGCTTGTGGTGCCTGGTCTGTGGATCAGGATCTTCAAGCAGGCCGCCGGCTTTCCATTCACTCGCGGGCGCGCAGGCTCAGACCGCTCGGGTGCCGGGCTCATTTCAGAAACACCTCATCCAGGCCCATGTACCTCCAGAGTAACACTACCGTCAGCACGCCCGTGGCCACTGCCGTCAGGATGCCGATCTGCATCGCCCAGCGCGGAGGCTTCATCGAGCGGCCGTACAGGATGGCGCCCGTCGCGAACAGGAAGACGCCGAGGAACATCGTGGGGCGGAATGCCAGGGGGCCGTGGTACCGCGCTGGATTCAGGGCGTGCCCGCATTCACTGAAGCAAGACAGGGCGAAACCGACGGAAATGGTCGCGTAGATCCCGGGTCGCGCGTTGTCCCCGATGTAGATGTTCCAGCGGGGTCGGATCGGGGGTGGAGATTCTGATTCCGGGCTCGGGTCCATTCTGCGGCGCCTTTTCGGGGGGGACGACGCCCTCCACTCTACCGGACATGGGCCGGGAACGGGCATGCCCGACACTTTCGCCGCTACCGTCCCACCGCTTCCCGCAAATCCGTCTCCAGCGCCCCCAGAATCCGCCCCAGCCCCTCGTTCCACCCCTTCACCAATTCCTCCGGCGAGTCCTCCTTGATCCCCACCGCCTCCGCGTACGCCTTCCCGAACGCCACTACGCTAGGCGTCGCGCGGTCGTCGACGAGGAAAAACTGCACCTCGATCACCGCCTTCGCCCCTTTTCCGCGCGCGTCGCCGTAGAGGTGGACGATGTGGCCTTCGAGGACGTGGGTCGCGTCGACGTGGCTGGAGAAGTCGAGGACGTGCTCGAAGAGGCCGGAGGCGGCGAGCCAGGCGCGGGACTCGTCGGTGACGGTCTGGCGGGGAGCGGTGAAGAACAGGTTGTAGAAGTCGGTTTCCCATTCGAGGTCGGACTTGCGCCAGACGAATTCGCGGCCTTCGTAGCGGGAGGCGATCTGGAAGGGGCGGAGTTTGAGGATCGGGCCTTTGGAAGGGGGTGCGGCGGGGGAG
>JACPRD010000162.1 GCA_016190145.1 Planctomycetota bacterium | reverse complement strand
CCCGCCCCCCTTCGCCGCCACCGCACCCGGGTCCGCCCCTCGCACCTCCGCCGCCTCCACCGGCACCCACCTCGCCCCGTCCTCGCTCGCCCACATCCACCCTTCCCCCGTCCCGAAAAACACCATCCGCTTCCCGTCCGACTGCACGTTCCCCAGCCACCGCCGCCGCCCCTCGACCCGCACGTCGTCCACGCGCGTGAACGCGAGCCCGTCCTCGCTCACCGCGTGATACCCGACACCGTCCCGCCCGCCCGAGTCCTTCCCGGCCGCCCCGTTGTCCGGCGCGAACAGGTGAAACGTCCCGCGGTGCAGCGCCGCCGCGCAGTCGATCACCATCCGCCCCTCGAACCCGAACCGCACGCCGGGCTCGAACGCGTACGCGACGCCATCCTTCGACACCGCCGAGTAGATCGCCGGCGCGCCCGATTCGAGCGTCCGGCCTTTTGTGGAAGTGAAGTACATCCGCACGCGGCCGTCGGGAAGCGGCACGAGCGTGGGGTCGAACGGGGAGCGCATGCCCTCGGGGAGCCCCTCGAGCCGGATCGTCTCCGCCGCCGTCCACGTCGCGCCTTCGTCGGAGGAGAAGCGGACCGCGACCTTGTCGAAGCCCGCCTCGTCGTGCTCGGGGAAGTTCTGGTGCGCGGCGATCAGGCGCCCGTCCTTCATCCGTGCGATCGTCGGCACGCCCGCGCGCTCGAACGTCGCCGTCTTTTCGACCTCGCCCGCCGCGCTGACGCGATATGCGATCACGTCGGCGTCCCACGGCCCCGGCGCGTCCGCGCGCGGCTTCTTCGGCCCCGCCTCGCCGCCGCTCCGCGGCTCCGTCTTGAAGTACATCTTCCAGCCGCCCTTCCACTTCACCACGAACGGATCCGTCAGCTCCTCGTCCGCGCCCGCCCGCAGCCGGACTCCGTCTTCCTCTTCCCAGTGAACAGCGTCCGTCGACAGGAAACTCCGCACCGCGTTCCCCGGCCACTTCATCTGCTCGAACGCGTACAGCCGCAGCCGCCCGTCCTCGAGCGCGACCGGCGCCGTCGTGCCGTACCCGCGCAGATCCAGGTCCTGCGCGTACGTGAACGCGAGCCCGTCGTGCGACGTCGCGATCACCGTGTCGCCTTTCCCGAACACGTACATCCACCACCGGTCGCCGAACATGAACACGTCGGGGTCCACCAGCCCCTCGCGCCGGAACGCCTCGCCGCGATCCCGGAACCGCACGCCGTCGTCCGACGTTGCGACGCGCACCGGATGGTCCCCGCGCAAGCCGGGGTCGGCCTCGCACGCGTAGTAGTAGAGGCGGAACTTCCCGTCGAGGTCGCGCGCGACGCAAGGGTCGAGCGCCTTGCGCGAAGGGAGGCCGGACAGCATGAAGGGCTGTTTCTCGAACCGGAGTCCGTCCGGCGACGAGGCGCACCCGACCGACTCGAACATCCCCGCCCCGCGGTCCGCGTCCACATAGTAGAGGAGGACGCGGTCCGCGAGCGCGACCGCGCACGGCACCGAAGCATGCTCGATCCGCGTCCCCTCGTCGCGCGTCCACGCGAGCCCGTCGGCGCTCGTGGCGCTCCCGATCCGGTGCACGTAAGGCCCGCCCTTCGGCGGTTTGGCATCCTGTGCGGGCAGGGAAGTCGAGGCGGCGAGGCAGGCGAGCAGAGCGAGGGGGAAGGGGCGCATGCGAGATCAACGGGCAGCGGGCGGCGTTATTGCGAGCGACGCGTCAGGATGAGCGCCGCGGCCGCGAGCGCGAGGATGAGGCCGACGCAGACGACGTCGCGGCGATCGGCGGTGAGGCCAAGGAGGGTGAAGGATTGGCCGGGCGTCGGCGGGACCGGTTCGGGACCGACGATCTTCGTCGCTTCCCGGCGGATCCAGGGATTCGGGTCCTCGCGAGCCGCACGGCGGATGGCGGCGAGGACGGTGCTGCGATGGGAATCATGGACCGAAGGCAATCGTCGGTGAATCAGGTAGAAGAGGGCTGACCAGCGTTCTCGCCACTCGAGTGAGGTCACCAACCAGGAGATTGCGAGGTCCAGAATTCGCCCGTCGGGATCCTCCAGATTCCACAGGCACCTCCATATCTCACTTCTGACGCGCCTGGAGGACTCGTGTGGCAATCGCTCGAAGCAAACCTCGCGGAGTCCGGGCAACCCGAATTCTCGAAGGCGCCACAGGGCAGCGGCTCGAGTAGCCTCCGAAGATTCCGTCCTGGCGGCGTTCAGGTTCGCGGCCACCAGGCGATCGAAGCCGGGCTCCGTCGTCTCTAGATTCCCGCTTTTGCGGGGCCACTTCGCCCACGCGAATTCGTAGCCCACATGCCGGACATCCGGCGACGGGTCCATCGCGAGCACGTCAAGCGCGAATCGATGGACCGGTTGTACGATGTGCGATTCCAGCCGAAATTGTCGCAGGGCGAACGCGCGAAGCCATCCGGGTCGACCCGAGTCGAGCGCAATCGCGGCCCAGCGGTCTTCGAGGGACGGCCGCAGGTATCTGTAGCGGTCCAGAATTGCATTGAGGACCGCCATCTCGTCCCTGCGGTCGTCCTCGCCACCGGCGGCGGTCATGTACTCTTCCATGCGGGCCACCGTGGGCTCATCGAGTCGCGATTCTTCCCACCCCTGCACCGGTCCTACTGTTCCGCGCGCGGCGACGACTCTTCCCGCAAGGAGACGTACTGCTCCGTCCGGCGACGTCATGCAGAGATTCGCCATCTCGCGCACGAAGTCGTCGTCCGGGCACCAGTGGAACCTGTGCCAGAAGTTGATGAGCGACCAGTGAGCGGCTTTCTCCTCGATCGTGCGTCCCTCATTGCACATCGCGATGAGAATCCGGAGCCTTTCCGGCGAATCCCACGCTTCGTAGGCGAATCTGTGAATTTCGAGGTCGTAGTCGTACACGGGACCGGGCTGGACCTCGCTGTATATGGCGTTGGGTTCCCACTCCGCAGGACGGGTCGCGATGAGTCGCTTCGCTTGCGCCCTGAATTCGACTTCACTGAAGGGCTGGGGAGCGGTCACCACCTTGTATCTCCACGCTGCGGCCGCGGCGATGAGCGCCAGCACACCCGCGCAGGCGGCCATTCTCCGGAAAGACGGAGAACGCAGGTCCAGTCCACGGGGAAGAACCCGCCGGAAGCCCGCGGCGGCCCCCACCAGCAGCACGAGAGCCGCTGCGGCGCCGAGCCAGTCCCACCGGAAACGATCCGGGCGATAACGCGAACCCTCGGTGAACATCGCGACCTTCGCCAGGGACCTGACGCGGGCGTCCGGATCGCGGGCCGCCGCGGTTTCCAGCGCGTCCAGCGTCGCCTCCTGGCGCGCCTGCCGAAGGGGAGGCTGGAAGTGGCTCTTGCGGAAGGTCTCTCGCGGCCCATGGGTTCGCAGGTCTTCCTTGAAGAGTCGGACGACCTGAAGGCGCACCGTGGGCGCGGGGTCGCGGAGCAGCGCTTCGAGATTGAGGCGCAGGACTTCGCCGTCGAGGTAGCGCTCGTGCAGGATCGCGAGCGCTCGAGCCCGCACTTCCGGAGCGGGGTCGCGCGCGGTCAGGTCCAGGCAGAGGGAGCGAAGCGAGTCCTCGGCGCGCTCGGAGAGCGTGTAGAGCGCGAACGCCCGCCGGTCGCCCCGATTCGCTTCAACGATCATCTTCCGGGCGGCCGTGAGGAACCGCTCCCTCGAGGGGGTGGGGCGGTCCGGCTCCACCATGATCGGGTACTTCCTCGAGTACCTGAACGCCGTCGAAAACCAGCGCCAGCGCATTTCCGGATCCCGTTCGGAATCGAACAGGTCCATGAAGAAGACGAATGGGTCGGAGGACTTTCTTCTGCGGAAGTCGCAGCAGTTCAGCGCGAGTTCCCTGAGGACCGAAGGCCGCGTCGGGTCCAGCGCCAGCTCCCACCAGGCGGCCTCGGTTTCCGGAATCAGCCGGGTGAATCGCGCTGCGATCCTGAACAGCCGTCTCGTCGATTCGAATGGCGTTCCCTCGTCCGGATCCCGCAGGGTCGCCTGCACGATCGTGCGGGCCGCATCGGGTTCGAGCGGCGACGCCTCCCAGCTTCTGTAGCCATCCCAGTGGAGGGCTCTTTCGACCGCCGTTCCGGCTGCTTCCCGCACATACGGATCGGGCGACGTGAGCATAAGCGCTGCCATTTTGTTGAGGAAGGCGCGATCGGTCTGCCAGTGAGGCCAATCCACCAGGAGGCCGAGAAGCCTGTCCCGCTCGTCCGGCGTTGGCGCTTCGTGGATCAGCGAGAGCAAGATCCTGAAGTGGGCGGGGGTGGACCAGGCCTGCCTGGAGAACCCGTCCTCGATCGGGTGATCTCGGGCTACCTGGTAGTCTTCCCACCGGAGGGCCTCGATCGACCACCGGGTGTCCTCCCGAGGCGCCTCGCGCGGCATGCGCGGCGTACGCTTCGCCATCCACCGCGCCTTACCGCGGAACACGACTTCGTCGAATGGCTGCGTCCAGGTCCGCAGGCAGACGATCGCCGCGAGCGGGGCTGCGGCGCCGAGGAGAAGGGCGAGCAGGGTCCATTTCCGCGTCATGCGAGTCCCGGGATTCTACCACTCCCGGGTGCCGGACCGCGCGGGGCGGCGAGGAGGCAGTTGATTTGATTTGACAAACCAAAGTAATCTCGCCATTCTGACTCCCATGCTGAAAGCCGCCGTCCGCCGCGTCCTCGACCTCTACCCGCGGCTGTTCATGGCCTGCCACACACGCCACGTGCGGGATCCGCAGACGAAGCGGCTGGTGAGCGCGCACCAGGCGGGGATCCTCGATCACCTGGACGCCGTCGAGCCGACGACTCTCTCGGGGCTTGCGCGGCACACGGGGGTGACGCCGGGGACGATGTCGCTCACGGTGGACCGGCTCGAGGCGGCGGGGTACGTGGCGCGCGCGCGCGACGCAGGAGACGGGCGTGTTGTCAACCTGCGGCTGACGGAGGCCGGGGAGCGGCTGCGCGGCGCGCAGAGCGTGCTGGACCCGGGGCTGCTCCGGGGCGTGCTGGCGCGTCTCGGGCCGGCCGATCGGGCGGCGGCGGTCCGCGGGCTCGAGATTCTCGCGCGCGCCGCGCTGGAGGGCGCTTCCCGGAAAACACTGTCTGGCCTGCGCGTTCGCGGGCCGGGAAACGAAGAGGGAGGGAGTCATGAAGTGGCTGATGCTGGCGGGGTGCGTGGTCGTGGCGCTGGCGGCGTTCGGCGGAAGCATGGCGCTTCTCGGGCAGTTCGTGCCGAAGGGGCACGTGGCCTCGCGGAAGGCGCGGTTCCGCGCGTCGCGCGACGACGTCTGGAAGGCGATCACGGACATCGAGAGATTTCCCGCGTGGCGCAAGGACCTGAAAAAGGTCGAGCGGCTGCCGGACCGCGAGGGGCGGCCCGCGTGGAGGGAGCACGGCCGGCAGGGCGTCGTCGCGTTTGAGCGCGTCGAGGCCGTCCCCGGCGAGCGTCTCGTCGGCCGGATCGCGGATCCCGACCTGCCGTACGGCGGCACCTGGACGTACGAGCTCTCGCCCGCCGACGGCGGCGTCGAGCTGCGCATCACCGAGCGCGGAGAAATCTACAACCCGCTCTTCCGGTTCATGTCCCAGTTCTTCGACATGAACGCGACGATCGAGGAGTACCTGAAGGCGCTGGGGCGGAAGTTCGGGGAAGAGGTGACGCCGGAGGGGTAGGGCGGGGAACGGGGAAGGGGGGAACGGGGCGCTTGACTAACGGAACCAGTATAATGAGAATAATCGTTAGAGGCAGAGTGGAGACCCGGACATGGGCATGCGCGCGGTCAAGGTCGACGACACCCTCCGGCAGAAGCTGGCTCGGGCGCTCGGGAGGCCGGCGGCGGCGCGCGCCGGCGGGGACGTCGTCGTCGTCGTCATGGGTCCGGACGGGGCGGTCGCCGGGCGGCCCCGTGCGCCGGGCCGCGGGTTCACGCTCGCTGAGGTCACCCGCTGGGTCCAGGCGGCCGTCGAGGAACTCTCGATGGAGTCCGTTTCCCGGCCCGCGCCCGAACTCAGCGCGGGGGAGGCGGCCCTGCTGGACCGGGCGGGATTTGCGCGGGGCCGGCCGGGTGCGCCCGGCGCGCTCGAGCGGTCGCGCGTGGAGTACGAAGTCCTGCTGCACGAGAGCCCGACGCTCGAGGCGGCCGCCCGGGAGCTGCGCGTCAGCACGAGCCGCCTGCGCCAGCGGCTCTCCGCGCGAGAGCGGACGCTCCTCGGCGTCAAGGACGGCCGCAGCTGGCGCATCCCCCGCTTCCAGTTCCAGGCCCGCGGCCGGCTCGTCCGGGGTCTCGAGCGCGTGCTGCCGAGCGTGAGGCGCGACGCGCACCCGCTGGCGATCCGGAGGTGGTTCGCGATGCCGCACCCGGACCTGACCGTCGGGGATGCCGGCCGGCCCGTGTCGCCCCTCGCGTGGCTCGCGGCCGGCCATCCGCCCGCGACCGTCGCCGACCTGGCCCGGGAGATCTGACCCGTGCCGAAGTTCCCCGCGCCGCCCAGGCCCCTCACGGCCGCCCCCGACGTCGTCCGTCTGAAGCCCGGGCACCTGCTCTGGCGGATTTCGTTTCTGAAGGGAATCCCGCCGGCCACATGGTCCGATTTTCGATTCTTCGGCCCCACGCACGCCCGCTTCGACCCGCGCCTTCAGACCCGCGGCATCCTCTACGCGGCCGACGCGCCGCTCACCTGCCTCGCCGAGGTTTTCCAGGCGACGCGCACGATCGACCGCGCCTCGGGCGCGCCGTGGCTCGCCGGCTTCGAGCTCCGTCGCGCTGTCGACCTGCTTTCGCTTTGCGGCGCCTGGCCGACCCGCGCCGGCGCCTCGATGGCGCTCAACACCGGCCCGCGCCCGCGCGCTCGTCCCTGGGCGCAGGCCATCTACGCCGCGTACCCGAGACTCCAGGGTCTGCGCTATCCCTCTTCCATGCACGCCAACCGCTCCGCCGCCGCCCTCTTCGAGCGCGCCCGCGCCGCCCTCCCCGCCGCCCCCGCCTTCCACCGCGCGCTCGCCGATCCCGCGCTCCTTCCGAGGCTGAGTGCGGCGGCGGCTCGGATCGGGTACAGGCTGGTGTAGTCATTGGTCCGAAGGGTCCGTTGAGAACCGGGCGGCAAGTGGACGTGGGCCATGTTGTCTGGCATTGTGTCAGGTCCAATGATCAAGGTGAGGGATTTGATCCACTTGCTAGAATCCGAAGGCTGGGTTCTGGACCGCGTCAGAGGAAGCCATCGCCAGTTCTGCCATCCACAGAAACCGGGCGTGATTACCGTTCCGGGAAACTCAGGTGACGAGTTGGCACCGGGGACTCTGAACTCGATCCTGAAGTCCGCGGGTCTGAAAAAGAGGAAACGATGAAATACGCCGTGGTCATCGAGGAGGCGGGACGGAATTTCAGCGCCTATGTTCCCGATCTGCCGGGCTGCATCGCCACCGGCCGGACGCTTCCTGAGGTGCGCCGGCATCTTCGGGAGGCCATCGCCTTCCACATCGATGGGCTCAGGACCGCCGGGCTGGCCGTGCCGAAATCCCGGACGCGCTGTGAGCAGGTGGTTCTGAAGCGGGCGTAGGCCTGCCGGGCCGATGTCGTCCCGCTCATCGCCCTGCCGGCACCACGTCCACCACGACCACCTGCGGCCGGCACAGAAACCTCAAGCGCGGGGCGTCGGCGCGCTCCATACCGATGCCGCGCGAAATGACGAGCGTCCGGCCTCCGCCGAGGTCGAACACTCCGCCACCGGCCCAGCGGCGCGGGACGCGGGAGAGGGTGAGGAGGGGGCCGACGAAAGGGAGGCGGACCTGGCCGCCGTGGGTGTGGCCGGCGACGAGGAGGTCGGCCTGAACGTCGCCAAGGGAGAAGTCGGGATAGTGGCCCTGGACGATGTGAAACTTGCGTTCGGCGGGGACGCGCAGGTCGGGACGGCGGGACTCGTCGCTGGCAAGGTTTCTCAGGATGAAGCGGTCGGTCTCGGCGACGAGGGGAGTGACCTGTCCGCGGACCGGGAGGCCGCGGAAGATCTGGGGCCAGTCTTCCGAATCGGTGTTGCCGCCGACGGCGAACACACCCTCCGGGGCGTCGAGGCCCGCCTCGCGCATCGCGGCGGCCAGGTCCGCGCCGACGCGCGCGCGCTCGTCGGAATCCTCGACCTGGACGAAGTCGCCGGGGAGCAGGACGAGGTCCGGTCGTTCCGCCATGGCAAGCCGGAGCGCTTCGCGTTCGGTCGCACCCACGCGATCTGTCTGGAAGTCCGCGAGGATGACAATGCGCAGCGGCCGCGTGAGTTTCGCGCTCTCCAGGCGGAAATGCGTTACCTCGATCCAGCGCGGCTCGATGAGAAAGGCGTCGGTCGCGACGACCAGAATTGCGATCGCGGCAACGCCGAAGGCTACCGCCGCCCGGTGGGACTGTCTCCATGCCATGACGGTGCTCCCGATCAGCAGCGCCGGCAGCCACCCGAACACGCCCCAGGAATACAACCGGAGAACGTCAAACCCCCCGTTTCCAAACCCGGCGGCGAGCACGAAGAACCCTGCCGCCGCGAAAACGATCCATGCTGTGTGCCTCAGCACAGACTTGTGCCGCCTGAATCCGAACAGGATCGCCGCGTCGATGAGGAGGCAGAACACGGCGTAGCCGACGGTGCTCATTCAGCGAAGTTTGCGGCGCAACTGGCCCTCTTCATCTCTACAGCCTCCCGACTCCCGGCCTTTCCTCACCCCTCACAGCTAATTCCTAACCCCTGCCTTCCGCGCGCGCTCACTCCTCAACCAACCAACGCTTCCAATCGCGCTCCAGCTGCTCGACCGTGTGATTCTCGAGCGCCTTCGCCTGCGCCTTCTTCGCGTCTCCCTCGTCGCGGAGGGCGGCGAGCCACGCGGGGACGACGCCGCGGTAGCGCGGGTCGCTCAGGAGGAACCAGGCGACGGAGAGGCCCTGGCCGTAGGCGGAGTCGACGTCGTAGAATTCGTCGCGGGACATGCCGAACATGGTGTCGAGTTTGAGCGCGGCGCCGGACTTCAGGGCGCGGCGGGCTTCGTCGAGGCGCGCGTCGTTGGGGCCGACGGTGAACGCGCCGCCGGCGCCGAACGCGCCGCCGTAGAAGACTTCGCCCAGGCCTTCGTCGAGCCAGATCGGGATGCGCGTCTTGCGGCCCAGGACGTCGCGGAGGTACTGGTGCGTAGCCTCGTGGTAGAGGACGTGGAACGTGCGGTCGGGCGAGCGCTCGTCCATGTGCGCGACCAGCTCGTTCTGCGCGGGGGAGAAGTAGGCTTCGGCGCCTTCGACGCCGTTGGCGGAAGCGTAGGCGGCGAATTCGCGGGCGTTGGAGAAGAGGCGGACGTCGAGGGAGCGGCGGTCGCCGCCGGGGACTTCGAGGGGGAGGATGCGGCGGAGTTCGGCGGAGATGGCTTCGAGGTGGCGGCCGACCTCGCGGGCGAAGTCGTCGTCGCCCTGGAAGCGGAGGCGGTAGTGCTGGGTTTCGGAGGCCTTCCAGCCGGGGGGGATGCGCAGCGGCGCGGCGGGGTCGGGGTCGAGGAAGAGCCACGTCCCGGTGGCGCGGATGATGGGGGCATCGGTCTGTGAAGGGCCGCCGGCGAGGAAGATGGCGGCGTGGCGACTGCCGGAGGCCATGATGGCGGCGAAGGCCTTGCCGCCGTCGATGCGCGCGTTGAGGGTGCGGCCGCTTCCGAGCTCGTTGCGTTCCAGGACTTCGAAGCCGCGCCAGGTTTCGGAGGCCCAGCCCTCGAGTTCCTTGGCGGCCTCGTCGGCGGTGCCGGCGCGCAGCAGGAACACGTCGATGCGTGCGAGCATGCCGTCGCCGTCGGGTTCGGAGGCCTGGTATCTCACCACGGGGGTCGGGCCGTCGGCGTCTTCCTCCACGTCCTCGGGCACGGGGGGCGTCGGCACCTCGATCCAGCCGTCGGGCGCCGAAAACGTGACGCCCGCGCGCCGATCTTCGTAAGCGGCGTCGGCCAGAGCGACGGAACTCAGGAGGGCGAAGGCGAGGATCCGCACGCAGAGGCTCCGAAGAATGTTCGTGCCTCGTGCTTCGTTCCTCGTGCAAGCCGTCGGATCGGCGGACGAAGCACGAGGCACGAAGCACACGAAGCACGATCCTTGGACGACAGGACCGGCCACCCGCATTAGAGTAGCAGATGATGCCTCCGACTAATCCACAACCCTCGAACGGCTTCCGGGTTGCGGTGCACGACGGCCTGCTCTGGTTCAACGGCCGGGCCGTCGTTCCGTTTGGCGGCGAATTGCAGTACTTCCGCGTGCGCGACCCGGGCGGCGACGCGCGCCGCACGCACGAAATGTGGGCGGAGACGCTCGACCGGATGGCGGAGGCCGGACTCAACCTCGTTTCCACGTATGTCCCGTGGGATTACCACGAGCCCGCCCCCGGCCGGTTCGATTTCGCCGGCGACCGCGACTTCGAACGCCTGCTCGAGATGATCTGGCAGCGCGGCCTCATGGCCTGCGTCAAACCCGGCCCGTTCATCACCGCCGAATGGCCCCGCGGGTTCGGCACCTTCGGCGCCGTCCCCGACTGGTTCCGCGCGCGCCACCCCGACGCCATGGTCCGCCGCCCCGGCGGCGGCCCGTGGTCCTTCCACCCCCTCGGCGACCGCGACCAGGCCCAGCCCGCCTACGACCACCCCCGATTCCGCGAAGCCGTGAAACGCTGGTTCGCCGCCCTCGCACCCCTCCTCCGCCGCTACATCCACGACCGCCCCGCCATCGCCATGCTCCAGCTCGACAACGAAACCAACCTCTTCTGGAGCGGCCTCGACCACATCGAAGGCCACGCCGACTACGCCCGCCGCCACGACCACTGCTGCGATTACCTCGCGGATCTCAAAACTCTGTGGGGGGAAGCGGGCATCGGCGACCGCGACGTGCTCTTCAGCGTCAACGACTCCCCGTTCCCCATCCCCGGCCGCCACACGCTCCTCCCCGACACCTGCCGTAAGTCCTCGATCGCCCTCCACACCCTCGACACCTACCCCCGCGCCCTCCCGCTCCCCGCCCGCTTCGCCGACCAGCCCTTCCAGGCCCCGTACTTCACGAAACTGTTCGCCCGCCGCGGCTACGCGTTCGCGGCGGAAATCCAGGCGATGGAGCTCAAGTTCCTCCTCGGCGTGCGCTCGAAATGCGCGCCCGGCGTGATGGGGCACCATCTCGCGCAGCTGTTCGGAAGCGGCCTGCGCGGCGGCGTGATGTACGTGATCCGCGAGGGCCTGAACGCCGACGGGACTCTCTACGGCCCGGGCGCGCCGCTGTCGCTGCACGGCCACGGCACCGCGCGCTGGGACGTGATCCGCGCGTTCGCGGGTTTTCTCAAGGCGCACGGGGAAGCGTTGGCCGCCGCGCCCGGGCGCGCGCGCGTCGCAGTCGTGACGCACCCGGCGCACGCGTCCGATCCCGAGGAGCGCGGCCGCCTCTGGGCGATCGAGGCGCCCGCGATCTTCGGGTGGCTGCGGATGGCGGGGTTCGATCCAGCGGTCGTGGACCTTTCGGAAGCGGCGGATCTGTCGCCGTACACCGGCCTCGCCTGCATCCGTCCGGACCTCTTTCCGGAATCCGCGCGCGCGAAGCTCGAAGCCGCCGCCGCGCGCGGCGTCCCGGTCGCGGCATTCTCGTGCGGCGTCGAGCCGCATCTCCTGGGCCCGATGCTCCCGGGCGCGGAGGACGGAATCACCGCGATGCCTTCCACGGAAGCGCGCTTCTCGCTGCGCGGCGTCACCGGCACGGTCCGCGCCTGGCGCGAGCGCCGCCGCCTCGACCCGGGCGGCGAGCTTTTCCTCACCGACACCGCCGGCGCCCCGCTCGCCGCCGCGCAGGGCGGGTGGTTCCGTTTCGCGACCCGCCTGGCCACTCCCTTCAATCGCGGCGACTTCTACGATCTCCCCGAATCCGAACTGGCCGCCCTTCGCGCCCTCGCCCGCGCGATCTTCGGCGCCCCCGATCTCGACGCCGACCCGCCCCGGATCGAAGCCTGGCGCCGCGGCCCGTACGTCTTCGTCCTGAACCACGGCCCTGCGACCATCGCGCGCCTGCGCGGCGTCGGGCCGGCCGCCGACGCCATCACCGGCGCGCGCGTCGATCCCGCCGCGCTTGCGCTTGACGAGTACGGTTGGCTCATCCTCTTCGAACGCGTGTGACGCGATCGTGTTCGGCGTTCGGAGTTCGGTGTTCGGCGTTGAACTCCGGCTACGCGCTCGACGTCGCCACCCCGAACACGCTACCGGTCGTACTGCGGCTTGTCTCTCATCGTCCGGAGAATCCTGCTGAGCAGGTTTGGTCGCTGATTCATGGCCCGTGCGGGGCGCGCGCTCAGGTAGACTGAGATGCATGAAGAAAAAGCCTCGGCAGACGTTTTCCGCCTATGTGGAGTGGGATCCGGCGACCCGTCTTTACGTCGGCGTGGTTCCGGGCATTCCCGGGGCGCACTCGCAGGGAGAGACCCTCGACGAACTCAATGCGAACATGAAGGAAGTCCTTGAGCTCTGTCTGGAGGAATTCCACGGAAAGAAGGACGAGCTTCCTCGGTTCGTCGGCCTGCAGCAGATCGAGATCGCCGTCTGAGCGGACTTCCGGTTGTCAATTTCAGGGCGATGGAACGCGTCCTCCTGGCCGGCGGATTTCGCGCGGTCCGGCAGAAGGGCAGTCACGTCTTCTTTCGCCACGCCGACGGCCGGACGACGACTCTGCCCCATCACAAGGGGCGCGACCTGGCGCGCCCCCTCATCCGCGAAGTCCTGCGTGAGATCGAAATGACGGCAGATCAATACCGCGCCGCCCTCCAGGACCTGTAGCGGCGGGGTCCTTCAACGCCGAACGCCGAACTCCGAACGGGTCAACGGTCGTACTGCGGCTTGCCTCTCATCGTCCGGAGAATCTTAAGATAGCTTTCGTATCGCGACTCGGACAGCAGTCCGTCGGCTACGCTTTGCTTGACCGCGCAATGCGGCTCGTGCGTGTGGGTGCAGTCGCGGAAGCGGCAGCCGGCGGAGGCTTCGAGGAGTTCGGGGAAGTGGCCGCCGAGCTCGTCGGGTTCGAGGCCCCAGAGGCCGAAGCGGCGGACGCCGGGGGTGTCGATGGCGCGGGTGCCGCCGCCGAGGTCGTGGAGGGTCGAGGACGTGGTGGTGTGGCGGCCGCGGGCGTCGTAGTCGCGGACGGCATTGACGGCGATGCCGAGGCCGGGACGGAGGGCGTTGAGGAGGGAGGACTTGCCGGCGCCGCTCAGGCCGACGAACGCGGTGGTGCGGCCCTCGAGCGCTTGACGCAGTGCGTCAATCCCTTCGCCGGTCTCCGCCGAGCAGGGGAGGACGCGGATCCCCGCGCGCCCCCAGGCGCCGAGCGCGGCGAGCCCTTCCTCGCGCTCGTCCTCCGCGAGCAGATCCGCCTTGTTCGCCAGGATCAGCGGCTCCGCCTGCCCGCGGCGGATGGCGACGACGAACCGGTCCACCATTTCGGGCTGGAGATCGGGCTCGCGCAGCGCCGCCACCACGCAGACCGGGTCGACGTTCGCCACGAGCACGCGCTCGACGTGCGCGAGAAACGGGTCCGGGCGCGAAAGCCACGTGCGCCGCGGCCGCACCTCGACCGCGATCCAGCGGCCGTCCCCCGGCGAGTGCAGCCCGACCTCGTCGCCCACGGCGATCGCCGTCTTCTGCTCGCGCGCGATGTCCGGCGCCAGCTCGCACCCGAGATCCTCGCCCTCCGCGTCCACGCGGCAGAATCCCGGCCCGATCGTCGTCACCGTCCCGTAGACCTCCGCCGGCGGACGGTCCAGCTCCGATCCCGCCGCGCGCTCCTGCGCCAGGAGCCGAAGCGCCCACTCGTGGATGGAGTCCTGCCGCCGGCGCACGTTGCGCTCCAGCACCACGTCGTCGCCCGCGCCGGGACGCCACTTCGCCTCCCCGCGCCCTTCCTTCTTCTCGCACGCCGCGCGCCGCATCTTCGCCGCGCGCTTGTACAGCTTCCGTCGCTCGTTCGGGTCCAGCCCTTCCAGCCGTCCCTGCAGGTCGTTCTTGCGGTCGTTTTTCAAGGCAGTCGCCCTCGTTTGTGTGAAGTGGCGGCGGCCTGCGGGATCGCGGGGTGCGCGGTTCGACGGGCCGTCCGCCGGATGTGGGGAATCCGAGACGGTGGTTTGTGTCGCCCGTGACTGCGCCCCGCGCGGGGCGGCCCGTCGAGTTACCGGGGGGCCGGGGCGGAGGCGGAGACCGGGCGCTTTGTGAAGCGGGTCATGGGGGGTCTCCTAAGGGAGGGCGGAAGGGCGGAAGGGCGTGAGGGATGATAGTCGGGAACTGGACGGGAATTCAATCGTGAGTTGGGCGGAATAGTTCGAAAAAAACGGGCGCGCTCGTCCGGGGGGCGTTCCTCGTTCATCGTTTCTCGTTGCTCGTTTCGCGCGGTCGGGGCCGGAAAGTCGGCCAAAGCCTCCCGGAGCACGGAACGAGTAACGAGTAACGAGGAACGAAACGATTTCCGGAGTCTCCGCTCCTCGAACTAACGCGGGCTTTCGAGGCAGGGAGATTGCTAACCTGAGTCCACCCCTGAATCGCGGAGCTTCCATGCGCTTCCTCTGCCTCGTGCTCGCCGCTTCCACCGCCGCGGCCCAGACCCCTTCCGAGAAAAACGCGGCGCCGCTCTACCGCGAAGCCTTCGGGAAGATGGTGGCGTTTCCGGAGGATCTGGACCTGCCGGCGCGGCAGGCGCTGAGCGGGGAGGCGCTCTGGGACGAGGCGAAGCTGGGGACGTACGTGGACGCGAACCAGGAGGCGCTGGAGCTGATGCGGCGCGGGACGAAGCTGCCGGGGTGCTCATTCGAGCTCGACTTCTCGCTGGGGGCGGGGATGCCGCTCGAGCATCTTCCGAAGCTGCGGAGTCTGGCGCGCATGAATGCGATCGACGGCGCGCGCAATCTGGCGCAGTTCCGGGGAGCGGTCGCGGCGGACGCGTGGCTCACGGGGCTGAGGTTCGCGGTGCATGCCGCGCAGGACGGGACGCTCATCAGCGGGCTGGTCGGCTGTTCCATTTTCACGATGAACGTCGAGCCGCTGCTGCGGGCGGCGGGGGAAGGGAAGTTCGACGCGGAGGTGCTGGGGCGGATCGAGCGCGAGGTGTCGGCGATTCCGGCGTACGGATTCGACTGGGCGAACGTGATGGACGGGGAGCGGCGGTGCGGCGAGGCGCAGTTCGACTCGATGCTGAAGCAGAAGGATTCGCTGGCGTACATGCAGATGCTGGAGGAGCTGGGCGACATGAAGGACGACCGTGTGAAGAAGCTCCAGGAGAAGCTGAAGGACAAGGATCCGGAGTCGGCGAAGAAGGCGGCCGCCGAGGCGAAGAAGCTGTTCGAGACCTGGCGCGACGAGTATTCGGCGCTGATGAAGGAGATCAGCGCGGCATTCGCGAAACCCTGGAAGGAATCGCAGGCGCTTCTCGATCCGATCCTCGATCGGAAGATCAACCCGATGGTCGAGCTGCTGATGGGGGCCGTCGTGAGCGCGAACCAGACGCGGGGGCGGATGGAGGCGCAGCGCGCGGGGCTCATCGCGGTCGCGGCGCTCCTGCGCCATTGCGAAAGCGGCGGGGACCTGCCCGGATCGCTGAAGGGGCTCGATGTGCCGTCGGACCCGTTCACGGGGGGGCCGCTGCAGGTGGAGCTCACGACCGAGGGGGCCGAGATCCGGTCGGAAGGAAAGACTGCGGACGGGAAGCCGATCGTCTTCCGCATCAAAAGCCGCTGAAGTCGCGGCCCACCCAAGGTGGGGCCGAGACCCCTCGATTCAGAAAACGAGAAACGCGAAACGAGGAACGAAACCCCGCCCGGAGCCGCCCCGCTGCATTTCGTCTGTTGCCCACCTCGGCGAACGCCCTACGATGTCCTTCGCCTTCCCACCCCCTTCCCCTCAAGGAGCCCCCCCATGAACTTCCGCGATCGCCTTCTGATGCTTGCCGCCTGCGTCGTGACTTCGTTCACCGCCACCGTCGCCGTGAACCTCTATTTCCGCGGGCAGGCCGTGGCGGAGGATCCGGAGATGTCGGACACGGTGCGGCTCAAACGGCTCGAGGTGGTGGACGGCGACGGCAACCTCCGGACGGTGCTGTCGACGGGCAAGGACGACGGAATGCCGATCATGGCGATGACGGACAAGGACGGCAACGTGCGGTTTTCGCTGGGCGTGACGGCGGTCGGCGGGACGGCGGCGGCGTTCGTGGACGAGAAGGGTCGGACGCGGCTGACGCTGGCGCTGAATCCGGACGGGTCGGGGGCGCTGGTGTTCGCGGACGCGAAAGGCATGACGCCGCTCGTGATGGCGGCGGGCGACGGCGGGGCGGCGGTGAACCTGAGCGACAGGAAGGACACGGTGAGGGTGTCGATGGGGATCGAGAAGGACGGGACGCCGAATCTGAGATGGTTCGACGAGGATGGGGAGGAGATCAAGAAGGAGTAGATCGGGCGGGGTTCGGAGTTCGGAGTTCGGCGTTCGGCGTTGGGTTCGGCGTTCGGAGTTGACCTGCACGCGGATGGTGGGTCCTTCAACTCCGAACTCCGAACACCGAACGCCGAACGGCAAGTCAGCAGGTCAGCCGCGGGAGTGCAGACCGCACTCTTTCTTCTCGCCGTTCCAGCGGCCGGCGCGCGGGTCCTCTCCATCCTGAACCGGACGGGTGCACGGCCAGCAGCCGATGGAGGGGTATCCGCGGTCGTGAAGCGGGTTGTACGGGACGTCGTTGGTGTGGATGTAGCTCCAGACGTTTTTCCACGTCCAGTGGAGGAGCGGGTTGACCTTGACGAGTTCGAATTTCGCGTCCCACTCGACGACCTGCGACTGCGCGCGGTCGGGCGTCTGGTCGCGCCGGATCGCGCTGATCCAGGCGTCGGAGCCCGCGACCGTCTCGCGGAGCGGCTCGACCTTGCGGATCCGGCAGCAGAGGTTCGTGTCGCGTTTCCAGAGGTCCGGCCCGTGCGCGGCCTCGATCTCCGCCTTCGACTGCCGGGCGTGGACGGACTCGATGGCAACCCCGTACTTCTCGATGAGCCGCCGGCGCGTGTCGAGCGTCTCCTCGAACTGGTAGTCGGTGTCGAGGTTGAAGATGCGGACAGGGCGGCCGATCTTCGCGAGCATGGCGACGAGGCAGCAGCCCTCCGCGCCGAAGGCGGTGGCCATCGCGATCTTCGGGGAAAAGCGCTCCGTCGCCCACTCGAGGACGGCCTCGGGGGACTTTCCGTCGAGCGCGCGGGCGCTTTCGGTCAGGTCCTGGGCGATCACCGGTCGAGCCTCCGCTTGAGTTCCTCCAGGCGCGAGTACGGAATCGTCGCACCGCCGTGCGCCTTTCCCAGCTCGACGCCCGGCTTCACGTCGCCGTGAAAGTCGCTTCCCCCCGTCGCCGCCAGCCCGTGCCGGCGGGCGAGCGCGCCGAGCTCCGATTGACGCGCTGCGTCATGTGAAGAGTGCTGGACCTCGATCCCGCCGAGGCCCGCCGCGGCCCACTCCGCGACGCGCGCGTCGAGGTCCGCGGGCTCGAGCCGGAGCTGGTACGGGTGCGCGAGGACGGCCACGCCCCCCGAGCGGCGCACGATCGCGATCGCCTCCGCGGGCTCCAGGCGCTCGACGATCACGTACGCGGGCCGGCCGCGCCGGAGAAGCGTGTTGAATGCCTCGTCGACGGTCGCCAACACGCCCTTCTTCACGAGCGCCTTGGCCATGTGCGGCCGCCCGATCTGGCCGCCGCCCGACTCGCGACGGACCTCGTCCATCGTGATCGGGTGGCCCAGCGCGTTCAGCTTCGCGATCATCTTCTCGTTCCTCTCGTGCCGAAGCGCCTTCAGCCGCTTCAGCCCTTCCTCCATCGCCTCGTCCGGCCGGAACAGATAGCCGAGCAGGTGGAACGTCCCGGCGTTCCACCGGACGGACAGTTCCACGCCGTTCACCAGTTCGATGCCGCGGCGGCCCGCCTCGTGGCGCGCCTCCGCCAGTCCGTCGATCGTGTCGTGGTCGGTCACGGCCAGGGCCGCGAGTCCGGCTTCCGCGGCCCGCCGGACGAGTTCGGCGGGCCGCAGCGAGCCGTCGCTGGCGGTGGTGTGGGCGTGCAGGTCTACAGTCCGCTCCGGCAAGATGCCTCCGCTTCGATGAATCCCTTTTCCTCGAGGTACGAGAGGATCTTATCCAGGGATTCCTCGACCGTCTCGCGATCGGTGCGCACGGAGACTTCGGGATTGACGGGGGCTTCGTAGGGATCGGAGACGCCGGTGAAGTTCTTGATCTCGCCGGCGAGGGCTTTCTTGTAGAGGCCTTTCACGTCGCGCTCGGCGAGTTTCGCGACGGGGCATTCGGCGTAGACTTCGACGAAGGAAGGGGTCTGGGCGCGGATTTCGTCGCGGACATCGCGGTAGGGGGAGATGGCGGCGGTGATGGCGATGACGCCGTTGCGGGAGAGGAGTTTCGCGACGTAGCCGATGCGGCGGATGTTGGTGTCGCGGTCTTCCTTGGAGAAGCCGAGGCCTTTGGAGAGGTTGGTGCGGACTTCGTCGCCGTCGAGGAGTTCGACGTTGTACGAGCGGCTGCGGAATTCCTCGACGAGGCGATTGGCGAGGGTGGACTTGCCGGCGCCGGAGAGGCCTGTGAACCAGAGGGTGAAGCCTTTGGGCATGGGGGAGGGCTCCTTTGTTGGGGGTTGAGGTTGGAGAATTATTGGAATGTTGATCAGGTTAGTCAAGTATGAAATTGCGGGTTGAGAAAGTTCAGGAGGCCGCGGGTGTTCATGGGGGAAAAAGGACAGGAAAAGGTAAAGGGGAAGGTAAAGGGGCGCGGCTGCGCGGCGCGATATGGCGCGGTTGGAACGAGAAACGAAGAACGAGAAACGAGGAACGTATTTCGTCAGCGACCGATCGGATTCCCGCCCGCCCGGAACGCCACGTAGATCACGTACAAACCGAACGCGCCCGAAACGCCGACGGCAAGAAGCGGCGTGAGAAGTCCCGCCGCCGCGCACGGCAGCACCGCGGCGTGAAACAGGAACGCCAGACTCCCTCCGATCCGACGCGCCGCCTGCGCGCGCCGGGCCGCGCCCAGCGCCACCTCCACCGCCCGCGGGTCCGGCCCCAGCGACACCACCCCGGCCCAGTCGGGTGCCCCTTCCTCCCCGCAATCAACCGCGCACGCGACCGCGCACTCCTCGACGCCCGCCGGCGGCTCGTGGGACGATCGCGCGGCGAGGACGGTGCGCCTGCCGCGCGAACGGCGCGTCGCGATTTCCTGGGGGAGCCGGTCTTCGATCAGCCAGGTGTCGAGACCGAGCGTGTTGGCCTGCGCGTCGAGCGCGGCCTCCGCGTCGGGGCCCGCGAGGCACGCGAGGATTCCCGAGCGCCGGAGCGCCGGACCGACTTCCTCCGCTCCTTTCCGCGCCGGCGCGTCGAGCGCGATCGCGCCGCGGATCTCGCCGTCCCAGCCGACCCAGACGAGCGATCTTCCGCGCTCCTCCTCGGCCCGAGCCCGCGCCACCTCGGGGACCGCCGACCATCCCATCGCCTCCAGCGCCTGCCGGTCGCCCATCGCGGCGTCGCGGCCCTCGACGTGCGCCCGCGCGATCCGTCCTTCCGTCGGCGCGACCGGCACAAGCGGGGCCGCGCCTTCCATCCGGGCGCGTTCCCTGAGCGCCGCCGCCGCCGGGCCCGGCGTCACGGCGACGAGCGTGGCGACCACCGACCAGAACTCGGCCGGGGGCGCCGCCACCACGCACGGCGCCGCCTCGGAGCGCGCCTCCACCAGCGCCGACCGGTGGAGCACCGCCGCGCCCGCGCCCGCCGCAGCCGCGAGCGCGTCGCCGCCGCGGAAAAACACCGCGCGCTCCGCCGCGCGACCCATCGCCGACAGCGCGGAGATCGAGGGGAGCAGGGCCAGGGAACTGGGCGAAGCGGCCAGCAGCGCGGCCGCGAGGGCCGCGAGCGCCGAGGATTCGAGGCTCGTGCCGAAAGAGAGCGCGAGCAGGCCCGCCACCACCACCGCGCCGCCCAGGATCACCAGCCCCCGCGACGCCGCCACGCTTCCCGGCATGTGCGACCCGATCGCGCCTTCGACGATCCGGGCGATCTCGCCCACCGCGGTTCCGGCTCCCGTGCGCTCGGCGCGCACGACGAGGCGTCCCGAGCGGAGGCGTCCGCCCGCCGCGACCCGGTCGCCCGGCGCGACCTCCGTCGCACCCCCCATCACCGGCTCGAGCGCGCCGTTTCCTTCCACGACGTCGCCGTCGACCGGCACACGCGCGCCGACCTCGACCACCACCGCGTCGCCCGGACGCAGCTCCGTCGAAGCGCACGGCACCTCCTCCCCCCGTCGCAACCGAAGAGCGCTTCCCGAAAGCAGCCCCGCGAGTTTTTCGCCCGTGCGCGCGAGGCGGCGGCGGGCGCGGTACTCGCAGAAGCGCGCGAAGAGTGTGAGGACGACGGCGGCGCAGGCGGCGTCGAAGTAGACGGGGCCGTTTTCGAACAGTCCGGGGAGGGAGAGGGCGAAGGCGCCGACGGCGGCGGCGGCGGTGAGGAGGTCGGCGGTGACGCGGCGGCGGGCGACGGCCCAGGCGGCGTTGGTGAGGATCGGGAGGCCGGCGTAGAGGAGGACGGGGAGGGTGAGGAAGAACATGAGGACGGTGACGGTTTCGGCTTCGCGCGCCGAGCGGATGCGGTCCCAGTGGTGCAGGAGCGCGGAGAGGTAGAGCACGTGGACGGTGAGGGTGGCGGCGACCCCGAGGCGGACGGCGAGGGCGATTTCCCACGCGCGCGAGAATCCCTCGGCGCGGGCCCACGCGTCGCGCACGCGCGTCGCGCGGAATCCGTAGCGACGGAGCGCGCGCTGAATCTCGCGCGGCCCGGTCTGCTCGGGGTCATAATACGCGCGCCCGCGGCCCGTCTCGGCCACGACCTGGGCGTCGAACACGCCTGGGGCGCAGCGCAGGACTTCCTCCGCCGCGCCCGCGCACCCCGCGGTCCAGAATCCGTCGACCTCGAAGAACATCTGCTCCGCCTCGGGACTCGGCGCCGCGCCCGGCGGCCGCCGCCGCCGCGCAAACGCCCTTCGCAGCCGCGCCTCGATCCCGTCCTTCGCCGCTTCCTTCGCCGCGTGCGCGCACGCGCGCGTGCACCAGGTCTGGCCTTCGGAGGCGGGGGAGCCGCAGAGCTGGCAGCGGGGCATCCGGGGATTATGCGATATGGAGGTTGCCAGTTGCCAGTGACCAGTTGCCAGTCCCGGCGCCGACGGGTGTTGGCCCGTCTCCCGCCCGTCGCTTGGTTGGTCAACCAACCTGGATTCACCGCGAACCGGACCCTGCCTGTCCGCCTTGCAATTTGGCACCGATCCCTTACAGTTGCGCGCATGGCCGACAAGAAACTCACCGACTACGAAAAATACATCCGCACCGAGGAACTTCTCGCCCTCCAGAAATCACCGGACCAGATGGTCCACCCCGACGAACTGCTGTTCCAGGTCATCCACCAGCAGATGGAGCTCTGGCTCAAGGAAGTCTGCTTCGAGTGCGAGCGCATCACGGGACAGATCGACCGCGAGGAGCTCGACCAGGCGTCGCATTACCTGCACCGGGTGTCGATGACGCTCGACCATCTCGCCCGCTCGCTGGGAATCCTCGAGACGATGCCGCCCGCCGACTACCACGTCATCCGGCTGACGGCGCTCGGAAAAGGAAGCGGCCAGGAGTCGCCGGGGTTCAACGCGGTGCTCGAGCGGCTGCCGGGACTCTGGCCGAACTACCAGGCGCTTCTCGAGCGCCGCAAGGCGACACTTCCGGAGATCTTCCGCGAGCCGCACAAGCGGTGGGACCTGTGGAACGTGACGCAGGCGCTGATGGGCGTGGACGAGAGTTTCCAGTCGTGGCGCTACCACCATTTCCATCTCGTCCGGCGGATCATCGGCGACCAGGTGAAGTCGCTGAAGGGCGTTCCGGCGTCGATGCTGGCGCAGACGACGACCGAGAAGGTATATCCGCAGCTCTGGCAGGCGGTGAACGATCTGACCCGGGCGGTCAGTCCGCAGTACGGGTAAGAGCCAGCCATAAGCCATAGGCCATAAGCCATAAGCGGATCTCCGGCGGCGCGATTCGTTGGGAGTGGAGCGGAGAGCTGCCGGGGCGGAGGAGTCGTGGGGTCGGGGGAGAACGGGCGCGCGTGCAGGTCCGCAACCCCCTCCAGCCTTCTGCGCGCCTTTCCTTATGACTTATAGCTTATGGCTTATGGCTGCGCCCGATCAATCCAACCCACCCGACCCACGGAGCCCTGATGCCCGACCTCAAAGCCTGGCGCAAAGAATTCCCCATCCTCGGCAAGTGCACCTACCTGATCTCGAATTCCCTCGGCGCGATGCCGCGCGGGGTTTATGCGGAACTCAAAGACTTCGCGGACGCCTGGGCGACCCAGGGCGTCCTCGCCTGGGAAGACTGGGTTCCGATGGTGAAGAGCACGGCGGAACTCATCGCGAAGATCGTGAACGCCCCCAGGGACACGATGATCATGCACCAGAACGTCTCGGTGCTGCAGCACGTGCTGATCTCGTGCTTCGAGTTTTCGGGGAAGCGCAACAAGGTCATCTACAGCGACCTCGAATTCCCGACGGTGCACTACAACTGGAAGGCGCGCGAAGCGGACGGCGCGCGCGTGGTGATCGTGAAGTCCCCCGACGGCGTGCACCTGCCGACCGAGCTGATGCTGAAGGAAATCGACGAGGAAACGCTCGTCGTGCCGGTTTCGTACGTGCTGTTCCGGAGCGCGTTCATCCAGGACGCCAAGGCCATCATCCGCCGCGCGCACGAGGTCGGCGCGGTCGTGATCCTCGACGCGTACCAGGCGGTCGGCACCATTCCCGTGGACGTCCAGGACCTCGACGTGGACTTCATGGTGGGCGGGAGCGTGAAGTGGCTGTGCGGCGGGCCTGGCGCGGGGTACCTCTACGCTCGGAAGGACCTGATCACGAAGTACCGGCCGAAATCCTGCGGCTGGTTCAGCCACCGCGAGCCGTTCGCGTTCGACATGGGGCCGATCGACTACGCCGACGACATCATGCGGTACTCGGGCGGCTCGCCGGGCGTTCCGGCACTGTACTCGGCGCGGGCGGGTTATCGGATCGTGCGGAAGGTGGGGGTGAAGGCGATCCGGAAACGCTCGCAGCAGATGACGGCGCGGATCGTCGAGCTGGCGCTCGCGCTCGGGCTCAAGGTCAACACGCCGATGGACCCCGCGCTCCGCGCCGGGACCGTGAGCGTCGACTTCCCGGGCTCCGAGGAAGCCTGCCACGAGCTGATCCGCCGCAAGTTCATCGTCGACTACCGCCCGAAAGCCGGGATCCGCAACTCCCCCCACTTCTACAATTCCGACGACGAGTGCGACGCCATCATGGACGAAATCCGCAAGATCCGTTCGAAATCGAAAATGTAGAAACCATGCCCACCTACGAACTCGAAGTCCGCGACGAAGACGGCGTCCGGCGCGTGCCGCTTCCCGATACGCGCGAAGTCGTGCGCCTCGGGCGCAGCACGCAGAACGACTGCATCGTCAAGGCGCGCGGCGTCTCGCGGAACCACTGCCTGCTGCTGCGGGCGGAGAGCGGGTGGAAGCTGGTGGATCTCAAGAGCAGCAACGCGAGTTTCGTGAAGGGCGAGCCGGTGCGCGAGGCGAGCCTTCTGCCGGGGGATCCGATCCGGATCGGGATGGCGAAGCTGTGGTTTCTGGAAGCGGGGGCGCCCTGCCCGGCGCCGCCGCCGAAGTCGGCGGCGAAGTCAGGCGCCACGAAGCCGCGGTCGGCCCAGATCCGCAAGGGCTCGCGGCCCCCGGCGCCCGGCTCGCTGCCTGCGGTCCCGCGCGACGAGGACGCCGCTCGGAAACAGGGCAGGAGTTGAGCCGCTACTTCTCCTCGTTCCCCTGCCCGATCAGTTCGTTGTACGCCTCTTTCAGCCGCGCGCGGTACTTCTCGGTGGACCGCGCGATCTTGTCGCGGTACGTCCCGGTCCCCATGCTCACCGCGCTGTCGTACTGCGCGCGCAGCACCGCGATCCCGTCGTCGTACCCCTGCTTCGCGCGCACGCACGCCGCATTGTACTGCTGCTTGGCCTCGACGAGCAGCTGCTTGTACCGAGTCTCGGCCGCGGCGTACTCCTTCTTCGCCGCGCTCTCCGACTGCAGCCGCTTCACCTCTTCGCGGTACTCCGCCTCGGCGCGCTTCGCCACCTCGCCGTACGTCTTCTTCGCCTGCACGACGGCGTTCCCGTACTGCTGTTTCAGCTCGGCGCCGCCGAGATTCCAGGCTTCGCCGACCGCGTCGATGCCGCGCGCGTACTCGATCTTGGCGTCGCGGACTTCCTGCTGGTAGTCGATGGCGGCGGCGCGCACGGCCTCGGCGTATTTCGTGCGGGGGTCGGGATCGCCGGCGAGCGCGGGAAGGGCGGACAGGAGGGCGAGGGCGGGGAGAAATCTCATGGAGAGGGCTCCGATTCGGGCGCGATGGGGGGAGTGTAACAGATGGGGCGTGGGGGGGTGAAGGGGTGTCGGCGGCGGCGCGGCGGAGCCGCGCCCCCTTGAACTTTACCTTTCCCTTCCCCTTTCCCTGTCTTTGCGTCGATCCGAACGACAGGTAAAGGGGAAGGTAAAGGTAAAGGGAGCCGCTGCGCGGCTCGGGTGGTTAAACTCCCCTTCCATGAAAGTCAACTACCTCATCGCCTGCGACGGTGTCGTGCGCACGCAGGGGAAGCTGAACGTCCTGGGCATTTTCACGGTGATCACGGTCCGGAAGGTGCCGTGCGTGCACCCCTATCTCGCGCTCGTTGCCGAGCTGAACGCGGAGCCCGGCGAGCACGAGTTCCTGTTCCGATTCCGTGGAAGCGGCGACGAGGATCTGACGCCGGCGACGCCGGTGGGGAAGTTCAGGGTGGACGACGTGGGGGTGGGCGAGGTGGTGGCGGAGTTGCGGAACTTCCCGATCGTGAAGGCGGGATTCCTGGCGATTCAGCTCGTAATCGATGGGAGGGTCGCCGGGCAGCGGGATCTGATCGTGAGATCGGTTGAGATTTAGCCCGGCTCCCAACTTCAAAGGCAAAACAGCAACTTCAAGCAACTTCAAACGGCGAACTACAAACGACAACATCGCCGCTCGCAACGTTGTCGGCCTCCCGCCCCTCCGTCCGAGATTGCCGTTTTTCCTTTGGCCTTTGCGGTTTACTTGAAAGTTGAATTTTGCATTTTGAAGTTGCCTTCCCTCGACTCCCGCTATTTCATATCTGCCCGACACGGCGGCGTAGCTCAGCCCGGTAGAGCAAGGGACTCATAAGCCCTCGGTCTCCGGTTCAAATCCGGACGCCGCTATCCGACCCACCCGGCGGGCCCTTCGCGGCCCGCCGGCGCTATTTTGCGGCGGGGAGGCCGGCGGCGCGGGCGGTGTCGCGGATCCGCAGCATCCGCGCGAGCTGGCGCGCGCAGTAAGGCAGGTCGCACGTGTCGCCGTCCTTCGGGGCGAGCTGCCAGGCGCGCATCGACGCGAGCGCCGCCGCGTCGCGCAGCCCGCACTCGCGCAGCGCCTCCGACAGCGTGTCCCAGTACGAGGCCGACTCCGGAACCGCTTCCACCGCCCGCAGCGCCAGCGCGAGCGCGGCGGGGCCGTCGTTGAGTTCGGGGGTGCGCGAGATCGCCATGAACCAGGCCGCGTTGTTGCAGTAGGACGGCGTATCGGGGCAGAGCGAGGCGTAGAAGTCGATCTGCACGCGGGCCTCGACGCCGCGCCCGGTCGTGTCGAAGGCGTCGGCGAGCAGGAGGCGGAACTGGGGCTCGTTGACGTCGGTCGGCGACTCGAGGTGGGCGGGCGCGCGCGCGGCGACGACGGCGGCGCAGTCTGGGAATTCGCCGGGGGAGAGGAGCTCGAGGATGCGGCGCTCGAGGCCGGAGTCGTAGGCGCCTTTCTGAAGTGCGCTCGCGAGGGCGGCGTGGGCTCGGGCGCGGTGGCGGGAGCCGAGGGCGAAGGCGGCCTCGAACGCCCAGGGGTGCTTTCCGTCGGTCGCGATGGCCTCGAGCCGGTCCGCGGCGGCGGGGAGGTCGGCGCGGGCGAGGAGTTCGAACGGGCCCGGGAGGCCGCCGGCGCCCAGGGCGGGCTCGTCCGCGCGCGCGAGGGCGTCGACGCCGCGGGCGCGGCCGCCGGCGAGGAGCAGGCGGGCCGATTCGAGGAAGACGGCGCGGTCCTCGGACACGACGCCGTAGACCTCGAGGAGGTTGAGCGCGACCGCGTCCTTTTCGCGCGCGAGCGCGAGCGCCGCGGCGAGGCGCACGCGCACCGGGCGGTTCTCGCCCAGGCATTGACGCAGCGCGTCAATCGCCTCCGGCTCGCGCCGGAACCGCAGAGCCTCCGCCGCCTCGCCCGCGAGCGCGAGGCGGTTGTTCGCCAGCTCGTCCACCACGGCGGCGATCGCCGACACGTCGCCCAGCCGGACGCGCGCGATCGCGCACGCCGCGTTCCGCGCCGGACGGTCGGGCGCTTCCCCCAGAAACGAAACCAGCCCCGCCACGCCCGAGCGGCCCAGCGCGAGCGGCGCCGCGGCGTCGCCCGGATCGCGCCGGAGGCGCGCGAGCGCCGCGAAGACGCGCTGCTCGGCCGCCCAGGGCGCCCCGTCCTGCCCGACTTCCACGTCCAGCGCCACCGGCCCGCCCTGCATCTCCCCGATCTTCGCCGCGATCGCGTCCCAGCGCGGATCGAGCGGCGGGCAGGCATCTAGCGCGCGCCAGGCGTCGTCGAGACGCACCTGCAGTAACTCCTCCCCCGGCGGCGGACCCAGCGTCGCGCGCGCGAACAGCAGGTCCGGATCCTCGGGGTCGATGGCCTGAAGCGCCGCTTCCGCCACGACCCGCGCGGAGGCCTCTTCAGATCCCGCCAGCAGTTTCGCGATCGCCGCGGCGTCGCCGTCGAGGAGCGGGGCGGGATCGATGCGGAGGAGGCCGTTGGTGTATTCCTGGGTGAGGGAGAGGCCGGGGGGGGCGTGAAGAGGCCTGCGGCGGCCGAAGGTGTCGTCGGCGAGGAGGGTGTCCTTCCAGGCGACGGGCGGGGCGTTGAAGTCGAGGTGGAGGCGGCGGAGGGGACGGCCGTCGGCGGCGACCGCCCAGGTGGGGCCGTCGCGGCGCAGGAGGAAGAAGACGCCGCCCGCGGGTTCGATCCATTCGAGGCCGCCGGGGGGGCCGACGAAGACGCGCCACAACTCGCGGCCGGTCGCGCCGTCGAGCCCGCGCAGCCAGCCGTCGGCCGAGCGCGCCGCGACGACGCCGCCGCACGGCGCGGGGGCGCCGAGCACCGCGCCGCCCGTCTCGACCGTCCACAGCGCGCGCCCCGTCGCGGCGTCGAGGCACGCGGCGTGGCGCCCCGCCGCGACGTACGCGCGGTCGCCCGCGACGCGCACGTCCACCACGGGGCCGGGAAGAGGCGCGTCCCAGGCGGAAGAGCCGTCGGCGAACCGGAACGCGCGGACGCGCGAGCCGTGCGGCGACGGCGCGAGGACGAGGTCGCCCCAGGCGGCGAGGCGCTGCAGGCACTCGACTTCCTGGGGCTCGGTCGCCGACGCGTACCGGTCCACCGGCGCGACC
The DNA here is from genome assembly GCA_016190145.1 of Planctomycetota bacterium. Lineage (GTDB taxonomy): Bacteria > Planctomycetota > MHYJ01 > WSZJ01 > WSZJ01 > WSZJ01. The sequence goes on along the minus strand of JACPRD010000162.1, from coordinate 9,153 downwards.
CAGGCGGTCGTTCCCGTGCGGAAATCGAGCGCCGTGATCACCGACAGGCCCGGGTCGATGGTCGCCACGCGGTCCCCGCGCGCGACCGAGGGTCGCATGTGGCTCACCGAGAGCCCGGGGCTTCGCGCCTTCGACCGCGGCTCGCCCGTCGCGGCGTCGAGAGTCACGAGCCACTCGCCCGCGTACCGCTCCTCGCTCGACATCCCGCTTGCCACCGTGTCGTGCTCCGCGATCGCGACGAGGAACCCGTCGGCGAGCGGCACGAGCCCGTGCATGTCCCACGTCCGCGTGCGCTGCGCCGCGCCCGGGAACGACCGGGCGGGCTCCGACCATTTCCAGGTCCACGCGGTCGTGCCGTCGGGGCGGAAGCCGACGACCGTTCTGTGAAGCGCGTCCGCCACGGCGCCGACGTCGCCGCAGACCGCGTAGAGGTACGCCGTGCCCTCGCGCTCCATCTCGACCGCGCGGCGCACCACGGGCCGCACGCGCCGGCCCGCGGGGGCGGAAGCGACGAGCAGCGATTCTTCGGCCCAGCCCATTCCTCCCCACGCGCGCGAGGCCGCGGCCCAGCGCGCGGCGCGCGGATCGCCGGCGGCGGCCATCGTGCGGGCTGCGGCGGCGGCGGGGAAGGGGGAGCCCGGGAGGAGGGTCGCGGCCTTGCGCCACTCGACGGCGGCGAGACCCGGCTGCCCGGCCTTTTCGAGCAGCCGCGCGCCCGACATGTGCCGCCCTGCCGCCGGCACCGGGTCCTTCAGCTCCTCGAGGAACGAAGCGCTCGCCAGCGCGGGTTCGCCCGCCGCCTCGTACGCGTTGCGCAGGTCTTCGAGCACCATCGTGAGCACGCCCTCGTCCGGCGCCGTCTTGAGCGCCCGCCGGAACGCCAGGATCGCCTCCGCCTCGCGCCCCTGCGACAGCAGCAGGCGCCCCAGCACCGAGTTCAGCGTCCCCGCCACCCCCGCCCGCGACGCCGCTTCCGCAATCTCGATCGCCGTGTCCACGCGCGACTCGCGCGTCAGGATGTCCACCGCCGCGAGCACCGCGACGTCGCGCGTCGCGCCCTCGGCCTTGAGCGCGAGCTCGACTCCCGCCGCCGCCTCCTTCGCCTCCCCCGCGAGATGCAGCCACGCGATCCGCTCGCCCGCCATCTGCGCCTCTTCCGGCGCCGGCGCCCGGTCCGCCAGCGCCCCGAACGCGTCCGCCGCCTTCTTCCACCGCCGCGCGCCCGAGTGGATGAGCGCGACCTCGCGCGCGACCGCCGGCGGCAGCTCGACCGGCCCCTCCATCCGCGCGAGCGTCGCCTCCGCCTTGTCCGCCTGCCCGGTGTTTCTGTAATGGGAAGCGATCCGGACGAGCACGAGCGGGTCCGGCTTTTCCGCGATCTGCCGTTCCAGCTCGGCGAGCGCCGCCTCCGCGCCGCACTCAAGCGCGCGCCCGATCAGCTGTCCGCGCCGGTCGCCGTCCGGCTCGAGCCGCGCCAGCCGCGCGAACGGCCGCGCGCACTCCGCCCGTCCCAGCGTCTGCTCCATCCGCTGCAGGAGCCCCAGTTTCTGCTCCGCCGTGAGGTCCCCCCACGTCCGCGCGAGCGACCCGAACTCCTTGTACGCCTTCGATCCGAATCCGATTTCGATGGCCTGAAGGGCCTCCCGCGCGCGCATCTGGACTTCCGGGTCCTCGGACTTGAGCGCCTCCCTCAGCGCCGGCGCCGCCTCCTCGCCCATGTCCATCAGCGCGTGCGTCGCCTCTTCGCGCACCTTCCACTCTTCCGCCCCGAGTTTCGCGACGAGTTCGTCGACGGAAGGGCCTCCGCGCGCGCAGAGGGCCAGCAGTGTGGCCAGGAGAGCGGTGAGGAATCGGCGCATACGGAGGATAGTAACGTGCGCAGCGGGATTGTGGATCGGCCGAATGCCCCGGCCGTTTTCCGTGTTCTTCCGTCCCTCCGTGGTTTCAGTGTTATGCCCTTAAAGTCCATTCTTTCCCGGCTTCCCATCGTCCTGCCCGTCGGAAACTCCGACGCGGTCTCGAGAAGGATTCAAGGAACGGCAGAACACGGAAACCGCGGAGGGACGGAAGAACACGGAAGGGCTGACAGCGCTGCCGCTCAACTCCGTCGGGGCGCGCGAATCAGCTCCGCCTGCCCCGCCTTCGCCTGGCGGCGGTCGCAGGTCAGCGTCTTCCAGCCCTCGATCTCGTGCCGCGCCAGAATGAGCCGATCGGCAAGTCCGGCGGCCGAGGAGGACTGAAGAGCCGCAAGCGTACGGGGATGGACGACGACCATGCCGGATTCGGACAGTCGCCGCAGAAATCCGACGGCGTCGGCTTTCGGAATCGAGTAATGGTACTGCAGCGCGACATAAGCCTCGGCGAGGACGATGTCGCTTACATGCACGCTCTCCCCGTCGGCGCGCGCCCGCCCCAACCTGCGCAGTGCGGCGCCGGCGAGCTCGACCGGCTCTCCGAGGGTCAGCCGGACGACGACGGACGTATCCAGGCCGAGGCTCATCGGCCCGACTCGCGCCCCATTCCCCTGGAGATGGACTTCTCGATGTCGCTCCAGCGGTGCGACTTGCCTTTCGCGTACTTCCGCGCCGCACCGACCCACGACCAGTCCGGCTCGGGCGGCACGAGCACGTATTCGACCCGTCCGCGGACGACTCTCCGGACCAGCTGGATCCGGCACCCCGGTGTGAGTTTGAGTTCCTCGCAGAGGCTCCGCGGGAAGGTCACCTGGCGTTTTGACGTCATCTTGATCGGTTCCATGCCTCCAGTGTAACGCCGGTACCTTACAAAATGAATGAATTTGTAAGGCGATCCCGCCCGGTCCGGAAAGGCTCGCAAGTCCGCCACCGAGGAGGCCTCCACCGGCGGTTGACCCGCGATCAACCCGCTGTCTACGATGCCCCCCATGAACCGCCTCCCCATCGCCGCCCCCCTCGCCCTCCTGCTCCTCTCCTCCCTCGCCCCCGCCGAAGAACCCGCCGCCTGGGACTTCGCGAACACCCACGTCCTCGTCGCGAGCGTCATCGAGTGGCCCGACAAGGGCCTTGCGGCGTTCAAGGACGCGCGGCGCGACGAAGCCCTCGTCGCCCAGCTCAAGGCGTGCGGCGTGCCGGCCGCGAACATCGTGTTCCTGAAGGACAAGGAGGCGACCCTCGCCGCCATGCGCCGCGAACTCCACGCGCTCGCCGCGCGCGCGGGCGCGGGCAGCACCGCGGTCTTCTACTTCCAGGGACACGGCCTCAGCCGGAAAACCAAAACGTGGCTCGCGTGCTACGACGTCGACCTCAAGGACTTCTCCACCGCGTTCGACGTCGACGAACTCTTCCCCATCTTCGACAAGGAATGGAAAGGCGAGCGCCTCCTCCTCGTCGGCGACTGCTGCCACTCCGGCGCCCTCGGCACCGTCGTCGACCGCTTCGAGGGCAAACCCGGCGTCCGCGCCGCCGCCCTCGCGTCCGCCACCGCTTCCAACGTCTCGACGGAGCACTGGACGTTCACGGAAGCGCTGATCACGGCGCTCGCGGGCGACGGGGCGGTTGACCGCGACCGCGACGGGAAGATCACGTTCGGCGAGACCGACGCGTTCGCGCACGACGAGATGCGTTTCCGCGAGAACCAGCTCTGCCGCGCCCGGCGCGGCTCGGCGTTCGAGGCGGAATTCGTGTGGCGCGCGGTGGCGGCGGACCGGCCGGCGCCGGCGAAGGTCGCGGGGGACCGGCAGGTGCTGGAATTCCTGGAAGCGTGCGACCGCGACGGCAAATGGTACGTCGCGCAGATCCTGGCGATCGAGGAGGGGAAGTTCCGGGTGCACTACGTCGGCTGGGACCCGAAATGGGACGAGTGGGTGGGCCCGGAGAAGCTGCGCCCGATCGCGCGGCCGGTGCTGAAGGTGGGGGAGCGCTACGAGATCGAGTGGCGCAAGGGCCAGTGGTTCCTCGCGACGGTGACGAAGTCGGAGGACGACACGTTCTACTACATCCACTACGAGGGCGAGGAGGGCGACGACGACGAGTGGGTCACCGCCGACCGCGCCCGCCCGCCGGCGGCCGGCAACGTCCCGAAGGCGCCGCAGTTCGCCGCGCTCGCGCCGCGCTCGCTCGTCAAAGGCGACGCGGTCGCGGCCCGCTGGAAGCGCGACTGGTTCCTGGCGACGGTGACCGCAGTCGAGTCCGGCATCCACGCCGTGCGCTACGCCGACGGCGACACGGGTTCGCTCACCGCCGCCGACCTCATCCCGATCGCCGCCGCCGCGGACCTCGCGAAAGGCGACCGCGTGCTCGCGTGCTGGGAGGGGAAGCCCGCGATGTATCCGGGGATGGTGCTCGAGAAGACCGAGAAGGGGTGTCGCGTCAAGTGGGAGGATGGGACGAAGCCCACGGAGGTCGCGTTTGGGCAGGTAGCGCGGATCAGACCGCCGGGAAAGTAATCCGCCATGCCGCGTCGTCGAGTAAACACCCGGTACATTCGCGCGGCCAGATCCCGGCTGATTCCCGGCAAGAGGGCGTTTTTCGCTCGTATCAGTCGCTTCCGTCCGGCCCGTGATTTGCTTCGCGACCGCGCGTGCGCCCGCGACATCACAACGACGGCATGGCTCTCCTTCTGGTCGTCGTGATCGTCGCCCTCCTTGCCGCCATCGCCATTCCTTTCGGCCTCTCCATGGGATTTCAGGAGAGAGGCGCCCGCGGTGCCGCTGACCGCGCGCATGCGCGCTATGCAGCCACCGCCGCCCGCAACCGCGCGGTCGCGGCCACCGCTCCCGGGTGGGAAGGACTCGAAGAAAGCCGGACCGCGCCCCGTCCCTTCAACACGCCTTTCTCGGACACGCCCGGGGAATACTCCGCCGGCCGTGCCGGACGGCCGGTGTCGACCGGGTCGAGCGCGGGGGCGAGGGTCGAGGACGAGCAGGGGAAGATAAATCTCCGGACGGCGCCGCGGGCGTGCATTGAAAGTCTCATGAGGAGGATCGACGCGCGCGTCGACGACGTGCGGCGCCACCTGACCGAAGTCAGCGGCCGTCCGGCGGCGTGGATCGCTCCGCAGTCGATCCGCGAAGTCCTGCCGCGGGAACGGCGGTCGGAATTCGTGCGATGCCGCGTCGACGACGCGACGCATCTCTCGACAGGAACTCGCGTGCGCGTTTCGGGGCGCACTGCCGTCCAGACCGGGGAAATCGTCTTCGTCGACGCGGGACGGCTGGAGATCGGGCTGAAGGGCGTTGTCGAGGCGGCCGAGGCCGACGCGATCCTGGAGATCGAGCAGCGCCACCCGCTCAACATCAACACGGCGAGCCGCGAGGCCCTGGCGGCGTGCTTCGAGGGACTGGCGCTCCGCGAATACGGCGAAGAAGACACGGTGACGCGCCGCGAGGCGACCCGGCTCGCCGACGCGATGGCGTCGAGGACGTTCGGCGGCTGGGAGGAATTCCACGACTTCCTCAATGCGCAGGTGCAGGTGATGGCGATCAGCGCGAACGACCGGCGGGCGATCGCGCTCAACGCGGTCTGGCCGACGGACGGCGAGCTGGCCGGCACCGGCACCGTGCCGCTCACCCTTCAGTCCTGGAACATCGTCACCGTCGCCGCCCGCGCCATCGTCAAGCGCCCGAACGAGGTCGTGGCCGGCGAGTGCGACCTCCGGGAGATCGTCGAACTCGCGCCGCCGGGGATCCTGCGGTGGCGGTGCCGGAGCCAGGAGGATTTCACGAGAGTTCTCGATCGCGGCATGGCCCGCGGCATCTCCACCGGTCCGGCCCTGCCGGGCGAATGGCCGATCCGCGACCGTTCACGAGGCGCGTGGTTCACGGGCCTGACGGGAACGGACCGCCGCGCGGCCTGGGACACCGCCATGCACTTCGGTCCCGCCAACGAGGGAAAAGCCGCGGGCGAAGGCCTGGTGTTTTCCGGACTCTCCCCGTTCCAGCGGGGCCAGGTCGTCTGCTGGCCCTCCGGCGCGACGGAACTCTGGTTCCAGGCGCCCGCGGAAGACGCGACGATCTTCGACGCGGGCGAAGAAGAGTGGTCGAACCGCATCCTCCTGACTTACGAGGGGAACCGCACCGCCGACGGGCCCTGCCTGCGGCTGCGCGTGAAGGACGCGTCGCTCGAGCGCGGCTTCTCGCAGGTGGTGCACCGGGTCCGGTTGACGCCGAAGCGGTGGTATCACATCGGGGCATTCTGGAAGACGACGCGGAACGGCGGGATGATGCTGACGCTGGACGGCATGCCCGTCGGCGACTGGCGCGCGGTCCCGCAGGGGTCGGCGCAGAGGGCGGACAGGGAGCTCGGCGTCGCGGTGCACCTGGTTAACCGGATGAGCCCGGAGAGCCTCTCGATCGAGTGCGACGTGGACGTCGGTCACTTCAATTCGCCCGGCGCGATCGCCATCGGGCAGGAAGTGATCGAGTACCAGACGGCGATCGCGCGTTCCTTCAACGGGGTCACCCGCGGCGCGCGCGGCTCGCGGGCGTGCGCGCACTCGATGGGGGAGACGATCGCGCCTTGGGGGTACACGGATTTCGTCGTCGCGGCGATACTCGACTACACCACGCCCGACTTCAGCGCTCCGGCGCTCGTGTGGGACCGCATTCCGGAATGCTGGGGTCGGCTGAAGTTCCACATGGGCTCGATGGACGAGTCGACCACGATGATCTGGGCGCGGGATCCGTCCGATCCCCGGGAGGTGGGCCTCGGGAGGGGGGAGATGGTCCTCAGCGTCCCCACCGACAGCGCCCGCGGATTTCCCGAGAAGGGCTGGCTGATCATCGGCAACTCCGCCCACGAAATCGTCCGCTACACCGGACGCGACGACAGCCGTTTCACCGGCCTCGATCGTGGCCTGTTCGGCACGCCGGAGCGCGACCATTTCGCCCTGGAGCCCGTCACGCTCGTCGGCTTCTACGTGGACACGAACGCCGGGTTTTCCGACCCCACCCTCCTCTGCATCGGGAACGAGTTCCTCGGTCCCGTCCAGAAAGTCGGCACCGATGCCTGGATCGCCGTCGTGGGCCGGTCGGGCGGCGAATCCGCACCTTCGTCGCTTCTCCGAGGCCATTTCTGGGGCGCGTCGTCCACGGACGATGCCCACCCCGCAGGGTCGCCCGTCCTGCCGACCTTCGCCCTCGAGGATGCCGCGGCCGGCCGCGGCGATCTCGTCACACTTCTCCAGCAGGATTACCGCAAGCGCGAGCAGGCGCACATCGCCTGCGCGGTCTGGCTCGAAAGCGGCCGGAGCCCCCTCGAACCCCCCGCCTTGTGGTCGGCTTTCACGAGGACCGACCCGCCGTTCCTCCTGGCCGCCCTGGATCGACAGGTCTCCGACGAAGTCGTCGCCGACCCGCGCCAGCGGATCCGGCGCTTCTCGCGCGTCATCAGATTTCCGTCCGGCGAACTTCCGTTTTGCGAGCCCGCACCGCTTCGCATCGGCGTTTCCGAGCATGACACCGCGCCGGGCGAACTGGGTGGCTGGATCGACGAGCTGCGCTGCACGACGGCCGAGTACGAATCGGCGTGCCTCCCGAGAGCGATCGACGTTGCCGAGACCGAGCTGGTCCTCGGGTTCCCCGACGGCAGGCCGGACGCGCCCCCGCCCTCCCCCGGCGAGCTTCCCGTGAACTTCACGCCCCTCGATCGATCCGGCGGCGCGATCCTCGTCGACGACGAACTCATCGGGTACGTCTCGTACGAGCCGGAGGGGCGGAAGCTGAACGGCCTGAAGCGCGGATACCTTGGCACGGCGCAGCGGAATCACGCGCGGGGCAGCCTCGTCTATCCGCTGACCCCTCTCGCCATCTCGGCGCTCGCAGCGGGGGTAAACGCAGAACACCATTACTTCCTGACGGCCGACAGCGACGGGTTCCCGGAGGACGGGTACTTCCTCGTGGACCGGGAGCTGGTCGGCTGGACGAAGCGGGGCCCGGACTTCCTCATGGCGCCTCCGGGATGCGACTTCCGCGGCGCGTTCGGGACGACCCCCGAGCCGCACGAAGCGGACGCGCTCCTGTACGCGATGCCATGGCGATTCTACGACCGGTACACGCACGCCTCCGACGACACCGATCTCCACTGGTTCGAGGCCACGACGCGCGCAACGGGGGCGCGCTGGAAATCGATCCGGTGGGAGGAGATGTTCACCGGTGCCTCGGTCGACATCCGCGTCTTCGTCCGGTTCGACAGGAGCGGGCGGTGGATCCACATGGCGGGAGAATCGAGGCGACGGAAGCCGGGCGGGGCTCCGCTCTTCTATGAATTCGACGACGACAGGGGCGGCAAGCTGGGCGACACGGTGAGCGACCAGCTGGACGTCCGCGTCATGTTCGAGTACCTCGAGGGCGCCTGGGCGAAAGGCGAGTGGAAGGAGTCGCCGCAGTTCCGCGGGTTCGAAGTCGAGTACGAGCAGGAGCACGTGGTGCACCGGCACGAGGAGAAGTAGAAGCGGTCCACGGCGCCGTTTCCGGGCAAGGAGCGGCGATCGGCCAACTCCGAACTCCGAACGCCGAGCGCCGCGTGACGACCAGTCCACCCTGTCAAACCTCCTTACCTTTCCCCCGCGAAACCCGCTTCCCAGCCGCTTTCGCAAAGGCGCGAAAGTTGCACATAACGCCTCGATTGACGTCCGCCGCAGGATCCTGCTACATTCCCGAGCCCGAAAGGGGTTGCGTCAACCTCATGCCTCCTGCCGGAGCCCCATCCGCCATGGCCTCCGTGATGGTCAAGCTGGGCGACGACCCCAGGATCGTGCCTCTTCCCGCCGAGCCCATCACCGTCGGCCGCTCTTCGCAGAACGCCATCGCCATCTTGGACTCCAGCCTCTCGCGGGTGCACTGCGAGCTGCGCAAGGTCGACGGGGCGGTCGTCGTGCGCGACCTCGGCAGCCGCAACGGGACGCTCGTGAACGGCGAGACGGTGCGCGAGAAGAAGCTTCAGTCGGGGGACAAGGTCGACGTCGGGATCTGCCGGATCGTAGTGTGGGTCGAGAAGGGCGGCGTGAAGCTCGAGGTTTCCGCGGGGAAGGCCGGCGCGGCTGTGAAGTCGGACGGGCCGGACACGGCGAAGCTCCGCGCGGAGGGCGAGACGCAGCGCAGGCTCGCGGCGCCCGTCGCGGGGGCGCTTCCCGACGTGGCGGCGTGGGGAAAGCGTGCGGGCGGGGGCGGAAGGTGGG
>JACPRD010000163.1 GCA_016190145.1 Planctomycetota bacterium | reverse complement strand
TGAAGTTGTAAAGGAGAACCCATGGCCGCCGGTGAACGCTGCTGCGCCCTCGGAGTCCTGCGGATCGTGACCTCGCACGACTTCGGCAAGGGCGTCTGGGCCGAGATGCACCTCGGCGTGGAGGACGTCGAAGGCGAGCTGTTCTATCACCAGCTCCACGAGGTCCGGTTCGACTGGAGCCAAGTGAAGTCGAAGCTCGGCGCGGACGACTACGCCGCACTCCTCCGGATCGTTGCGACGCTCGAAAAGGCGGCGCACGCCGACAAGCCGCTCAAGACTCAGCAGCTCGTCAAGTTCGACCCGAAGAAGGCGGACCGGCACACTCCGGCTCCGACCGTCCTGTGAGCGATTCCACCCCGGCCGCGCTCCCGGGCGACAAGTCCGCCCCCTGCCGCCAGTACGTCGGCTGCATCTCGCTCGCGGACCGACTGACCCTGGCTCCACAGGAGACGCGGACGCTCCACCCGTTCGCCCTTTCCCTCCCGAACCTCACCGGCTCGCTGGAGCTCATGCTCGCCTTCGGCGAACTTCAGGTGTGCCTCCAGAGCGGAGTCGAGAGCTCCTGGTCGCCGCTCGAGCCCGGATGGACCTCCGTCCTCGTCGGCTGCACACACCTCGCGGCCGCGCCTCTCGACGGCCGCCAGACGCGCGTCGTGCTCTGCAACAAGAGTCACCACCCCGCGATCGTCCTGTCCGCCGCCATGCGGCTGGCCGCCGATTCTCCGCCCAAGCCGCAGGAGCCCTCCCATGCCGAATGACTTCCCCGCGATCGGGACCACCCCCTGGGACGAGGAGATCACGGCCTTCTCGGAGTCCTTCGGCGTCTGCGCCGCCGTCGCCGTCGCCGCGCGCTCCTTCCCGCCGTTCCGCGTCGCCCCGAACACCTGGCTCCTCGGCGTGGCCGACATCCTCGCCACGGATCGCGGCTGCGATCTCTGGCTGGAGTTCGACGAATCCCCGAACCGGGGCATCTGGTTCGGCCTGGCCCGGATCTGCGTCTCCACGATCGGAAAATCGCTCATCACCGTCCCGCCCACCCGGTTCCCGTGGATCCGTCTCACCGTGCGCGTGGACCCGGCCGGCGACGCCCTGGGCTCCCTCTCCATCCTCGCCCTCCCCGCCGACCTCCCCGAGCCCCTCGATCCGCCAGATCGCCGCCTCGAAGCCTGGCCCGCAAACCGGATCTTCGCCGCCCTGTCGCTGGCACCCGCGCCCGTCCTGGAGGACCTGCGCCCCGAGTCCGTGATCTCCGCGACTGCCCGCGGACCCGTCTCCCCACGAGAACCATCGGATCGCACGGAGAGCGCCCCCGCCCTCACCGCGACGAGCGAAGCGAGCCGCGCTCCGCTCGCTCCTCACTCCTGCTCCCAGTCCTTCCTCACCCCTCACTCCTCACACCTAATTCCTGCTCTCTCGTTCAACCTCTCCGACGCCATGAAAGGAGATCACCGATGAAGAGGAAATACCTCCTCCGCCCCGTCGCCCGCTGCTGCGGCGGCGGCTGACGTGGCCGTCCTGCTCCTGTCCTTCGTGACGGCCTCGATCGCATTCACGGTTTCCGAAACGGTCGTCTTCCGGACGTTCCGCGAAACCGCGACACGATGGAGCCCGTGGCTCGGAAAGCTGTTCTCGTGCGGTTACTGCCTCGGCCACTGGATCGCGCTCGCCCTGGTGGCCGCGTACCGCCCGAGAGTCTTCAGTTCGCCGTTCGCCGTTCTGGACTACGGCCTCACCGCGCTGCTCGTCGCCTGGTCGGCCGCCTTCCAGTGGATCGTGCTCGTGATCCTGTTCAAGGTCGCCGGAAAGTAGCCCTTCGACTCGCTTCGCTCGCTCAGGGGAGGACCCGCCGATGTCGTGACCGAAGGCCGCCGCCGCCGCCCTGGAGGGCGCCCACTCGTGCTCCTGCCCGCCCGCCGCCATCGCCCCCGCCATGACCGTCGGCTACGGCCCGCTCCCCGAATCGGGCGAGGGCTTCTCCGAGGACATCCTCCTCTGGGATCAGAAAGGCCTCACCCCCAACCAGTCCGACGACTCCTCCTGGATCCCCGTCCGCCGCGCCAACCGCTTCCTCGTCGGCGGCGTCTGGCTCTACGCCGGCGCCGCCGTCACCCTCAACTTCGCCCTCTTCGGCAGCGCCGACGGCGAAAACGAATTCCAGATCGGCACGTGGCAGGTCACCCAGCTCGGCGCCTGGTGGGCGGCTGGGCTCCCGGTGGTGAATTACGAGTTCGTGAAGGTGAGGGTGTTGAACGGGAATACCGACAGCATTCTCGCGCGGCTCTTCACACGCGCGCTCCAGAGTTGATCTAACGATCTCCAGCTAAGAGCTCCGAATGACAAACAAGGAGTCAGAAATGCCGATTGATCTCATCCTGTCGACGATTCAGCGCGCCTTCGCTAGTGGGTCACTGACGAACTCGGGCAGTGTGCCAACGTCTGCCCAGATGAACACTGCGCTGACACAGACACCCCGAATGGATGGAAAACAATCGTGGGACCAAGTCCGCCCAGGATCGCCGAAGGCCGCTGAGTCTCCTTCACAGCCTCGGGCTTGGCCCAGCCCGACATCGATTCGCAGCTATTCGGCCGGGCACCCAAATGGCATTCCGAGTTATGAGCTTGTTTCACAAATCAGTTTCTTAACGGCGGAGGACACTGGCGTCACCGCGATGGGTACCGACATTACCCGCCACTGCCTGACGCCCAGCTACATGGAAGTCTGGACAGGATTTTCACCTGGTTTGCTTTTTGACTGGAGAGACATCCAGCCTGGGGATGTAAAAGACGAGTGGATGCCTCCGAAAGTGATGATTGATTGGGAGAAGCTTGTTAGTGAATCCGGAAATCCTGCATGGATGAAGTGGTGCATATTCTCATATTACATGCAGTACCTGGAATGTGTCCGGGATGCTCGCATGCGCGGATTGGCTGAGCAACCCGGCTTCCTAGCGGATTGTCACAAGAAACTCATGGATGGAATCGAGAGATGCAAGAACTTCTTTCCTAAGGCGGGCCAAGGTGGTGCAGGCGCGAGCGCGCCTCCCGGGGGAGGTGAGACTGGCGTGGCGAAGAATCCTTGTGATGACTTAGAAATTGACTTCCAAGACGTAGTAGTCAAATCGGATGGCAGAGGGGGAACTCAAGCTTGGTTCCAGCCGTACATCCTAAACATGCAGGGACAACCGATCCCTTGGGGATTGCCGTGCAAGCTGGAAGGCGAGGCGCTTCGCAAGTACAATGGGTGGAGATCCAAGAAGGGGCTTCCAATGGTATTCGAACCCATTTTTGATACTAGCGACTTCCCGACAGGGAAGTAAAGCAAAGATCGGAGTCGTCAGCTCTTCTAACATTGCACGGAGGGTGGGGGCGGTTCAAGGTCGAGCATATTTCGATTCGCCGGAGAGAGGCAGTGCCAGATTGACGCCAAGTCAAACCGCCAAACCTGTCGACATCCGGCCCCGAAGTGGAATGCCGCTATCTTGATGTCGCGCGCATTCAGTCTCCCCAACTCGGCTATGGACAGATTGGATAGGTCAACCAACCCGACTACCGGCAAGTGTAGCTTGCGGAGCGCCGCAAGCAAGATGTTTCCGGTCTGTCTGGGTCGAAAAGGAAATCCGAATACGAATATCTGAGCGAAGTTGACATTCGCCAACGACCGGATTGTCCGCAAATAAGTGTGACTGACGGAAGCAGTTCTAATTTCAATATCTACCCACTTTTGCGGATCCAGGGTTTCGGGTTCAACCGCCGCGCTTGCCACAATGCCTAACAAATCTTGTTCTTGCGAGGGTGACAGGATGGTGGAGCTAGCGGCCGAGGTGGATTGTGGCGGAGTCCGTGCCTCCTTTCCTTTTCTGGGCCCTGAGTGAACTGGATTATGATGCACATGAACCACACCACTTCCGGTGCTTAGGCGGGAATGAACTTCCGCGGAGGTTCCCAATCCGGCAGCGAGGAGTTCCAGGGCCGCATGTGCCAGGAATCCGTCGAATGGTGACCCCAATTGCAAGGCGCGGGCGAGAACGCTTCGAAACTGCGCCAGATGACGAGTGTTGCCATCACTTGCGACTTGAGTGAGTACGCGATCGCATCGCATCAAGCGCAGCTCATCTGATTTGGCGCTGGCGGTCAGTGCACTTCTGAGGGCGCAGAGGTATTCGTGTATCAAAGATGTCATTAGTTCCAGCGATGTTCGCTGCCTCCGAGTACTACGTTCAGATGACAGGCCGCACCTATCAGCCCACGACTTGTTTCTCATGATACCGGCTTTCGGGAATCTGGAGCAAGCCCAAAGTCGTTTCCGTACATTGCGGCATCTCGCGGTCGGCGCATGGCGTGAACAAGCGAGCAGTTCGAATCATGAGGATCTCCGTAAATGCTCTGCCAATACTGCGTAAGGTGCTGCACCCGGAAGGCAGGTGTCATGCCCACCTCGACACAGAGTTCCGGGACCTCGGTGTTCAATCGAGCGCCGGCGCCACCAGCCGGATCCCCGCCGGCGCCATCCCGATCTCGAGCGGCACTTTCTCCCCCGGATCCCCGTCTACCTGCCACGGCGCGGCGCCGTCGCACTCGATGCGTGCGGACTTCGCGCGGACCCAGGTGGCGCCGGACATGGAGCACGGGTCGCCGGCGAAGGCTTCGGCGAAGAGGCGGACGACGTTGCGGCGGCCCCAGGCGCTGAAGACGAGGAGGTCGAGGGCGCCGTCGTCGGGGCGGGCGTCGCGGGTGAAGGCGAGGGGGCCGCCGTAGCAGGGGAGGTTGGAGGCGAGGACGAAGGAGGCGTCGGGGAGGCGGACGCCGTCGGCGGTGACGCGGAAACGCGGGGGCTGGTAGGTGAAGATGGCGCGGAGCGACCAGGCGAAGTACTGGACCATCCGGATCGCGCCGGTGCGCGCGCGGTGGAAGTCGTAGACGACCTGGGCGTCGAAGCCGGTGCTGGCCATGAGGATGAAGCGGCGGCCGTTGGCGGTGCCGACGTCCACGGGGACGGTGGTGCCGGCGTGGACGAGGTCGGCGGCGGGGAGGGGGGCGCGGGGGAGGCCGAAGGATTTGGCGAGGACGTTGGCGGTGCCGATGGGGAACTGGGCGATCGGCGGCGGGTTTTCGGGGAGGCCGTTCAGGATTTCGTTCACGGTGCCGTCGCCGCCGACGGCGAGGACGGTCGCGAAGTCGCGCGCGCGTTTGGCGAATTCAGTTCCGTCGCCCCGCTTTGACGTGAAGAGGACTTCGACCTCGTGGCCAAGTTCGCGCAGCCGCTTTTCCAGTTTGGGCACGACGCGCGCACCGCGGCCGCGGCCGGAGATGGGGTTGGCGATGATGAGGATGGGGTTCAACGGGGGGGATTGTATGGGGGTTCCTCAGGGGGCGCCATGAGGCGGCGATCCGGCGAGGGGTTCCGCGATGAGGTTCCGTGCTTCTCCGTCCCTCCGAGGTTTCCGCGTTTGTCTTTTTTTTGTAAGAGAAAAAAATGGGCCGGATCTCTCCATCGGTAAAAAGGGCAGAACGCGGAAACCGCGGAGGGACGGAGGAGCACGGAAGGGTCCGACACGGGAACGCGCGCCGATCTCGTCAACGCGAGGGCGAGATATCGTCCCCGCCACCCAACTCGTCCTTCCCGTTAGGACCGACGGAGTAAATCCGGTACGGCGGCCCCTTCTCGGGGGCCGCGCCGGGACCATACGGTCGGAAGACGAACGGTCGCCCCCACGGATCGACGTACTCTCCGGTCGCCGACATGTCGCACGGGCCGAGGAAATCGAATTCCGGTGATCCCGGCCCGCGAAGCGCGGCCACGACCGCCGCGTTCGGCGGTGGTGGGTAGGTGCCGTACGTGGTTTCGTACATGACGAGAGAAGTGCGGATCATCGCAAACTGAAAGAGACAACCACGCTTCCGCGACTCCTGCCGCCGCACGTGCCACCAGCCTCCGACGATGACGACCAGCACTGCGGAGATCCCGACGATGAGGATGGCCGTCCCGTTCAGGGCACAGCAGCCAATAGGGAAGAGCGGCCGGCTTCCGGAGCGAGTCGGCGGCAGGTCGGAGTCAGCGTTCCTGGGGCCAGGGGGATCTGTGCCCATTTTTGGAGGAGGCGTTTGCTCGGGAGCGGCGATTCAAGGCGCGCAATTCCCCGGCGACGCGACCGCTTCGCATCGGAGGGAAACGACGGACGATTTCCGCTTGAGACATCCCCTGCGCACGCAGTTCCTTCTGCAGGGCTTCCCAGCCCTCCTTCTCCAGCAACCGAATCTCCGCGTCGAGACGACCCTCGCGGCGGGCCTGTTCCAGGCGACTCGCGATCGACCTCCGATCTCGCCGGAGTTCGGCTCTCATTCGATCGCGACTTCGAGGCATCTTGCGATCTCCGAGGGGGTACCGAGAAGCGGCGGGGTCGATCCCTTCTGCCGGCAGACGCGACCGACGGCCTTTCAGGTAGTTTCGCAGGCGATGTGAGCTCGGTTCCATGAATCCACCGCATCCGCTCCAGCGAGAATAGCATAGCTGATATGGAGCATGTCCTGGTCTGGGCCCTTGACCAGCCTGCGTTCTCGAGGAGGATTTCGCGCCAGTTCGCGGGCCCGTCGCGTGTGCGTGATGGTCCGCAGCTGGGTTCCCGCAAGTCTCGCGGCGTTGATCTTCCATTCTCCAGGATCCGGCGTGCGCGCCGATAGTCGTCTTAACCTGCCGCGTATGGCACCATCCCCCCTCAGATTCACCGGACCCCAGGGGAGAGGGCTCATGCGAGTGTCATTGCCGGCAGCCGCCGCGCTCCTCTTTCTGTCCACTGCCGCCCTCGCCGACCCCGCCCACCCCCGCGTCTTCCTCCGCGCCGAGGCCTGGGCGGACGGACCGTCACTTCCCGAAATCCGGAAGAAAGCAAAGCTCAGGCCGTGGAGCGACCGGCTCGGGGAACTGAAGGAGACGACGCACGGGAAGGCGCTTCATTGGAGACTCACCGGCGACGAGGCCTCGGCGCAGGCGTGCCTCGACGCGCTCAAGGGAATGAGCGCGGACGAGGGGTACGGGCTTTCGGCGCTGGGGCCGGTGCTGGAGCTGCCGGTGGCGTACGACTGGCTTTCGGGGTGGAAGAAGTTCGGGGTGGCGGAGCGGAAGATGGTGGAAGAGAAGATCGTGAAGACGGCGGACTCGTGCGTGGAGTTCCTGAAGGGGAACGGGGATTCGGTGTGGCACACGTCGGCGCCGCGGTCGCTGATGGGGGTGGCGCTGGCGGGGGCGGCGCTGGACGGGGCGAAGGGGGCGGAGTACGCGAAGTTCGCGCGGGAGTATTTCGAGACGGTGTACGCGCCGGCGATGGCGGCGCTGGACGGGGGGGCGGTGGCAGGGATGTCGTACGGGGTGGCGGAGGGGTTTCAGCCGCTGGGGTATGCGCTGTGGGCGATGAAGAGCGCGCAGGGGTACGACGGGTTCGGGTGGGCGAAGGAGCGGGGGAACTGGCTGGAGGGGCGGCTGGAGTACATGGCGCTGCTGGCGGCGCCGGACGGGACGTGGCCGCGGTGGGGGGACTGCGTGGGCGGGTCGCGCGCTTCGATGAAGGAGGAGGTGCGCTGCACGGTGGACATGCTCGCGCTGGGGACGGGGGCGCCGGTCGGGGCGTGGCTGTCGCGGCGGATCGCGGCGGCGTTTCCGGGGAACGCGGGGTATCACGCGTGCGTGCTGCCGGACCTGTTCGTCTTCGGGCGCGAGTGGGCGGACCCGGGGGCGTACGAGCCGCCGCGCACGCGGCTGTTCGGGCGGGCGACGATCGGGCAGGCGGCGTTCCGCACGGGGTGGGACGACGCCGCGACGGCGGTGTTCTTCAAGGCGGGGGACTACTTCGACAACCACGGGCATTTCGACCAGGGGTCGTTCACGATCTACCGGCGCGGGTGGCTCGCGCTGGACAGCGGGTCGTACGGGGGGTTCAACGCGCCGCACCGGATGGAGTACCTGAGGAAGACGGTCGCGCACAACGCGATCGTGATGGGCAAGGACGCCGACGGCGGGCAGCGGATCGTGAACCGGCAGGATTTCCAGGATCTCGGGGACTGGGAGAAGAAGAAGCGGTCGAACCAGCTCGAGACCGGGGACATCGTCGGGTGGGAGTCGGGGGAAGGGTGGACCTGGGTGGCGGCGGATCTGCGCGCGGCGTACGACCCGAAGCTCGTGGGGTGGTTCTGGCGCGAGCTGGTCTGGCTCGATTCGGGAGTGCTGATCGTGTACGACCGGCTCGTGACGAAGAGCCCGCCGCGCTGGCTGCTGCACGTGACGCCCGAGCCCTCGATTGACGGGAAGACGTTCACGGCGACGCTGGGCGAGTCGAAGCTCTGGGGGAAGACGCTTCTTCCCGAAAACGCCGCACCGAGGGCCGTCGGCCCCGGCTGTCTCGTCGACGGCAAGGACTTCCCGCCAGACGCGCCCGGCAGCTACTCCGTTCCCGGCGCGTGGCGCATCGAGGTCTCCGGTCTCCACGAATTTCTCCACGTGCTCGCGCCGCTCGATGCGAAGACCGACCCGCCGGAGGCAGTGCTCGTCCGGGAGGGCGGACGCGCCGGCGTGGAAATTGAGGGAAAGAAGTTCTTCTTCCAAGCCAGGGGAGATGTTCCGAAGGCGCCGGCTTCGAAGTAGAGAATGGGATTGCCATGGTCCCGGTCGGCAGAGGCAGCCATAAGCCATAGGCCATAAGCCATAAGCGGCGCGCTTCGCGCGCCATCCCGGGCGGAGTGGACTTCAGTGTTCCCGGGCCGTCGTGTGCCCAGGAACACTGAAGCCCACTCCGCTCAATGTGGCGCGCGAAGCGCGCCGCTTATGGCTTATGGCTTATGGCTGACCTCCCGCTTACCATCGTTCCATGCTCCGCATCGCGCGCGCACGGACCGTCGAGGACTACGCCGCCATCGAGCGCCTGCAGAAGGCGGTCTGGAAATTCGAAGACAGAGAGATCATCCCGCGCAACGAGCTCATCACCATCCAGCGAAACGGCGGGCTCGTCCTCGGCGCGTGGGACGGCCCGAAAATGGCCGGGTTCGTCTTCGGCTTCCTCGGCCTCGAGGGCCGCCGCCTCCAGCACGCCTCGCGCATGCTCGCCGTCCTCGACGAGTACCGTAACCTCGGCCTGGGCCGCCGGCTCAAGATGGCGCAGCGCCGCGAGGTCCTGAAGCAGCGCGTCGGCCTCATGACGTGGACGTTCGATCCCCTCCAGTCCCGCAACGCACACTTCAATATCGCCGTCCTCGGTGGCACCGCCCGCGAGTACCTCGTCGACCTGTACGGCCCTTCCTCGAGCGTCCTCAACCGCGGCCTCCCCACGGACCGCCTGCTCCTGCGCTGGGATCTGCGCCGCCCGCGCGGCCGGCGTTATCGCTTGGAGGAAGCCCGCGCCTTGAGGACAATCGCGGTGCCGGTGGACGTGAACCGCATGCTCGAGCGCGATCCCGCCGGAGTCCTGCGGGAACGGATGCGCGTCCGCCGCGAGATCCGGGCCGCGTTCCGGGCGGGCTGGGAGATCACCGGGTTCGCCAGCGACGGGAAGTCGGAAAGCCGGTACGTGCTCACGAAAACATAGCGCCCAATTGCGGGAGGCCATTCATGCCGAAATCGCTCGGGGATCTGGTGAAGGGACGGAAGACGGTCATCGCGAAGCCGGGGGACACGGTGCTGGCGGTGGCGAAGCGGCTGAAGGCGGCGAACGTGGGCGCGGCGCCGATCGTGAAGGACGGGATCCTGGTCGGGATCTTCACGGAGCGCGACCTGCTCAAGCGCGTGGTGGCGGCGGGCAAGAACGCGGTGAAGCTGCCGGTGTCGAAGGTGATGACGAAGACGCCGGTCACGGCCGTGCCGACGAACCGGGTGCTCGAGGGTCTGGAGGTGATGCGTCAGCACAACTGCCGGCACCTCCCGCTGATCGACAACGGCAAGCTGGTCGGGATCGTCTCGCAGCGCGACATCATCACGGCGATCCTCGACATGAAGGAGGAGGAGATCGACGGGTTGAAGCAGCTGCTCGACCTGCTGCCGATCGAGCCGGGGGTGGGGTAGAGGTCCCATGAAGCGCACGGACATCTACAACGTTCCGGGGCCCGGTGTCGAGTTCTACGACCTCTTCCACGAACCCCATCGTGTTCCGCCGATTCTGGGGGACATCGCGTTTTACGTCCGGCATGCGCGGCGCTCGGGCGGGCCGGTGCTGGAGCTGGCGAGCGGGACGGGGCGGGTGACGATTCCGATTGCGAAGGCGGGCATCCGGGTCACGGGGCTCGACCTGTCGCCGCACATGCTGGCGCTGGCGCGCGCGAAGGCGGGCGGTCTGCCGGCGACGTTCGTGCGGGGGAACATGCGGAAGTTCGACCTGGGGCGGAGATTCCGGCTGATCCTGATCCCGTTCCGGTCGTTCCAGTCGATGCTGACGCCGGAGGAGCAGCGCGACTGCCTGCGCTGCGTCCGCCGCCACCTGGCGCCGGGCGGGCTGTTCATCGTGAACATCTTCGACCCGAAGCTCGAATACTGCGTGCCGGGGCGGAGCAAGGTGATCAGCCGGTACCGGAAGGTAACGGACCCCGCGACGGGCGCCCGCGCGAACCTCGAAGTCCTCTCCCGCGACAATGACGCGTTGCGTCAAATCCTGCGCGAGAAGTGGCACTTCATCGTGCGCGACCGCCGCGGCCGCTTGATCCGCCGCATGAACCGCGAGCTTGCGATCCGCTGGACCTACCGGACCGAGATGGCGCACCTGCTCGAGCTGGAGGGATTCGAGCCCGTCGCGTGCCACGGCGATTTCCGCGGCGGGGCGCCGCGGTACGGATCGGAGCAGGTCTGGGTCTGCCGGGCGGCGAAAGGAAAGAAATGAGCGCGCGCCTCCTGCCGCTGCTGCTCCTCGCGTCCGCCGCCTCCGCGCAGGAACCCGACCCCTCGACGCGCGAACAGGCCACGGCGCTCGTGGACGTGGTCTTCGGTCGCGACAGCGACGCCGACAAGGCCGCGAAGTCGGAGAAGATCGTCGGCGGCCTGCGGGAGGCGCCGGGCTCGGTGGCGGCGATCGTGCAGGCGGCGATCGCGCGCGCCGAGGTCAACGAACACGGAGCGAAACTGGCCCGGTACACCCGGACACTTCTCCAGGCCCGCCACGCCGAGGCCGTCGCCGAATGCCGGAAACTTCTTGCCGACCGCGACCCGATCCGCATCCGGTTCGGCACCCAGCTCGCCCGCGAGGGCGCGCTGGCGGTCGATCTCGCCGATGATCTGATCGCGCAGTTCGCGCGCCGGGACAAGGCCGGCCGGGACGCGGCGCAGGCGTTCGAGGGGTGCCGCGACGACGCCGTCGAGAAGCGGCTCGAAGCACTGGCTTCTGATCGGGAAAGGCCTGCGCTCCATGCCCTTTCCGCCCTCGGCTTTACCGGCCACCCGGCCGCGAAGCCCTTCCTGCGCCGCGTCGCCGCGGATCCGAAGGAGGAGAGCGATCGCCGCCTCGCGGCCGAGGCCGCCCTCGCTCCTCCCGACGCCGCCGACATCGCACTCCTCGCCACGCTGCTCGCGGACGGCGACGAATTCGTGGCGTTCCGGGCGGCGGGCCTGCTCGTCGACGCCCGCGCCGTCCTCCCGGTCGCCACACTCCGCGCCGCCGAGAAGGTCAGCCGGCCCAGGTCGCGTGACCACCTCGACCGCCTGCTCTGCCTGGCCGGCGAAGCCGACGGTCTCCGCCACGCTCTCACGCACACCCGCGTCGGTTCCGCCGAGGAACGCGCCGCGTGGTATACGTGGGCCGGGATCTCCGGGCTCATCGAGGCGCTCGAGCCGCTCACCGCGGCACTCGCGCGCGAGGAGGATCTGGGGCGGCGGATTGAGGACGCGGAAGGTACAGGGGCGGCCATCGCGCGCTGGGACAATCTCCAGATCAGACGCGGCATCCTGGGGGGCCTCGGAGAAACCGGCATTCCCGCCGCCATTCCCGTCATCCGCGACCGCCTCCCCGACCCCAATCTTCATTTCCAGGCCACCAGCGCGCTCGCCCGCCTCGCCCTCCGCACGCCGGAGTCGCTGAATGGCGTTCTGGAAGCGCTCGCCGGCGACGACGCGGCCACGCTCGGCCGCTGGCAGCACGTGGCCGGGGTCTTCCGCGGGTCCGCGAGTCCGGCTTCCCGCCGCGCGCTCTTCGAGAACCTCCTCGGCCGCGCGGAGACCGCTTCCACCCCAGGCCCCCAGCGCGCGGCGGCCGTCGGCGGGCTCGAGGCGCTCGCCGGTCAGAACTTCGGCGGCGGCGCGGACGCGCCCGCGAAATGGCGCGAGTGGTGGACGGCGAACGGCAAAGACGCCTTCAAGGAAGCGCGCTGACCTCGGGTTCCCGCGCCTCGGGGATCGGGTCCGCGAGGCGGTCCGTCCTGACGAGCACGATCTGCGGCCGCGCCTCGGGAATCGCGGCCCATTCCTCGAGCTGCCGCCCCCCGAACGTCTCGAGCCGCATGAGAAGCGAGCGGTCGTTGAGATCGAGGTCGACGCTCACGAGGCCCTCCTGAATGGGAGCGCCGAGAAGCCCCGCGAGCCGGCCGGCGACCGGCGCCACGGCGCGGTTGTCGGGGAAGAGCCAGACTTCGGGCGCCGCGGTGCGCGTCCACGCGGCGAGGCGGTCGGCGGAAGCGACCGCGGCCGTCAGGACTTCGTCCGCACCATGTGCCGCCGCCGCCGCCGGATTGTCGGTCACCACACGCAGGTAGCACCCCAGCATGTTCGTCATCTCCCGCGCGCGGCCGACGAGGCGCGCCGAAGCCGGCATCCAGGGAAGCGCGTACACCGCGAAGCCGCTCCAGTCCATCAGGCCTCCTCCTCGGCGAGCAGCGTCGCCCACCGCCGGACGAGCGGCTCGCGCGCCGGGACCACGACCGTCTCGACCGGGCGTTTCGCCGCCTTCATCAGCGCGAGCGCGTTGGGGATCCGCGGCGGGCCTGCGTCCGGCGCCACGAGGCGCACGCGGTCCTCCGCCAGCGCGAGCGCGCCCCCCACGAACGACGGCAGAACGTTCGCGCCCAGTGGCGACTCCGTCGAGCCGTAGACGACGTCCGCGCCGAGCGCCTTCGCCGCCGCCGCCGGATCGCCCGCCGTCCACGCGGCGCGGTCCGCCCCCATCGCGAGCGGCTTCTTCAGGATCTCGCGGTTCGCCTCCTCCCCCCACGCGAGCGCGATCACCTCGTCCCCCGCCTGCTTCGCCTGCAGGGCCGCCTCGAGCGCGACCGCGTCCGGCGCGAACAGCACCCGCTTTCCCTTCTCGAAAATCCGGTCCTGGCTCTTCGAAATCGAGAGGTTCGTGAAATCCGGCACGGCGTGGCAGAGGACGACGGTTCTCACGCCTTCAGAAAGCCACGAATCCAGGGAAAAGGGAAGGGGTTCTGCAAGGGCGCCTAACCCTCGGGCGGGCGCTGGAGGATCGTGACGACGCCGCGGCTTCCGTCCACGCAGATCGTGTCCCCGTCCTTGAGAAGCCTCGTCGCGTCGTGCACGTTGACGACGGCCGGCAGGCCGAGTTCACGGGCGACGACGGCGCCGTGGGAGATGATCCCGCCGACTTCGGTCACGACGGCGGCGGCCGTGAGGAAGAGCGGGGTCCAGCCGGGGTCCGTGTGCGGCGCGACGAGGATCTCGCCGGGCTCGATGCGCGCGCCGGCGTGGGGATCGAGGATGACGCGCACCTTGCCGGTGGCCACGCCGGCCGAGGCGCCGTCTCCGCGGAGGACGCCGGCGCCCGGCGCGGGCGGCGGGCCCGTCATCGCCCAGCCGTCGCTCGTGACCAGCATCGGCGCGCGCACGGTGGCGTAACGGCGGAAATCGGCCTTGCGGGGCCCGATGCGTTCCACGGGAAGCGCCTTCCCGCGCCCGAACTCCGCGATCTCGCCGATCGTCAGGAAGAACACGTCGTCCGCCGCGCGGAGCGCGCCCTCCGCGGCCAGCCGATCGCCGAGGCGCAGCGCCAGCCTGCGCACGCGGTGGAACGCGAGCATGAGGAAGTGCTTTCCGTTCTCGCGGTGGGGGAGCCAGCGCGCCGTGAGGCGGCGAAGGGGTTCGAGGAGGAGGCGTCTCGGCCACGGGACGGCGGCCATGCGTTCGCGCGCGCGGGTCTCGCGTTCCGCGCGGCGGCGCTCGTGCGCCGGCGACCCGGCCCGCGCGCAGTTCTCGAGGAGGGCGCGCGCCAGCTCGGGCGCGTCCGCCATCCGCGGGTAGAACGCGTCCTGCTCGTTCGGGCCGCGGTGGCCGAACTGCTCGAGGTGCCGCGCGAACGCTTCTTCAAACTTCTCCGGCGCGCGCCGCCGGAGCTCCGCCAGCTCCCAGAGAGAGAGGTCCGCGCGGGTCGTCCAGTCGGGCTCGCCCGCGACGAGGTCCAGCGCTTCCGCCGCCCCTGCGCCGAGCAGCCGGGGCGCGAGGCGGATGTAGAGCGTGAAGAAAATCACGGCGAGGAGGAACGAAGGCAGGTACTCGCGGCGCATCTCGTCGCCCCCCTCGCGGAGGATCCGCTCCATCGCCGCTGCAAGCTCCCGCGCGTCCCTGGCCTCCGCGCCGTCGCGGCCGCGGATCCGCGCTTCGAGCCCCTCCATCCCCGGCCGCCGCACGAACGCCCACGCCATCCGCAGGAGCATCGCCGGCACGAGGAGGGCGCACTGCAGGCCGAGGACGACTTTCTGCGCGCCGGTGAAAATCGCGCGCGGCCGCACGCGGCGCTCGCGGACGAGCCGGTCGAATTCGGCGCGCACGGGCGGCGACAGGCTCTCGAGCGAGTCGGAGAGGAGGCGTTCCACGAGAGGCGAGCCGAAGCAGAGCGTGAGGTTCCAGTAGACGCGCCCGAACAGGAATTCGAACGGCCGGAAGCCGGGGGCGTTCCGCAGCCGAAGTCCGTGCCCGAACGTCCGCGCGGCCGCGTATTCCATGAGCGACCAGCCGAGAGGGGAAGTGGCCTTCGGCATCGTCTCGGCGAAGTTCACGTGGGTCCAGACGTAGACGTTCGAGTACTCGTGAGGGCGCGGCGGGTAGCGCACGAGGTTCGTGATGGGCCGCGCCTGGAGGATGTGGAGTTCGCCGCGGCGCCACGCCCACTCGACGTCGGCGGGCTCGCCGAGGAAGCGTTCGATGTCGCGGCCCGCTCGGGCGAGCTCGCGCAGCAGCGGCTCGTCGAGCCGCTCCCCGTCCCGCGCGCGTCCCTCGCGGTCCATCCGCACCGTCCGGGGCTTCACCGTCCCTCCCACGACCGCGTCCCCGAGCCCCTCGGCGGCGTTCACCACCATCTCGCGGAGGTTCTGCGTCACGGGATTCGCGGTGAAGAGCACGCCCGCCCACTCAGGCTCGACCATCTGCTGCACGAGCACCGCCGCGCCGCCCGCTTCCACTCTGCGGGACTTCGCGTAGGCGCCGACCCGCTCGCCCCGGCCGGACGCGGCGCAGCGCCTGACGCATGCCACCAGCTCCGCGGGCAGGACGTTCAGCACCGTCTCGAACTGTCCTGCGAAGGATGCCGCTCCGGAATCTTCGTTCACGCCCGACGACCGCACCGCAAACGGCCCCGCCAGCCGCCCGGCCGCAGCGACGATCTGCTCCCCGACCACCTCGTCGCCCGCCAGCAGCCCCGCGCAGGCCTCGACCGGGACGCACACCCCATCCGGCACCCGGAACCCCGCGCGCATCAGCCCCGCCAGCCGCGCCGCCTTCCCGCCGAACCGGGCCGCGTCGAACGCTACAGCGAGGTTCGCGATGTCCACCGGCGGATTGTAGCCGTATGCCTTCGCGCCAGCCGCGGGATCGGGTCGCCGTGTTTTCTGAGGCTGGCGACGTAACCGGAAATGGTGTCCTTGATGTTGCGCAACGCCGCGGCGCGGCTGCGTCCCTGTGAGACGCAGCCGGGAAGGGTTGGACATTCGGCGATGTGGACACCGTCCTCGTCGCGATACAACACGACGCGGAATCGGCGCGGATTCCGTTCGCGCGACGATGCGGTTTTCATCGAGAGCAGTCTACCACAGGCCGCGTCGCAGGATTCGGCGAGGTCTGCGATGCTGTTCATCCGACGGCGCCTCGCGGAACTCAATCGTGGTCTTGTGCTGCAGCGTCGTCGCGGGGCGATCTCAATACCTCCCCTTCTTCACCAGATCCGCCGCCACGACGAGCCTCTGGATCTCGTTCGTCCCTTCGAAGATCCGGTTGATGCGCGCGTCGCGGTACATGCGCTCGATGGCGCACTCGGTCATGTAGCCCATGCCGCCGTGGACCTGGAGGGCGGTGTCGACGACGCGGGAGGAGGACTCGCTGCAGACGAGTTTGACGAGGGCGGACTCGCGGCTGAATTTCTGGCCGGAGTCGCACATCCAGGCGGTGCGGTAGACGATGGACTCCATCTGGTAGATCTCGGCGGCCATGTCGGCGAGCATGAACTGCACGGCCTGCTTGGTGTTGATGGGTTCGCCGAACTGGACGCGCTGGGAGGCGTGGCGGAGGGCGAGGTCGAGGCACTCCTTGGCGGCGCCGACGGCTCCGGCGCCGAGGGAGAGGCGGCCGCGGTCGAGGGTTTTCATCGCGGTGACGAAGCCTTTGCCGACTTCGCCGAGGACGTTTTCGTGGGGGACTTCCATGTCCTCGAAGAAGAGTTCGCAGGAGTGGGAGCCGCGGATGCCCATCTTGTCGTCGACCTTGCCGACCTTGAAGCCGGGGAAGGTCTTCTCGACGATGAAGGCGGTGGTGCCGCCGTGGGCGCGCAGGGCCTTGTCGGTGACGGCGAAGACGATGACGACGTCGGCTTCGGAGCCGTTGGAGACCCAGAGTTTGGAGCCGTTGACGACCCAGCGGTCGCCCTTTTTCACGGCGGTGGTGGCGATGTTGGCGGCGTCGGAGCCGGCGCCGGGCTCGGTGAGGGCGAAGGCGGCAAGTTTCTCGCCTTTCGCCAGCGGGACGAGGTACTTGTCCTTCTGGGCCTTCGTGCCGTCGAGGTAGATCGGGCCGCAGCCGATCGACTGGTGGGCGCCCATCACGACGCCGAGCGACGCGGAGGCGCGGCAGATCTCCTCGAGCATCAGGCAGTATCCGGTCTCGCCCGCGCCGGCGCCGCCGTACTCCTCGGGGAACTGCAGGCCCATGAGGCCGAGTTCCGCCGCGCGCTTGACGAGCGGCGCGGGGAACCATTTCTCCTGGTCCATTTTCGCGGCGAGCGGGCGCACCTCCTTGTCCACGAACTCGCGCACCATGTCGCGGATCATGAGGTGTTCTTCGCTGAAGGTGAAATCCATGGGCGCTCCCTCTACTTGTCCTGGAACTTCGGCGGCCGCTTCTCGATGAACGCCTTCAACCCCTCCTTCATGTCCGCCGACTCGCACAGCTTCGCGAACTCCGCCGCCTCCACGCCCATCCCCTTCCCGAACTCCTCCCGCGCGCCCTGGTAAATCGCCCTGAGCGCCGCCTGGACCGCGACCTTGCTCCTTGCGGCGATTTTTTTCGCGAGGCCCTTGGCCTGCTTGAGGAGCATCGCCTCCGGCACGACGGCGTTCACGAGGCCCCACTGCGCAGCGACGGGGGCGCTGATGAGGTCGCCGGTCAGGATCAGCTCCGCGGCGCGCGTGAACCCCACGAGCCGCGCGAGCCGCTGCGTGCCGCCCAGGCCCGGGATGATGCCGAGACCGATCTCGGGGAGGCCGAAGCGCGCCTTGTCGGAGGCGAGGCGGAGGTGGCAGCTGAGGATGAGCTCGAGCCCGCCGCCGATGCACGCGCCGTTCACGGCGGCGATGACGGGCAGGGGCGAGTTCTCGACGAACGCCATGAACTCGTGGCCGCGCTTCAGCATGTCCTTCACCGAAGCGCTCGTGATGGTGAGGATCTCGTTGATGTCGGCGCCCGCCGCGAACGTCTGGCCTTCGCCGGTGAGGATGGCGGCGCGCGCGTCGGGGTTCTTGTGGAGGGAAGCGAGGGTTTCCTGGATTTCGTTGAAGACTTTGGAGGAGAGGGCGTTGACGGGCGGCTTCGAGATGACGAGGGTGGCGATGCCTTCTTCGAGGGAGAGTTTGATGTGGTCGGCCACGTGGGATCTCCGGGATAGGGGGCTGGAAGCGCTTCGCGATCGATTCTACTTCCGCCGCGGGGGTGGCGCCCGAAAGTCCGCGTAAATCGAGCTCCCCCGGGATTCGTTAAGACGCTTTACATTTTCCCGCCCCGGGACGCCGCCGCGCCGCGTTGTGGACGCGGCATCCCGATTGCAATTCACTCCAAGGTTCCCATTTGCCCGGAGGCGGTCATGAGCATGCGCGCGATCGGGATCTGTCTGCTGCTGGGTTCGGCGGCGCTCGCCGAGGAAGCGAAAGGAAAGGTCGTCTGGGAGAGCCGGATCCCCAGCCTCGGGAACGGCACCGCGGCGGTGGCGGATGGGTGGATCTATGCTTCGGTCCTCAACGGTTCCAGCTTCGTCGCCATCGACGCGCACACCGGGAAGGTCAAGTGGCAGACGTCACTTCAGGACACCTCTCCCTATCCGCCGATCCTCGATGAGGACAGCGCGTACGTGATTACGGGAAGCTGCACGCTGTACCGCCTGGCGCGCTCGGATGGGAAGGTGCTCTGGAGCCGGTGGCTGTCGCCCTCGATCCACTCGATGCCGGCGCTTTCGCATGGGCGCGTTTACGCGGCGGCGACGCAGCGCCAGGACCGGACGGAGCGCGGTTCGTGGCATCTGGTGTGTCTCGACGCGAAGACCGGCGACGAGCTGTGGGCGGAGCCTCTGGGCGCCGACATTCTCGGCGCGCCGATGGTGGGACAGGAGCACGTGTTCGTGAGCCTGCAGAACGGCGAGCTCGCGGCCGTGGAGATGGGTGCGGGGAAGACGAGCTGGAAGAAGCAGGTGTCGGCGCGCTCGATGCCGGTGCGCTACCGCGATCAGCTGGTGTTCCACGTCGATCGCGGGATGTCGATGGTGGACGTCCGCGCCGGGAAGGAGTCGTGGACGTACACGCCGGACGCCGGCGCCGCCCAGGGCGGGCAGTCCACGGCGTTCCCGTTCCCGATGATCTCGGGGGACCGCGCGTACATGGTGATGAGCGGCACCGAACTGCACTGCGTGGACATGGCGAAGCGGGGGCCGGCGTGGAAATTCTCCGTGAACGGGCACACGCTCGGGGCGCCGGTGATGGTGGGCGGTCGTGTTTATTTCGGGGCCTCCAGCGGGCGGTTTCGGAGTCTCGACGCGGCGACGGGGACGGAGCTATGGAGTGTGAAGACGGGCGGTGCGGTGCTCGATGCGCCGTCGATCATGGACGGGAGGATTTACGTCTACGAGGTCGGGAAGGGGATCGGGTGTCTGGACGCGGGGACGCCGACGGCGACGGGGTTCGGGATGTGGGGCGGGTGTCCGGAGCACACGGGGGCGAAGGAGCCTCTCGAGCCTCCGGTGGTGGTGACGCCTTCCGCGGCAGATCCCAAGTAGCCGAATCGTATGGAATGATGACGATGCGTGCATGAAGCGGACGCTCTCAAACATTCTGCTAACATGTAAGTATAGCAATTCCAATGGTTTATGGATTCATCTCCGAAGGCATACCCCTTGCTGTATTGATAAGTGTCGCTGGAAACGAATCGGAGGAACGAAAATGAAGACCCTGATCAAGATCGCCGCCGTGATCGCCATCGCCGTCGTCCTTCACCCCTGGATCTCCAGGGCCAAGCAGGCCTGGACCGACGGAAAAGCCCGCGCCCAGCAGGAACAGGTCCGCGCCCAGGAAACCGTCGAGGATGTCAAGACGGTCGCCGACGACTCCACGAAGGCCGCCGAGGAACTCAACAGGGCCGGCGAAGAAGGGAAGAAGGAAGTCGAGCGGCGCGCAAACACCAGGATCTTCTAGAGTTGAGAGTTTGAGTTCTGCCTTTGGCTCTTCCTACTGAACGTACTCGAAGAATCCCTTCCTCCCCGTCTTCCCCACCATCCCCGCCCCCACCATCCGGCGCAGAAGCGGCGCGGGCCAGAACCTCGGACCCAGCTCCTTCGTCCACTTCTCCAGCGCGCCGAAGATCCTGTCGAGCCCCACCTCGTCCGCCCAGCGGAGAAGCCCTTCCTTCGCCATCGGGAAGCCCGTTCCCGCCATCATCGCGAGATCGATGTCCGACGGCGCCGCAATCCCCTCCTCGAGACAGAGCGCGGCCTCGTTCACCATCGGGTACAGAAGACGTTCGACGCTGAATCCCGTTCCCTTCATGCCCGTCTCCTTCTGCACCTCCGCGATCGTCGCCGGCATCGGGTCGGGACGGTCATCGTAGACGTAGAAGCCGGCGCCGGATTTCTTGCCGAAGAGCCTTGCGGCGAAGAGCTTCTCGATGACGCGCGCGGCGGCCATGCGCGGGCCGTAGCCTTCGTGCATGACGCGGCCGGCGTGCGCGCAGATGTCGACGCCGAGTTCGTCGGCGAGCGTGAAGGGGCCCATCGGCATTCCCCAGGCGACGACGGCGTCGTCGATGGCGCGCGCGGTGGCGGCGCCTTCCTGGAGGCAGAAGGCGGCCTCGTTCAGGTAGGGCATGAGGAGGCGGTTGACGAGGAAGCCGGGGCACTCCTTGACGCGCACGGGGAGCTTCCGGAGCGACTCGGTGAACGAGACGGTGGCGTCGACGGTTTCCTGCGAGGTCTGGAGGCCCGGGATGACCTCGACGAGCTTCATGACCGGCGCGGGGTAGAAAAAGTGCATCCCGACGACCTTCTCGGGCCGCTTCGTCGCCGCGGCGATCGCGCTGATCGAGAGCGACGACGTGTTCGTCGCGAGGATCGCGTGCTCGGGGCAGGCGGCGTCGAGCGCCGCAAACGCCTTCCTCTTGATCTCCATCTCCTCGGGGATCGCCTCGATCACGATGTCGCAGTCGGCGAAATCGGCGTCGCTCGTCGACGGCGTGACGAGCGCCATCTTCTGCTCGAGCTCCTCCGCCGACATCTTCCCCTTCTTCACCCGCCCTTCGTAAATCCTGCGGATCGTCCCGAGCCCCTTCTGCACCAGCGCGTCGTTCATGTCGCGCAGCACGACCGGCAGCCCGGAAAACGTGATGACCTGCGCGATGCCGCTTCCCATCAGTCCCGCGCCGAGCACGCCTGCCTTGTAGATGTACATGAGGGTTCAGATGATATCACGCGTCTCCGGATCAGGGTGCGACCGGGTCCAGAACCCTGGCGCCCGTCGGCTTGAAATCGGCGACGTTCCGGGTCGCGACGGTCAGGTCGTGCACGAGGGCGCTCGCGGCGATCATGCTGTCCAGAAGGGGAAGCCGGCGCCCCTTGCGTTTCAACTCCACGACCAGGCGAGCCCAGCGGAGGCTCGTGACCGCATCCCAGGGGAGGCATTCGACGCTCCGGCACACGGAGTGGAACCAGGTTTCGAGCCTGGCGCGCTTGCGGCCCTGAGGAAGCGAAAGGACGCCGAGTCCGATTTCGCCCAGCACGACGGCGTCCACGACGAAGTTGCCTTCGTTGGCCATCAGCCATTCGACGACCGCAGGGTCGGGCGCCGGCCGGGTCGGCTCGCAGAAGACGTTGGCGTCGACGAGGTAGGTCACCGGAGGCCGGGCGTGCGGACGTCGTCGGTCGTTTCTGTGCGGTCCGCGGGCCGGAACCACCCCTTGGACGGACACGCGAGGAGAAGCTTCACCAGACCCGCGTTTCGCCGGCGGGAAATCCGGTGGAGACGGTATTCGCCGGGCGCCAGCCGTTCGACTTCGAACTGTTGTCCGGGCCCCACCTCGTCCTGGCGGCGGATTTCGGCGGGGAGGACGATCTGGCCCTTGCTGGAGACGACGGTCTTCATGCAGGTAAGATATCGTCTTACCAAGGGGGAGTCAACGCCCGCTTCGCTAAGCCGGTCGCTCGACCAGGATCGCCGCGCCCTGCCCGCCGCCGACGCAGAGCGTGGCGAGGCCGCGTTTCTGGCCGCGGCGCTTGAGTTCGCGGAGAAGGGTGAGGGCGAGGCGGGCACCGGTCATGCCGACGGGATGGCCGAGGGCGATGGCGCCGCCGTTGACGTTGGTCAGGTCGGCGGGGAAGCCGCCGCATTTGCGGCAGGCGAGGACCTGGGCGGCGAAGGCTTCGTTGAGTTCGAAGAGTTCGACGTCCTTCATCTCGAGTTTCGCGCGCGCGAGCGCGAGCGGCGTGGCGGAGCAGGGGCCGAGGCCCATGCGCTCCGGGGCGAGGCCGGCGTAGCCCCAGGACGTGAGGAACCCGAGCGGCTCGAGGCCGAGCTCCTGGGCCTTTTTCTCGCTCATGACGAGAAGCGCGCACGCGGCGTCGGAGATCGGGCACGAGTTCCCCGGCGTGACCGTGCCGTTCTCCTTGAAGATCGTCGGGTAAAGCGCGAGCTGGTTCATCGACAGCGCGGCGTTGATCCCTTCGTCCTGGCTCACGACGTCGGGAGCCACCGCCTTGCCCATCACCTTCTTCGGCACCTCGACCGCCATCGTCTCTTCTTTGAACTTTCCCTCCCGCGTCGCCCGGAACGCC
Organism: Planctomycetota bacterium; assembly: GCA_016190145.1. GTDB lineage: Bacteria > Planctomycetota > MHYJ01 > WSZJ01 > WSZJ01 > WSZJ01. The sequence continues at coordinate 20,647 of JACPRD010000163.1, read as the reverse complement.
CGCCGGTGGCTCTCCACCGCGAGCTTGTCCTGCTCTTCGCGCGTGATCCCGAACTCCTCGACGAGGTTCTCCGCCGTCCGCCCCATGATCTGGTTCGCGACGGGGTCGGTGAGCCCTTCCCAGATCGTATCGATGAGCGCGCTGTGCTGGAGCTTGTGTCCCCAGCGGAGGTCGCGCGACACGAACGGGTACGCGGACATGACCTCGGTGCCGCCGGCGATCTGCGCGTCGGCTTCGCCGGTCAGGATGTTCTGGGCGGCGCACGTGAGCGCCTGGATGCCGCTCGCGCAGTTGCGCATGACGGTCAGGGCGGGAACTTCTTTCGGGATGCCTGCCTGAAGCGCGATGACGCGCGCGATGTTGGGCGCATCGGACGCCTGGCCGCAGCAGCCGAAGATGACGTGGTCGAGGCGCGCGGGGTCGAGCTTCGTGCGTTTCATGAGTTCGCGCGTCACGAGCTCGCCGAGGCGCTGGGCGGTCAGGTCGCGGAAGGCGCCGCCGAACATTCCCATCGGGGTGCGGATGCCGTCGATGATCGCGATGCGGGCCATGGGGACATTGTAGGGGTTCGGGGAAGGGGGGGCGACGAAGAGCGTGTTTCGTGTTTGGTGCTTCGTGCTTCGTAGAGCTGCATCAGGATGGGGAGTGTCCTCTTTGTAGGACGGAAGGCGGATCCTCGTTGAGTCTTAACCTGATGTTATGCAAGTAGTTAGGGATTGGATGGGATGGCATGGAGCTTGCGATTCATTCCCTCCGACATGGGACCGCTCTGAGGACCTGCCATGAAGACCCTGATGAACGCCCTCCTCGTGATCGTCGCCGCCGTCGCGATCCGCCCGTATGTCGACGCCGCCGAAGAAGCCCTCGTGGGGGGCGGTCTCCGAATCGGCCAGCGCGCCGAGGCCTGCGAGCGCAGTCTCCGCCAGGTCAGGGAAGCGGCCGACAATGCCCTGCGCGTGGCTCAAGAACTCATCTGAACATGACCCCGCGGTGACCGCCGGTAGCCGCAATATACGCGGCGAGTACCCGCGCCACCGCGGGGTTCGAGAATCCGCGCGGGGATCGAGCTACGGTCGGGTCGCACGGCTTGCCGCGCGCGGGCCGGAACGCGGAGTAGAATCCCGAGGCTGTTCCCGCCCGCGCGCGACTGCGCCGGCGTCCCGACCTACGCTCGATCTCCGCACGGATTCTCGGGAGTGCCGGATCGAAAGCCGATCAGTCCGTCGGGGACGTCTTCGTGAGAGCGAGAACTTCGTCCGCCAGGATCAAGTCGACCCTCGGCAGGAACACGCCTGTCAATCGCTCCACCAGGCCGACCGGCTTCTTTGGCTGAAACCGATAGAGTTCGTGGCCTGAAAGCTCCGGCGGCCAGAGCACTCTGCTCTGGAAGTCGGCCGAATTACAGAGCCCGAAGTCGAGGAGACCGGGGAAGATTTCCCTCAACTCCCGCATGAATTCGTCTCGTCCGCACGCGTAGAAGGATGCTTCGAAACTGCCGTGCGGCGTCAGAAGCACCAGAAAGTAGTCGTCAGATACCGGTCCCGACTGATTTGTGTACTCGCCAATGGCTCGGATGAGCTCCGTTCTGATCCTGAAACTCGGGTAAACCTTGGAGTCGTAACAGACGAATCCCTGGTCAAGCCAGATTCGTCCGCTCTCGGCGTGCTGCTCATCCTCTTGATTCCAATTGGGCCGATTCACGGGGAATCCCCCTTAAGCGGGACCCGGCGCCGGCGGCGGCGCGTCTTCTTTGTAGAGCGCCTCGATCGGCTCCTTGAAGTGGTCCTCCACGACGCGGCGCTTCACTTTCAGCGTCGGCGTGAGTTCACCTTCCGCCATCGACAGCTCGCGTTCGAGGAGCGCGACCTTTTTCACGGTCTCGTGCTGGGCGCGGCCGGCGTTGACCTTCTCGAGCTCCGCGTCGAACAGCTTGCGGACGGCGGGGAAGGCGAGCATGTCGCGGCGATTGGAGAAGGCGAGGCCGTGCTCGTGGGCGAATTTCTCGACGGCCTCGAACCGAGGCACGAGGAGAGCGATGCAGAACTTGCGCTTGTCGCCGACGACGACGGCGGTCGAGACCCAGGGCGAGGCCTTGAGCGCGGCCTCGAGCGGCTGGGGCGCGACGAACTTGCCGCCCGAGGTCTTGATCAGCTCCTTCTTGCGGTCGGTGATCACGAGAAATCCCTGCGGATCGAAATGGCCGACGTCCCCGGTGTGGAACCAGCCGTCGCGCAGCGCTTCCTTCGTGTCCTTCGGCAGGTTCCAGTAGCCCGTCATGACGTTCGGTCCGCGGGCGAGAATCTCGCCGTCCTCGGCGATCCGGACGTCGACGTTCGCGACGGGTTTTCCGACCGTGCCGAACTTGAGGTCGTCCACGCGGTTGACCGTGATGACGGGCGACGTCTCCGTGAGCCCGTATCCCTCGAGAATCGTGAGCCCGCACGCGTGGAAGAACTCGCCGATTTCCTTCGAAAGAGGCGCGCCGCCCGAAATGAACAGCCGCACCCGCCCGCCGACCGCTTCGCGGATCTTCCGGAAGACCGTCATGCTCGCGATCCGCCACTTCCACAGAAGCGTCCGGGAAATCGGCCTGCCCTGGATCTCCGCCTGCGAACGCTCGCGGCCGACGTCCAGCGCCGACTCGAACAGGCGCTGGCGCGCGGGCTTGGCGGCGCGGACGGTGGACATGATGCGCTCGTGGATTTTTTCGTAGAAGCGCGGCACGCCCGCGACGATCGTCGGCCGGACTTCCGTGAGGTTCTGCGGCACCTTGTCGAGCGCCTCGGCGTAGGCGATGGACGCGCCCTGGCGGAGCAGGGCGAAGGTCATCATGCGCTCGAAGATGTGCGAGAGCGGCAGGAACGAGAGCGCCAGGTCTTCGTTGTTGATCGGGATCGCCCGGATGCAGGAGGCCACGTTCGAGGCGATGTTCCCGTGCGTCAGCATCACCCCTTTCGGATTCCCCGTCGTTCCGCTCGTGTAGATCACAGTCGCCAGGTCCTCGGGCCGCGCCTTCTGCGCCTCCGCGCGGTGCCGGTACGGCTCGTGCGCCGAGACGTCGCGGCCCTGCGTCATGACCTCCGCCAGCGTCCGCGCGCCCTCCGCAGGGCCGCCGTCGAAAAGGACGACGTGCTGCACCTTCGGCACCTTCGGCCGCCGGATGCGCGCCGCGACGTCGGCGTTCGGGACGATCAGCACCTTCGCGTCCGAATTCGCGAGAATGAACTCTGCCTGGTCGCCGGGAAGTGTCGGGTAGATGGGCACCGTGACGGCGCGCGCGGAGAGGATCGCGAGGTCGCTTTCCACCCACTCCGGGCGGTTCTCGGAGAGGATCGCAACCCGTTCCCCCGCCTTCACACCCAGCGCGGAAAGCCCCAGCGCCAGCTCGCGAACGCGCATGTCGACGTCCGGAGCGGTGCGGCCCTGCCAGTGCCCGTCCTTCTTGAACAGGAACAGCGATTGCTGCCGGAACGTGTCGACCGCGGTGAAGAAAAGTTCGTTGAGGGTGACCGGGTCCAGGAATCGCTCCTTTTCGCTTCGTGGATCCTAGTCCCCGCGGCCGGGCGGCGTCAATCGCCTCGATTGAATCCGCTTCCACGGAACTCTATGATTGAAGGGGAGTTACAAGCTTGAAACCGCACCCGGAGACCGCTCGAGACCCTGGACGAAAGCCCCTTTTCGCCGTCGCGCTGGGAGGCGGCGGCGCGCGCGGGCTCGCCCACGTCGGCGTTCTTAAGGTCCTTGAGTTGAATGGCCTCCGCCCCGACCTCGTCGTCGGGACCTCCGTCGGCGCGCTGATCGGCGCTCTCTACTGCGCGGGCTTCGCGATGCACGACATGGAGGAGATCGCCCGCAAGGTCCGCTGGAAGGACCTCGGTTCCTTTTCGTTCAACCTGAGCGGCGTCTCCTCGAACGTCCGGATGGAGAAGTGGCTTTCCGGGTTCATGCCCACGCGGACGTTCGCGGGGCTCAAGATCCCGCTCGCCGTCTGCGCCACCAACCTCGTCACCGGCGGCAAGGTCGTGTTTCTGCAGGGCGACCTGTTCACCGCAGTTCGGGCCTCAACGGCGCTTCCGGGCATCTACTCTCCCGTCGAGATCGAAGGCCTGACCTGCGCCGACGGCGGCATGACGCAGTACATCCCCGCTCCCGTCGCGCGCGAACTCGGCGCCGACGTCGTCCTCGCCTGCGACGTCCGCGGCGAAGTCGCGCTTCCCGGCACCCCGCGCAACCTCTACCAGGTCCTCGTACAGGCGTTCGCGATCGCGACGTATCACTCCTCGACCGAGCAGCTCAAGTCCGCGGACATCGTTGTCACTCCCGACATGAAGGACATCGGCTGGGAGGACCTCTCGCAGGCGGCGACGATCATGGTGGCGGGGGAGTATGCGATGAAGTCGAAGCTCGCGGAGGTGAGGGAGAAGCTGAAGCGGCCGGGGTTGTGGGAGCGGGTGAAGGGCGCGATAGGGAGTTGAGCGCGCCGCGATCGCCTCAGGCCGTCCGCGGAGTTTTCGCGCGTGCGGGGTTCGGCGATTGGCGTTCGGAGTTCGGCGTTGTCGCCTCCCCGGCCCTCGCCGACAACGCCGAACTCCGAACGCCCGAAGCCGAACTGCGCCGAAGGGTCCGCCTACCGCAGCACGAGGTGCATCGCCGCGCCTGCGATCGCGCCGAGGATCCCGCCCCAGACCTCCAGCCACCCCAGGTGCTCCCGCGTCGAGCGCTGCACGAGCAGCTTGATCTCCTGGTCGCTGAATCCCTCGAGATTCTCGCGCACGGTCTTCTCCACGTCGATGCGCGCCAGCGTCGCCTCCAGCATCCCCTCCGCCAGCGGCCGCAGCCGTTCCTCCAGCGCCTTCGCCTGGTCGGTTCCCGCCTGCGGCAGCCGGTCCGCCAGCGCCCGCACCTGGTCGCGCGCCTTGGGATCGTTCGGGAGCTGCACCAGGAAATTGTCCGCCGTCTCGAGAATGGCGCTTCCCACCGCGTCCGGATCCACGAACGCCCGCGCCAGGAAACCGCGTTCCCGGATCCCGTCCACGACCCGGCGCCGGACGTGCTCGCGGACGCTGCCGGATTTTACGACCTCGCGCCCGCGGCTCGAGACCTCGCGCAGCACGCGCCCCACCACGTCCTCGTCCGCCGCCGCCGCCCGCACGCGGTCGCGAGCGACCTCGACGAGGGCGGCCACGAAATCGCTCTTCAGGATCTGCTCGCGAAGAGCGCCCGGGTGGACGAGATGGCTGGCGACGGAACGCGACATCGAGTCGATGAGCTCGCGGCGTTTGAGCGGGACGATTCCGCTGAATGGCACCGGAACGCCGAGGATGCGGATGCGATCGAAGAGCATCTTGATGGCGACCGCGTTGGTGCCCCAACCGACGAATCCGGCGGCGCCCATGAGGAAGAGCATCTTCCCCCATTCGCCGGGGACGGCGAACGACGCGGCCGTGAGGGCGGCGAATGCCAGGCCCGTCACAGGGCTCTTCCAGTTTCTCTTCCGGGTGCCGGTCACGGTTTTCGTCACTCTATCAGAGAGGGTTCCCCCAACCCCATCAAGCCGCGTGCCGAAGTCCTTGTCACTTCAGAGGTTGAGAGCCCGCTTCCCGGGCATTGGCGCCCGACGCGTTCAGGACTGATCAGGCCCCCGAGTTATGTAAAGAATTTCAGATTTCCACGAATACGACCCGGGACGTCCGCGTTCAATAGGGTGTCAGACGTCCGATAGTCTGGGGGAGAGGAAGGAAGACGAAAACACCCCTCCCACTACCATGACAATTTGGGCTAGGTCGGGCCGGGAGTCTCACCCCCTCTAATACCCCAACACGTTCCCTCCCGTATGCCATCGCAGAGGCTTCCGGCCCACTAGCTCCCAACTCCCGCAATAGCGGGAGGTCCCCTCCGGCGACCGTTCCCCAAGACGGCCGCCATTTTTTTTGGCATGAGATCGCGATAAAAATCCGATCTCCGTATTAGACGCCTGAGCGGTGCGGTGCGGTCGGACCTCGCTCGCTTCGCTCGCTCGCCCCGACCGCTCCTGCGATCGGCTTTTTCTCGCGCTCTCACGAACAGCTCCTGTCACAATGGTCCCGGAGAATTCGGAACGACTCGACGATGCCCGCCAAACGCGACTATTACGAGGTTCTCGGCGTCCAGCGCGGCGCCCCCGAGGACGAGATCAAGAAGGCGTTCCGCAAGCTCGCCCGCCGCTACCACCCGGACGTCAACCCGGGCGACAAGGCCGCCGAGGCGAAGTTCAAGGAAATCGCCGAGGCGTACGAAGTCCTCACGGACAAGAAAAAGCGCGAGCAGTACGACCGCTTCGGCCACGCCGAACCCGGCGCCGGCCCGGGCGGGTTCCCCGGCGGCGGCCAGCCGTTCGAGTTCAGATTCGAAGGCGGCGGCCCCGACGGGTTCGGCTCCTTCGAGGACCTCTTCTCCGGCCTGTTCGGCGGCGCGGGCGGCCCGTTCCGCGGGCGCCGAGGCCGTGGAGGGCCCATCGCCGAGGACGGAGAGGACATTCTCGCCGACATGGAGATCGACTTCATGGACGCCCTCCGCGGCGCGAAAAAGGTCTTCACTCTTGAGACCGCCCAGGGGCGGGAGACGATTTCTGTCAAGGTGCCGCCGGGCGTGAAGGACGGGCAGAAGATCAGACTGGCTGCGAAAGGCCACCCCGGCGTGGCCGGCGGCGAGCCCGGCGATCTCTACCTCGAGATGCGCGTGCGACCGCACCCGCTTCTCGTGCGCGACGGCGACAACCTCCGGCTTGAAGTTCCCGTCACGGTCGGGGAGGCCATGAACGGTGCGCAGATCGATCTGCCGACGCCGTGGGGCGCGGTGAAACTCAAGATCCCGCCCGGCGTGAGCTCCGGCAAGATGCTTCGACTGCGCGGCATGGGCGCGCCCGCTGGCGGCGGGGCTTCGCGCGGCGACCTCCACCTGAAACTGAACGTCGTGCTGCCGGACGCGCCGGGGGATGAGGCCCGGGAGGCGGCGAAGCGGATCGAGAGCGCGTACGGGGGGGATGTGAGGGCGGAGCTGCAGTTCTAAATGCGCGTCTGGGATGGCGCGGATTCCGCACTTTCACGATTCCCGACAATTCCCTGCAATCCGGTGACAACGCGGACCGGTCGAGCGGGCATGATTCCTCCGTCCTCACGATTCCCCCATTGATCCCCGGAGGTCCAGATGAAGTCCATCCACGCTGGTCTTCTCCTGCTCGCCCTCGCCGCCGCCGCAGGCGCCGAGGAAACCGCTTCCGTTTCGCGCCGCATCGACGAGGCCATCCTCCGCCACGGCCTGGGCCAGTTCTGGGGCGCGGTCCTCGTTGCCCGGGAAGGCAAGCCCGTCCTCGCCCGTGGGTACGGCCTGGTCGGCGACTCTCTCGCCCAGATCGACGCCGACAGCCTCTTCGAGATCGCCTCTTCCAGCAAATCCTTCACCGCTGCCGCTCTCGCCGCACTCGAGATGGACGGCAAACTGTCGCTCGACGACCCCGTGGCGGGCTGCTTCCCGGATCTCGACACGACGGGGGACATCACCCTGCGGCACCTCCTCAACCACACCTCCGGCATGTCCGACCGCGCGGGGGCGCTTCAGGAGTACGGCTTCGAAAACCGCGACAAGGCCGTCGAGCTGGCCTTCGGGGCGCCGCGCGACCGGCGGCCGGGGGAGGCCTACGAGTACTGCAACGCCGGGTACGTGGTTCTCGCGGCGGTCATCGAGAAGGCCTCGGGAGAGAAGTTCGAAACGTACCTGCGCGAGCGGATCCTGAAGCCCGCCGGCATGACGGCCACGGGGTTCGTCGACGGAAAGGGCCTGGACCCGGCGCGCGTGACGGCGCGGCGCAAACCGGGGACACCGGGGGGCCGCGCGACGGCGTGCACCTTCCAGTGGGGCTGGGGGTACCGCGGCGCAGGCGGCATCGTGACGTCGCTGAACGACCTTCTCAAGTGGGACCGCGCGCTGGCGGGAGAGGTGCTTCTGTCCGCAAAGGCGAAGGAACGGATGTACACGGTCGGCAAGGGCCGGTACGCCTGCGGCTGGAACGTCGAGTTCACGCCGCGCGGAACCCGCAAGGCCCACCACAGCGGCGGGGTGGCCGGCTATCACTGTCAGATCGCGCGGTTCCTGGAAGAGGACACCTTCGTGGCGATCCTGACGAACGAGGCGTGGGACCCGTTCGCGATCGAGGCGCTCATCGAAGCGGAGATCTTCCCGAAGGAGCCCGAGGGGCTCGAGGTGACGATCGACCGGACGGCGCTGGCGCTGGACGAATGGAAGAACGCCGACTTCGAGACGAAGGGCGGGTGGAGTGTGACCAGCGACCCGAAGGGCGGGCGCATTCTGGTCACCCTCGCCGCTCCCAAAGCGAAGAAGGCGTGTCTCGTGCTCGCCCTGACGCCGGCTGCCGCCACGGCTCTCGTCGCTTCGCTCTCGAACGTGGTCGAGGACGACACCGTCGCGGTCGAGGGCGCGTCGATGTCGGCGATGATCTGCACGGGGAGCTACGAATCGGCCGGCGGCAGCATCGTCCTGCCACGGGGCATGAAGATCAGCGCAGCGCCTTTCTACCGCGGCGCCGCGCTGGATCGCCGTCCGACACTCAGCATCGAGGATCCGGCTGGAGGCACGCTTCCGGGGAGTACGTTTTTTCCCGTGATCGTGCGGATGGATCCGGGGGCGGCAGCGGAGTTGCTGAGGGATCTGAGGAAGGCGCTGAAATGAGGGGCTGGACTACCAGCGCAGCAGCGCCATCCCTCCGCACATGAGCGCCAGCCCCGCGATGCACCTCGTGTCTCCGAGCGCGATCCTGACGTGCGCCGATGATTCAGGATAAGATCGGGCGCGTTCCGGTGTGGGGGAGAACTTCATGTCCCGCGAATCCGACCTGCTGTTCGGCCTGCTGGCGCTGCAGATGAACTTCCTCTCGAAGGAGCACCTGCTCGAGGGCGCGGCGGTCTGGATGGCCGACCCGAAGGCGGATCTGCCGAAGCTGCTGCTGGAGCGGGGGTTCATCAAGGCGTCGCAGCACGGGGTGATCCGGGCATTGGTGGAGGAGCAGTTGAAGGCGAACGGGGGGGACGTGGAGCGGTCGCTGGTGGCGGCGACGGTGGACCGTGCGGTGCGGGACGGACTGCTGGGGCTCAAGCCGCCGGCGGGGGTCGGGCGCACGCTGGCGGCGCTGAAGCCGAGGGATGCGGGGGCGCAGACGGTGACCGTGGCTCCGCCGTCGCGCGACCGCTACCGGCTGGGGAACGAAATCGCGCGTGGCGGACTGGGGAAGGTGGTGGAGGCGTTCGACGCGCGGCTGGAGCGGGACGTGGCGGTGAAGCTGGTGCTGGACGATCTGCCGGCGGAGCTGGCGGAGAGGTTCGAGCGGGAGGCGAAGCTGACGGGGCGGCTCGACCATCCGAACATCGTGCCGATCTACGATTTCGGAACCCTGGGCGTCGGGAAGAAGCTGTTCCTCAGCATGAAGCGGATCCGCGGGCGTGATCTGGGGAAGCTGCTGAAGGCGATCGGGCAGGGAGACCAGGCCTCGCGGCGGACGTATTCGCGGGCGCGGCTGCTGCGGGTGTTCCAGGACATCTGCCTCGGGATGGCGTTCGCGCACGACCGCGGCGTGATTCACCGCGACTTGAAGCCCGCGAACGTGATGATCGGCGACTATGGCGAGACGCTGATTGTGGACTGGGGACTGGCGAGAGTGCGGGGCGAGAGGGCGGAAGGGCGAGAGGGCGGGGGCGGCACGGCGAACGGGAGGCTCGCGGGAGAGCCATCCGCCCTCCCGCCCTCCCGCCCTTCCGCCCTGACCCTGGACGGTGAAGTCCTCGGCACCCCCGCGTACATGGCGCCGGAGCAGGCGGCGGGGCAGCTGCACGAGATGGACCACCGCAGCGACGTCTACGCGCTCGGCGCGATCCTCTACGAGATTCTGACGCTGCACGCGCCGTTCGAAGGCAAGACGGCGCACGAGATCATCAGCAAGGTGCTGAGCGGGCGGATCACGCCGCCTTCGCATCGCGTGGCGGCGAGCGCCGACCCCGACCGGACGGTCGTCAAGGCACCCTCGACGCACGCCGCGACCGATCCGATCCCCCCCGAGCTGGACGCGATCTGCCTCAAGGCGCTGGCGTTCAGGCGCGAGGATCGGTACCAGACGGCGACGGAGCTGCACGACGAGGTGCAGCTGTTCCTGGAAGGCGTGAAAGAGCGCGAGCGGGAGCATGCCGCGGCGGAAGAGGCGGTGACGAAGGCGAAGGAGGCGATCGCGCGGCACGGGAGGCTCACGGCGGAGGCGGAGGCCGCAGGGGAGGAGGCGAAGAAAAAGGGAAAGGAGGTCAAGACGAAGGAGGACAAGCAGGCGCTGTGGGCGGCGGAGGACCACGCGCGAGGGCTGGAGCGTGAAGGAGTGGAGGCGTTCGCGGAGGCCAACGCGACGCTGACGCTGGCGCTCGACCACGAACGGGGACACGTCGAGGCGCGGCGGCTGAAGGCGGAGCTGTTCTGGGGGCGGTTCCTGGAGGCGGAGGAGAAGGGGGACGGGAAGGAGATGCTGCTCAGCCGGCGGACGGTGGAGCAGTACAACGACGGGCCGCTGGACGCGCTGCTGAAAGGGGACGGGACGCTGGCGGTGCGGGCGCGGGCGTATCCGTGCCGGTGCCTGCTGGACGGGCGGACGGTGCGGCCGGAGGAGCTGGCGCACCTCGGGTATCACCCGTTCTCGGGGCGGGCGCTGGACGGGCACAAGGGGGCGGAAGGGCTGCCGGAGTACGAGCCGATGGGGCCGGCGCCGTTGAAGGTGCACGAGGCGGACTGCAAGCTGGAGCCGATTCTCGGCGCGGACGTGTGGCTCTGGCGGTACGAGGAGGTCGGGCGGCTGCTGATGCCGGTGACCCCTGCAGGAGCGGCAGCGGGCCCTGCGGCTCCGATAGACGCGGTCTTCGCGCCGGACTCGCCATTCCCGCCGACCGGACCCGGGCTGTACCTGGGCCGGACGCCGATCGAGCGGCGGACGCTGCCGATGGGGTCGTATCTGTTGATCCTGCATCGGGAAGGTTCCGAGCCGATCCGCTGCCCGGTGACAGTCCCACGCTGCGGGGCGTGGGAGCAGGAGGTGACGATCTACCGTCCCGGCGAGATCCCGGAAGGATTCATCCCGATCCCCGCGGGGGCGTTCGGGTACCAGGGGGACCCGGAGAATCCGCACGCAGGCCCGGCGGAGACGAAGACGCTTGACGACTTCTTCATCGCCCGGCATCCGGTGACCTGTCGCGAGTACGGCGCGTTCTTGAACGACCTCGCGCAGACGAATCCCTCCGACGCGGCGAAACGCGTCCCGCGCGAATCGCAGGTGAGCGGGTTCTACTGGCCGGGGCCGCCGTACGTCGTCCCGACGTCGGCCTGGCTCGCCCAGGCGCCGGAGGACCTGAAGGCGAAGGGGCGCCGCCTCTCGAACAGCCCGGTGGACTGGGAAGAGGACAGGCCGGTGTTCGGCGTGTCGTGGGAAGATGGACTGGCGTTCAGCGCGTGGAAGCGGACGCGCGAGGGCGGCCCGGTGACGCTCTTGCACGAGATCGAGTGGGAGAAGGCGGCGCGCGGGACGGACCGGCGGTGGTTTCCGTTCGGGAAACACTTCGACGACGAATGGTGTAACACGATTCGCTCGCACAAGGATGGGATGCGCCCTGTCGTGGTGGGCGGGTTCCCGCACGATGAATCGCCGTACGGCGTCCGCGGACTTGCGGGAAACTCGCGAGACGCCTGCCTCAATGATCCCGGACCGGAATACCCCGGCTGGCGGCTCTTTCGCGGCGGCAGCTGGTCGTCTTCGGGAATCAACTCCCGCGCCTCGTACCGGGGTGGCGGCACGACCCGCAGCGTGTACTTCTACAACGGGCTCCGGGTGGGGCGGCCGGTCCGTCTGCCCAGGACTCCTTAACCCCCTATTCCGTTACCCCTTTACCCCGTACACCCGCGAGGAAGCAATGGAATCAGGAAAGGAAATGGAAATCGTCGCGCGGTATTACGACATGCTGCTGTGGGCGGTTCCCGCCCGTCCCGATGCGGTCGGGGCGGCGAACTGCCCAAGGCCCGGCGAATCCCGGTAACGCTTCATGCGCGAACGCCTCCGCCGGGCCGGTGCGCCCTGCACCGCTGATCAAAGAAAGGATCGAAGCCTGCCTTGCGAGGCCTCAGGTTAGAATGAACCCCGTGAAACTGCTCATGCTCGACGTTCCGGAATCCGTGATCGAGGAGCGCCGCCGGCGCGGGCTCGACGCCCGCGACGAGGTCTGGGAGGGCGTGTATCACATGGGGCCGCCGCCGTCGAATGTCCATCAGTCCATCGTGGACAAGCTGCACGTTCTCTTCTCGGTGTATTTCGAGAAGCACCGTCTCGGCTTGATCCGTTCCGGCATCGGCGTGCGCGACGCCGGGAGTGCGCAGCAGAGTTACCGGGTTCCGGAGTGGTTTGCGCTTCGGACCGGACGGGAACACCTGCTTCGGGACGACAGCAGCTACGTGGACGAAGGCCCGGATGCGGTCGTGGAGGTCCGGTCGCCCGGAGACGAGACGGACGAAAAGCGGCCGTTCTACGAGAGAGTCGCGGTGGGGGAACTCCTGATCGTGGACCGGGACTCGCGGAAGCCCGAGGTCTGGAGGCGGGCGGGCGCGGCGCTGGCTCCGCTGTCCCCCGCGACCGACGGCTGGCTGCTCTGCGAGGCGTTGCGCGCGTTTTTCCGCGCCGGCGAGAAGGACGGAAAGCCCGTCCTGCGCGTGCGGTTGGAGCTGGACGGGACCGAGCATCTCATCTGAGGCCGTCGCTCCCGTCGGCTGCCCGGGGCGCCTACCACCGGAGCAGCGCCATCCCGCCGCACATGAGCGCGAGCCCCGCGATGCGCTGTACCGATACCGCTTCGCGCGGGATGCCGAGCAGCCCGTAGTGGTCGATCGCGAGCGCCGCGGCGCCCTGGCCGAGGACCATGAGGGCGATGGCCATGGCGGCGCCGATTTTCGGCATGACGAAGGCCATGGCGGCGATGATGACGAAGCCGCAGATGCCGCCGATGTAGAGCGTCCAGGGGGTGCCGGCGGGGAAGAAGTTGGCGTGGGGGCCGCGGGCGAGAAAGAGGGCGAGGGCTCCGGCGAGGACGATGGTGGTGTTGACGACCAGGGCGGCGCCGAGGCCGATCCTGGCGGAGAGGCCGGCGTTGGCGGCGGACTGGAAGGCCGCGGCGATCCCGGCGCTGACGCCGCAGAGGGCGAAGAACAGCTTCATCGTCATGACGTTTCGCTCCAGAATCGGGCGATCAGGTTGGCGGCGACGCGGCGGCGGTAGGCGGCGGTCGAGCGGAGGTCGTCGATCGGGCGGATTTCCTCCTGGAGGAGGCGCCGGGCTTCGGCGATGGGCGCCCCCGCGGCGAGCGCTTCCTCGGTGCGCGGCACGCGCAGGACCGTCGGGCCGACACTGCCCAGCGCGATCCGCGACCGCGGCGCCCGGACCGCGGCGATCACGACCTTCGAGATCGCCTGCGCGAGGCGCGTGCCGACCTTGCGGAACCACTGCTTTCCGGGAACAGGCGGAACTTCGAGCGCGACGATCAGCTCGTCGTCGCGCATCACGCTCTTCCGGTACCCCGTGTAGAACTCCGCGAACGCCACCCGCCGCTCGCCGGCGGCGCTGCGCAGGACGACGGTCGCCTCTGCGGCGGCGAACACCGGAAGCGTGTCGCCCGCGGGCGAGCCGTTGGCGACGTTGCCGCCGATCGTGCCGCGGTTCTGGATCTGGACGCCGCCGACTTCGCGCGCCGCCGCGGCGAGCATGGGGAGACGGCGGCGGACGAGCGGGGAACGGATGACGTCGGTGTACGTCGCGAGCGCGCCGATCGAGAGCGAAGCGCCGCGCGCGCGGATGGCGCGCAGAGGTTCGAGGCGGCTGAGGTCGAGGAATCGGCGGCCATTGAGCGTGCCGAAGTTCAGGCCCACGTAGAGGTCGGTCGCGCCCGCGAGAGGCGTGACCGGTCGGCGGTCGCGGAGCATGCGCAGCGCCTCGGGAAGCGTGCGGGGCTCCAGCAGCTCCAGCGGCGAGACCGCGGTTCTCATCGGCGTTTCCGGATCGACCTGTAGATCGCCGTGTAGCCCGTGCAGCGGCACAGGTTCCCCGCGAGCGCGGCGCGGACCTCTTCCGGCGGAGCGTCGGATTTCAGGTGAAGTGACGCCATGATCATCCCGGGCGTGCAGATGCCGCACTGGGCGCCGCCCTCGGTCACGAACGCCTTCTGAAGCGGGTCCTGCACGCCCTCGATCGTCCGCACTTTCGCGCCGCGGACCTGCGCGAACGGCACGAGGCAGCTCACGACGGGCTTTCCGTCGACGAGGACGGTGCACGCGCCGCATTCGCCTTCGCCGCAGCCTTCCTTGGTGCCCGTGAGGCCGCATTCTTCGCGCAGGACGTCGAGGAGGCGCGCCATCGGGTGCGCCTTGACGTCGACCTTCTTCCCGTTCAGCGTGAATTTCACGTGGCCTCCATGATCCGCTCGGGCGTGGCCGGGATGGCGCGGAGGTCGCGGCCGGTGTGGCGGAGGGCGTTGACGATGGCGGGGGCCGCGCCGTCGAGCGGGAGTTCGCCGATGCCCTTGGCGCCAAACGGGCCGTGTCGGTAGGGGCGCTCCAGAATGACCGTGTCGATCGGCGGCGTGTCGACGGAGGTCGGGATGATGTAGTTCGTGAGCGTGTGGTTCGCGACCCGGCCGTCCCGGACGGCGCAGTCCTCGAAAAGCGCGTAGCCGACGCCCTGCGCGGCGCCGCCTTCGACCTGGCCCGCGGCGAGGACCGGGTGGATCGCCTTGCCGATCTCGACCACGGCGGTGAGCTTGAGCGGCCGGACTTCGTACGTGTCCGGGTCGACTTCGATCTCCGCGACCTCGCAGCCCCAGCCGTAAGTGCCGTAGGCGTCGCCCTTGTAGTTCACGTCGTCCCAGACGATATCCTCGGGGTGCCGATATTGCTTTTCGACCACGAGCGGGCCGTGCTTCTGCAGATACGCGCGCGGCGAGAGCTTCCCCAGCTTCGCCTTCATCTCCCGCGCGCACTCCATCAGGATTCCGCCCACGATCATGCACGTGCGCGACGCCACCGTCGGGCCGCTGTCCGGCACCCGCGCCGTGTCCACCGGCGCCACCTCGACGCGGTCGTACGGGATCCCCATCGCGTCCGCCACGATCTGCGCGTGCGTCGTCCGCTGGCCCTGCCCCATCTCCGTCGTCCCGGTCAGGATCCGCACGCCCGTCTCCGTCAGCTCCAGCGCCGCGCGCGATGCCAGCTTCACCTCCCCCGCGCCCGTGAACCCCGCCCCGTGGAAGAACAGCGACAGCCCGATTCCCCGCGACGTCCCCTTCCAGTCCCTCCGCTTCTTCCGGAAATCGCTTCGCTTCACCCCCGCCCGCAGCACGTCGAGCGCGCTGCAGTCGTCGCGCATCACCTGTCCCGTCGCAGTGGAGTCGCCGGGGCGGAGCGCGTTGATCTCGCGCAGCTCCACCGGGTCCATCCCCAGCGCCTCCGCGATGCGCTCCATCTGCACCTCGCCCGCGAACTGCGTCTGCGGCGCGCCGAAGCCGCGGAAGGCGCCGTTGGGCACCGTGTTCGTGAACATCGCGCGCCCCTCGATCAGGACGTGGTCGCAGCGGTACGGCCCGCCCGCGTGGATCGCGGCGCGCGAGAGCACCACCGGCGAGAGCGTCGTGTACGCGCCCCCGTCCAGCACGACCTCGATCCGCTGCGCCGTCAGACTCCCGTCCCGGCGTACCCCCGTCCGGTGCCGCACGACCGAAGGATGCCGCTTCGTCGTCGCCGCCATGTCCTCCGCCCGGTCGTAGACGATCTTCACCGGACGTTTCGCCTTGAGCGCGAGGATCGTCGCGTGACCGGCGATCATGGAAGGGTACTCCTCTTTCCCGCCGAATCCCCCGCCGGTTTCGGTCTGCACGACGCGCACCTTTGCGGCCGGCAGCCCCAGGAGCGTCGTCAGCGCCTTGTGAACGTAGTACGGACACTGCATCGAACCGAACACGACCACGCCGCCGTTCTCCGGCACGGCGATCACGCCGTTGGGCTCGATGTAGGCGTGCTCCTGGTGGCCCGTGCGGTACTCGCCCTCCACCACCAGGTCGGCCTCCGCGAACCCGCGCTCCACGTCGCCCTTCTCGATCCGCACATCCTTGAACGACCGCGTCGAAATCAGCGGGTCGAAAACCGCCGTCCCGGTCCGGCAGTCGAGCTCCACGCGCGCCGCCAGCAGCCTCTCCCGATCCTCGTGCGCCAGCAGCACCACCGCTTCCTCGGCATGCCGGATCTCGCGCTCCACCAGGCAGGGCTGGTCGTCCGCGATCAGCGAGACCACGTTCCGGCCCGGAATGTCCCGGTGGTCCGCAATCGTGAATCCCGCGCGGTCGAATTCCAGCCGGACGCCCCGGAGCTCGCCGCAGGCGATCTCGGAACGGATCGTCCGCCCGTGCAGCATCCCCCGCATCCGCACGTCGTCCACGTACCGCGCGGCGCCGGTCACCTTCTCCCGGCCTTCCTTCCGCACCACCGCACGCCCCACGGACCGGGTCCGCGACTCTCGCTTCATCCCCCTCACCCTCCGTTGCGCGGGCATTCTAGTACACTTCCGCGATGCCATGGCGCCTGTTCCTCCTCAGCTTCGCCGCCTACGCCGCCGTCGCCGTGGCCACGGGTGAGTTCCTGGTGGAAGCGGACAGCGACTCGCGCCTGCTGGGCGCTCGCTACGCGATCGAACATCCGAGCTTCATGCTCGACCCGTGGCACAAGCCCGTCCTGACGACGCTGATCGTGATCGTGCTCAAGCTGGGCGGGGGCACGGTCGCGCTCAAGATGATCCAGGCCGCGCTCGCCGCCGCGGCGCTCGTCCTCATGCGCGCCGCCTCGATCCGCGCCGGCGCCGAACCGCGCCATGCCCTCGCCGCCGCCGCCCTCGCCGGACTCGCGCCCTTCTGGGTCCGCGAGATCGTGTCCCTCCTCACCGAAATCTCCTGCGCCCTCTTCCTCTCCGCCGCCCTTCTCCTCTGGTTCCGCGAGAAGTTCGCGCTCGCCGCCCTCTGCGTCTCCGCTTCCTTCCTCGCCCGGTTCGAAGGCCTCTTTTATGCCCTCGCCTTCCTGCCGTTCCTGTTCCAGAAGCGGTCCTGGGCGGGCATCGCGCTTCTCGGAGCGGCGCCGCTGGCCTGGCACCTCGCGGGCTGGGCGGCGACGGGCGATCCGAAATTCCTGTTCCACCGGCAGCCGCACCCGTGGGGGCACAGTCTTTATGGAAGCGGCCCGCCGTGGACGTACGTGAAGCTGCTGCCGGTCGCAACCGGCTTTCTGCTGATCCCGGCGCTGCTCGGGCTGAAGAAATGTCCGCGTCTGCCGCTGGCCGTCGCGGGCGTCGTGCTCGCGGGCCACACGGTCCTCTGGACCGCCGGCATCCTCGGCGCCTATGGCATGTCGCGCTACCTCGTCACGCTCATTCCCGCGCTCGCGGTCGCCGCGGCCTTCGGCTTCGAACGCCTGCCGCGCGGCCCCCGGATCGCCCTCTTCGCCGCCGCCGCTCCCGTCGCCCTGGGCATCGTCCTCTACCGGCCCAACACCTTCGAAGGCGCGCGACTCCTCGCCGCCGAGAAGAACGTCCTCACCGACCACCCGACCGTCGCGCGGTTCAGCGGACCGCGCTGGCGCCGGATCGACGAATGGAAGACGGCGCCGCCGGGACAGCGCATCGCCTGGGAGTCGTCGTTCGGCGACGACGGCGCGTTCCGCGAGATTCCGAAGGAACGGCTCATCCTCGTGCGGGAGCTGCGGATGGAAGCGAAGTGGCCGTGGGAGAGGTCGTGGACGGGGCGGGTATACGAACTGCGGCAGTAGCGATTCCGCAATGCGGGCGCGCCGGCAGCGCGCCCCGCTGGAGAACGAAAAGAGCGCCGGGGATCCGATCCCCGGCGCTCTCGTGTCTACCCGGCTTGACCTTCCTACACCCTCTTCGGCGACTCCATCGGCGCCGCCTTCCCGTCCACGATCTTCTTGTCTCCGCCCAGCCCCGGCACCTTCTTCACCAGCTCCTTCAGATCCACTCCCGACAGGCTCTCCACCAGCGGCGGGAGCTGGGCCACCACGTTGATCACGTCCTGCGTGATCCTGCTCGCCCCCATCCCGTCCCCGCCCGTCGAGACGATCGTGATCTTGTCCGTCTTGCTGAGCGGCTCCGCCACCGCGCGCACGACCTCAGGCAGCTTCTCGATCAGCATCTGCATCACGGCCGCTTCGTTGTACTGCGACCAGGCTGCCGCCTTGCGCTGCATCGCCTCGGCTTCCGCGGAGCCCTTGGCCTTGATGACCTCCGCCTCCGCAAGACCCTGCGCCCGCTCGACCTCGGCCACCGCAAGACCCTTCGCCTTCTCGACGTCCGCCACCGCAAGACCCTTCGCACGCTCCGCCTCCGCCATGCCGAAGCCAAGTGACTTCTGCGCCTCTGCCTGGCCCTTGGCCTCCGCAATCAGCTTGTACTGGCTCGCATCCGCGATCGTCCGGATCCGGTACTGCTCCGCATCCGCCGGCTTGCGGATCGTCGCTTCCAGCTCCCTCTCCTTGCGCATGATCTCCTTCTCCTGCAACTCGATCTGGCGCTCCTTCTCGACGACCTGCACCTTGATCTCCTGCTCCTTCACGAGCTGCCCCGTCTTGTGTTTCTGAAGGTCGTACGCCAGGTCGCTTTCGGCCTTCTTCTGGTTCACCGCCGCCGCAAAGTCCGCCTTCTGCATTTCGAGATCGCGCTGCGACTGCGCCACCTTGGCGTCCGCGCCCAGCTTGACCTCCTGCCCGGCCTGGTTCGCCTGCGCCGACTTCTGCGTCGCCTCGCTGTCCGCCTGGCTTTGAGCTATGATCGCGTCGCGCCGCACCTGCGCGATGCGCGGCTTTCCGATCGCCTCGAGGTAGCCCTGGTTGTCGCGGATATCCCGAAGCGTAAAGCTCACGATTTCGAGACCCATCATGAGAAGGTCCGTCGCCGCCACGCCCTGCACCTCCTGCGCGAACTTCTCGCGGTTCTTGTAGATGTCCTCCACCGTCAGCGTGCCGACGATCGCGCGCAGGTGACCTTCCAGGGTCTGGAGCGCCACTTCCATCATCTCGGACCGCGTCTTCGACAGGAACTGCTCCGCGGCGGTCGCGATCGAGGACTCGTCGCTCTTCACTTTGATCTGCGCGACGCCGTCGACGAGCACAGGCACGCCCGTCGACGTGTAGATCTCGGGCGTCTTCACGTCGATCGTCATGATTTCCAGCATGAGGCGCTGCGCTTCTTCGAAGACCGGCCACACGAACGTCGCGCCGCCCTTCACGATCCGGAACCCGACTGAGCGCGCGCCCTGCGTGGTCTGCATGGTGCGCTTGCGCCCGGACACGATGAGGGCCTCGTTCGGCCCGACCTTCACGTACCGGCTTGCGAAGATCATGAAGCCGAGGACGAAGGCCCCGACGACGGCGGCGCCGGCGAGCAGGGCGGTGGGGGAAAACTCGGCGAGCATCAGGGGAGTCATGACTGGCCTCCTAAATGAACGACTTGGTTGCGGGACACGTCTTACGGCCGGACCCTGCTGCCGCCGTCATTTGACGTCCACCAGAAGGACCGCACCGTCGCGGGCCCTGATGGTGACCTTCGCCTCCTGGCGGATTTCCTGGCCCTGCGCGGAACGCGCGGGGGACGTGAAGCGTGTCCCCGCGGCTTCGTACGAGATCTTGCCGACGCCGGCCGGCGGGATCGTGACGATCACGAGCGCTTCCGCGCCCAGGATGTCGCTCTCGCGCGCCTGGCTGGTGCTGATCGTTCGTTTGAACACCCACATCATGAGCCACGCCATGGAGAGGCCGAAGAAGAGCCCGCCGCCGAGAGCCGGACCCAGCGACGCCGCCGGGTGGGCGCCCTTCAGCAGCTCCCCGCCGATCAGCCCGCCGGCGCCGAACGCCGTGAGGAAGACGGCGATGGCGATGGGAGAGAGGAGGGGGAAGTGCATGGTGTGGTCCGCGCCGATCTCGCCGACGTTGCCGCCGACCTCGGGGGCGTCGCCGCCCATGTCTCCGCCGCCGTCGTGACCGCTGTCGCCCCCGCCCACATGACCGAGGAGGAAGGCGAGAACGGTGTAGCCGGTGCCGACGGTGAGACAGAACGTGTAGGCCCAGTTGAGCCAGGACCAGGTCATTGTTCACCCCTCCCTTTCTGGCGATCGATACGCCGGCAGTCAGACCTCAATCTCCGTGCCCGTCCGCGGGACGCGCGGGGAGGAGCGTGGCGGCGCGGCTCGTGCGACCCTGCCCGGCGACGGTGCAGGATAGTACCGCAGGGAGGTGCGGAGCCGTCAACGACGGCGAGAGCGGAACGGGGTCGAGCGGGTGCGGTTGAGCCAGCTGAAAAGCCCGATGCCGCCGGCGATGGCGGCGAGGATGAGGAAGCGGCTCATCGAGAAGTGACCGTCCTGGGTGAAGACGTGTCTGAGTCCGCCCCGGCCCGTCGTGATGGCGAGCAGCGCCTGCATGTCGTGTCCCCTGAGAGCGTGAGAAAAATTCGATCTACGGTGCGGTCGGACCTCGCTCGCTTCGC
>JACPRD010000157.1 GCA_016190145.1 Planctomycetota bacterium | reverse complement strand
CGCCCTTCCGCCCTCTCGCCCTTTCGCCCGGCCCTTCCGCCCTCTCGCCCTTTCGCCCGGCCCTTACGCCCTTCCGCCCTTTCGCCCGGCCCTTCCGCCCTTCCGCCCCTCCCTACAGGCTTGAACCCCCCCGTCCCGCCGGAGTACACTCGCCCCGGGTTCTTGAAATCGAAAGCAGGTGCCGGCGTGGGCAAGGCCATCGATTACTGCGCTTCCTGCGGCGACCGTGTCTCTCCCGCAGACCTCGAAAAGGGCAAGGCGATCGCGGTTCAGGAGAAGGTGTACTGCCCGAACTGCCGCTCGAAGGCCCCGCAGGTTCCGCAGAACGGCTCCGCCAACGGCAAGACGAAGGGCCGGACCGGCTCGACAGGGATGTTCCCCTCCGTCCGCGCCGGGAGTCCCACGACCCGCAGTCTCCCCGCCGTCGGCGCCTCGGCCCAGCGCGTCGGCCACACGTCGCAGAGACTGCCGGAATTCGAAGAACCGCCCGCCACCCAGGGTCCGGGGAAGATGCCCCTCATCGCCGGCGGCGCCGCCCTCGTGATCCTCCTCGGGGCCGCCATCCTGTTCTTCATTTCCAATTCCAAGGAAAACGCGCTCCGGGACGCCGAGGCGAAGAAACAGGCCGAGGCGAAATCGGCGTACGAGGAATTCGTCATGTACGGCAAGGAGCGCCCCGAAGATCCCGACGGCCAACTCAAGCTCTTCGCCGACGCCAGCCGCAAGTGCAAGGGATCGGAGTGGTCGGGCAAGTTGAACGCCGAGCGGGACGATGCCGAGCGCCGGAAGAAGTCGCTGGAGGTGCGCCGCGAACGGTCGGGCCGGCTGGACGGATTCCGGACGCGTCTCACCCAGACGAAGGACGTCCCGGGGCTCGAATCGCTGGCCTCCGACGCGAAGAAATTCCAGCAGGAGATGCTTCAGCCCGGCGGAGACGTCGACATGTCCCAGCAGGCGGCCTCGATCGCACTTCAGGCCATCGCGAAGAAAGTGCAGACCGTGATCGACGCGGCGAAGGAATTCGAGGCGCAGAACTCGGAGCGGCACGACGAGGTGATTGCGAAGTGGTCGGACGCGCTGGCGGCGTGCGCCGAGGACGAGCGGCAGGTGAAGCTGGTGCAGGACCGGATCAAGGCGGCGAAGGAGCGGAAGGAAGAGTCTGCGAAGAGGGACTGGGAGCTGGCGAAGGTGAAGGTGGAGAACGCGCGGCGCGCGAAGAAGTGGGGTGAGGCGATCGAGGCGATCCGTGCGTTCACGGACAGTCACAAGGGTTCGGCGATCGTGGACGAGGCGACGCGGCTGGCGTGGGACATTGACGCGGACCAGAAGCGTGAGGACGCGGCGCGGCCGCCGCCGGACGTCAAGCCGCCGGATCCGGGGATGGCGGCGCCCAAGGACTGGACGGTGCTGTTCGACGACAAGACGCCGGGGAAATGGACGGCGCGGGGGGCGAAGGCGAAGTGGGAGGTGGCGGGGGGTGTGCTGACGGGCGCGAACGAGGTGACGGCGGCGGCGGCGGCGCTGGACAAGGACAGCAACGGCACGTCGCTCTACCACATCGACCGTTCGTATGCGAATTACGAGCTCGAGGTGGACTTCACGCTGGTCAAGGGCGAGGTGCTGTTCGTGGCGGGGCTGGGGGGGGTGAACAAGGACTCTCCGCCGGCGATTCCGTGGCGATCGAAGGAAGTCGGCAACGAGGCCAGCGTGCTGGTCGGGCTGGACAAGCCCTACGTCGTCTCGTGCAAGGTGACGGCCGACGCGTTCACGTTCAAGGGGAACGGCATTCCCGAGCAGGGTTGGAGGTTTGCGGGAAGCGGGGACGGCAAGGACCGGGGCGCGGGCGTTTTCGGTTTCGCGCTGAGGCCGGAGAGCGAGGTCCGCATCCGGCGGATCCGGATCCGGGCGATTCAGTAGCGAGGAACGCACGTGCCCGACCTCCCGGGTGTTACAATTGCGCCGAGGTGAGGGAGACCGATGGGACGCGCGACCGTCTACTGTGACCGATGCGGCGCCCAGATTGCGGGAGCCGATTTCGACAAAGGCCGCGCTCTGTCGCGGGCGGGCAAGAACTATTGCCCGGAATGTGCTCCCCAGGTCGAGCCGCCGGGGGAGCCGGCGGGCGAGGGGCGGAGGGGTACGAGCAAGATCCACCATCCGTCGCCGGCAGCTCCGCGCGATTCGGACATCATTCGCAATCTGCAGGGTCTTGGCGGAAAGCCGAACACCGGCAGGCTCACGCACGCGGGGCATCCCGCCGCCACGGGCCACGCCCCGCCGCCCGCGGATTCGCCCGCCGCGGGCCTCTCGGGCGGCATGATGGCGGCGATCGGCGGCGGGGTTCTCGTGGTCACCGTCCTCCTCGCCGTCATCCTGAGCAAGTCCGGAGGCGACGGCGGCGGGAAGGGGGGCGGAAAGGAATCGGGAGCCCGGGCCCTGGAGCTCATCGAAAAAGCCGAGTCCCTGCGCGGCAAGGCTCCCCCGAAGGAATTTCTCGACGCCGCAAACCTGGCGAAACGCGAAGCGTCCGGCACCGGTTACGCTGAACGCGCGTCGGCCCTTCAGCGCGAAGCCCTCCTCCTCGTCGAAGCCGCCGAAAAGGCGGACAAGCTCGAAACGGAGCTCAGGGGAATTCTCGCCGAAGCGCGCACCGCGGAGAATCCGGGGATCTTCGAGGGAGTGCTGCGCGATCTGAGGGAGGAAGCCGTTCGCGACGCGCCGGCCCTCGTCGCGAAAATCGACGAGGCCGGAAAGTCGCTCAAGAAATTCTCCATCCTGCGCGCTCTCGACAAGATCGACATGTCGTTCGCCTCCACGCCCGTGGGGTACCGCAGGGTAACGTCCGATCTCGAGGACGTGGCGAAGAGCGCGGGCGGGCTGGGCGCCGACGGCAAGGGAGTCCTCGAGGCCATCGAGAAGAAGCGAAAGGAGGCTCTCGAGAAGTTCAGCGCGGGGGCCGAGTCGCAGTTCGCGGACCTGGACCGCCGGCTCGGGATTCTGATGTCGACCGCGCGCTACGAGGAAGCCGAACGTGATCTCAAGCTGTTCCGCGACGACTACAAGGATACGCCCGCCGCCGGGAAGGCCGACGAGCTGGCCGCGAAGCTCGAAAAGGCCAAGCGCGAGTACGACGCTTCCTGGCTGAAACCCGGGCAGGCGGACTGGAAGAGCCAGCTCGGGGACGCGAAGGTGACCTGGAACGCGGACGGATTCACGCTGGAGCAGGCGGGCACGGCGACGAGCCTGACGGACACGTCGCGCCGCCTGGTCTGCGGCAAGACGGAGGCATCCTGGCAGGATTACGAAGTGCAGTTCGAGCTCAATCTCGAGAAGTTCGGCGGGTCGGCGCTCATGCGGATGGAGGAGCGGGAACCGCTCAAGATCGACTTCCCGGTGCCCGTGAACAACGGCCCAGGCGTGCCCGCCGGGCAGTGGATCACCGTCCGGCTCAAGGTGGTCGGCGAGGAGCTGGAGATGAGCGGGTCGCTTCAGGCGCAGACCGTCCGCATCAACGGCGGCCGGGGAGCCTTCGGGTTCGTCGCGCTGCCGGGCGGCAAGTTCCACGTCCGCAATTTCAAGCTGCGCAAGATCAAGTAGGAACCGGCTTCCTTTTTCGTATCCTACGGGGTCTATGGGTCGAGCCACCATCTACTGCGATGCCTGCGGCGGCATGATCTCCGCGGCGGACCAGGATTCCGGGAAAGCCGTGTCCGTCGGCTCGCACGCCTGGTGCCGGCAGTGCGCGCCGGAACACGCGCCGAAAGAGCAGCCCGCCGTCGATCCGCGGAAGGGCCGGAACACGGGGCCGTTCCGGGCGGTGACGACCGACGCCGGGACCGCGCGGAAGACGCCGAAGACGGGGGCGCACCGCCCGGTCCAGCCCGACTCCGACGTGATGAAGAACCTGCAGTCCCTCCAGGCGGGAGCTCCCGGACGACCCGGCGCCCCGCCGGGCGCCGCAAAATCGCAGACTCCGCTGATCGCCGCCGGCGTCGTGGCCCTCGTCGCCATTCTCGGACTCGCGTTCTTCCTCATGGGCGGCGACAAGGAGGGCGGCTCCTCAGCCTCCTCAACGAAAGACGAAGACGGCGCCCGCAAGGCCTGGGAACGCGCGAAAGCCGCGAAAGGCACCATGCCCGCAAAGGCCTGGGCCGAGCTCGTGCGCGCCGCGAAGAAAGACGCCGCCGGAACGAAGTACGCCGACGACCTCGAAGCCCTTCATAAGGAAGCCCTCGCCGCCGCCGACAAGGAAGAACGTTCGGAGGCGCTCCGCAGCGCCCTCGACGACGCCATCGCGCGCGCCGGAGGCGCCGAGGACCCGCTGACGATGCTCCCCCTGCTCGAGGATGTCCGGAAACGCGCTTCCACGGAAGCGCCCGACCTGCTGCCCCAGGTCGACGCCGCGGTGGCGAAGATCCGCCGATCGGCGCAGTTCCGGCGGCTCGACAAGGTGGACACGGGCTGGGCGGTGACGCCGGTGGGGCGGACGCGGATCCTGGAGGAGCTGGAGGCGATCCTGGCGGAGCCCGGGACGGACGCGTCGGTGAAGGACGCCGTGGCGAAAAAGCGGGTCTCGGTCGACGAGCAGTTCGGAAAGGCGGCGGAGACGGCGGTCGAGGATCTGAGGAAGCGGATCGAGCGGATGAGGCAGGAGAGCCGGTGGGACGAGGCGGATGCGGAGGTGCGGAAGTTCGGGACGGACTGGGCGGGGACGCCCGCGATGGCGAAGCTGGAGGAGATCCGCAAGGAGCTGGCGGCGGCGCGCGAGAAGCTGGTGGGCGACTGGATCGAGCTGAGCGACAAGGACTGGGAGACGGACGCGCCGGGGCTGAAGGTGGAGGCGCGAGGGCGCGAGGTGACGATGACCTCCGATTCGGCGGAGGACGGGGCGAAGGACTCCACGCTCAAGGTCGGGTACGCGCTCAAGGACACGGGCTGGAAGAATTTCGAACTCGAGCTCGACGTCAAGGTCGACCGGGTCGGCGGGGCGCTCCAGGTGCACCCGGTCGCGGGCGGACGGCCGTTCACGGTCAGGTGGCTCGAGAAACGGGGGGACGTCAAGGTCGGCGTGGACGCGGGCCGGTGGTACCGGGTGAGGGTCCGCGTGGAGGGGCTGCAGCTGACGCTGTCGGGCGACGTGAAAGGCGGGACCTACCCGATCCACGAAGGCACGGGGGGGTTCGCGGTCCTGACGTACCGGGGCGCGAAGGTGGGCGCGCGCAACGCCCGGATCCGGAAGCTCAAATGATGAAGCGGCTTCCGGCGCTTCTCGGGCTGATTCTTCTCGCCGGCTGCGTCGAGCGCGAGCTGCGCATCGAGTCCGACCCGACGGGGGCGGAGGTCTACCTGGACGGGGAGCGCGTCGGGACGACGCCGTACGCCGCGCCGTTCACGTTCTACGGCACCCGGCAGATCACGCTTCGGCTCGACGGCCGCGCCGTCGCGCAGGAGGTCTATCCGATCCGGCCGCCCTGGTTCCAGATCATTCCGCTCGACCTGTTCTTCGAGCTGATCTGGCCCGGGACGCTGCGGGACGACCGGCTCGTGAAGATCCCGCTTCAGCCCCTCGTCGAGGAGGATCCGAACGTCCTGCTCGAGCGGGCGAAGCAGTGGCGTGCGGAGGCGTCGCGGAAGCCGGGGTCGAAGTAGGAAACTCTCATTCTGCGCGAAAAGTGGGGATCGGCGGCGTCCGGACCTCGCTTCGCAACGCCGCCGAAAGGCCGGCGGCGTCGCTACGCTCGCCCCGGCCGCTCGCCGACCCCACTTTTCGCGCAGAATGAGAAGCTCGGTTTTCAGAGTGAATCCGAAATGACGTCAGGGTCAGGCCTGGCTTGCCTGTGGCAAGAAGAAGTCAGAGTTTGAGAAAAAATCGGTCCGGGAAGCTCCATCGGCCGGCGCGAGCGCTTGCGCCTGCGGCAATAGGGCTCGGGCCGGCCGATTCCGCCCCCCGTATCAAACGCCTGAGCGGGCCGGCCCGCTTTTTTCTCAAACTCTGGCTTCGTTTATCAAAGCGCTGCGATCCGGGTGATGCCTGTCGTTGTGCTGAACGAAGACGATTCGGATTGAACTTGTTTTGATTTTTTCGGTGCCCGATATTCATCTTTATCTAT
>JACPRD010000155.1 GCA_016190145.1 Planctomycetota bacterium | reverse complement strand
GCGGGCGATTTTCGCCCCGGCGGCATCGTGCGGGCCGTCGCGTCTTCCCACCTCCGGCGCATCACGCGCACGCTGTTTTCGAGCCGACGCGGGAAGTGGGGCTAGACATCGCCGGCAGACGCCGAACTCCGAACGCCGAACGCCGAACGCCGAACGGGATCGCGGTCTACCGGGCATATTCCGTGACGCGCGTCTCGCGAATCACGGTCACGCGGATCTCGCCGGGATACGTCATCTCCGCCTCGATCTGCTTCGCGATGTCCTTCGCCACGATCAGCGCCGTCGCGTCGTCGATCTTCGAAGCATTCACCAGCACGCGCAGCTCGCGCCCCGCCTGGATCGCGAAGGCACCTTCCACTCCCTGCTTGTTCGTCGCGATGCGCTCGAGATCCTGGAGGCGCTTGATGTACTTCTCGAGCGACTCGCCGCGGGCGCCGGGGCGCGACGCCGAAATCGCGTCGGCCGCGGCCGTGATGATGCAGTAGGGGGTTTCGGCCTTCTCGGTCTCGTGATGCCGGAGCGCCGTGTCGCACACGGCGTGCGGCTCCTCGGCGCGCTTGAGCAGGTCGAACCCGATCTGCGGGTGCGTGCCTTCCATCTCCTGGTCGAGCGCCTTGCCGATGTCGTGCAGCAGCCCGGCGCGCAGCGCGAGCTTCGGGTCGAGCCCGACCTCCGCCGCCATGATCGCCGCGAGCTTCGCGACTTCGATCGAATGCTTGAGCACGTTCTGGCCGTAACTCGTCCGGAAACGCAGCCGCCCCAGCACCGGCACCACCTTCGGCGAGAGCCGCTGGATGTCCAGCTCGTAGCACGTCTGCTTGCCCGTCTGCTGGATCAGCTCCTCCATCTCCTTCTTCGTCCCCTCGATGATCTCCTCAATCCGCGTCGGGTGGATGCGCCCGTCCTGCACCAGTTTCTCCATCGCCCGCCGCGCCGTCTCGCGCCTCACGGGCTCGAACCCGGAGAGCACGATCACCCCCGGCGTGTCGTCCACGATCACGTCCACCCCCGTCGCCTTCTCGAACGCCCGGATGTTGCGCCCCTCGCGCCCGATGATCCGCCCCTTCATGTCCTCGCTCGGCAGGTCCACCGTCGACGTCGTGTTCTCCGAACTGTGGTCCGACGCCGTGCGCTGGATCGCCCCGATCACGATCTTCCGCGCCTCCTCGTCCGCACGGTCCTTCGCCAGCTCCTGCGCCTTCCGGATCCGCGCCGCGACGTCGTTGGCCAGCTCCTGCTGCAGCCGCTCGTAGAACGTCCGCGTCGCCTCCTCCTTCCCCATCCCGGAAAGCTTCTCCAGCGTCGCCTGCTGCGCCGCCAGCGTCTTCTGCAGCTCCAGCGTCTTCGCCTCCACGTTCTTCACCTTGTCCGCCAGCGACTGCCGCTCGCCCTCCAGCTGCTTCGCCAGCCGCTGCAAGTCCTCGTTCTTCCGGTCGAGCTGGTCCTCCTTCTTCTGGGCGGCCCGCTCCTGGTTCTTGATCTCTTCCATCTTCTGGAAGCGATCCCGCTCCGCCTCCGTGCGCATGCGGAGCATCTCGTCCTTCGCCTTGACCTCCCCCTCCTTGACCAGCGCTTCGCGCTTTTCCCGCGCTTCCGAGAGGATCAGTTCCGCCTGCTGGCGGGCGCCGGTGACCATCTGGCGCGAGATGAAGTAGTAGCCGCCTGCGCCGCCGCCGAGACCGGCTACAAGACCGATGATGAGCCAGAGAACGTCGGGCACGCCTTCCCCCTATCTCCCGGCCGGGCCGGGGTCAGTCAAGGGCAGGGGGCTGCAGGGGTGGTCCCGGTTTACGCCGCGGCACGCCCGGCGGTTCGCTCCGAGGTGCGCTGTCGGGTGCGGCCCGGCTGTGAGCCGGGGGGAGCGTCGCTGGGGAAGAGGCGGCCCGAGGGGGCGGCCTCCGTGGGGTGCGGAGGAAACGGTCGTCCAGCTTTCTGGGAAGCGGATTCCGTCGTCCTTATGGGGCTGGGGACGACCGGAATACCGGTGAGGTACCCGGTGAGCTGAACGATGTATGCGAGACCGGACATCTTGTTCTGGATTCCCTGGCAGCTTTCTGCCGAACGCTTGGGAATGTGCGGGATTTACAGGACCCGCACGGAATTCACGGATTCTATGGATCGGTTGGGAGGGGGGTCAAGCAGAATTTACAACCTCGAACGATGTTTCAAAATGACATAGTCAGAATGGCATAAGAAGGGCTTCGTTCCTCGTTCCTCGTTTCTCGTTACTCGTTTCGCCTGTCGGGTGGCTGTCAACGAGTAACGAGTAACCAGGAACGAAAACGGGCCCCGCAACCTCGGGTTGCAGGGCCCGCAGCGTCCGCTTCTCAGACTATTCGAGTACTTCCAGCTCTTCAACCTCGATCACCTTCGGTCCGTCCTCCCACCCCTCCGGCGCATCCTTGATCGTGCCCTTGATGATCCGCACGCGGTTGTGCCAGTACCGCCGCAAGTCGAGCGTGTCGCTCTTCAGGTAGTAGAGCACGACGCCGGCCTCGACCACCTTGTGCGTACCGGGCCGCCCCCAGATCGAGCCCACATCCTCCACCCAACCCTGCACGATGTACTTCTTCTCCGCCTTCACCGCCTTCTTCGCCTGCTCGGCCTGCCAGCGCTGCTCGAGCTCCGCGATCCGGCGGTCCCGCTCCTCTTTTTCGATCTTGCTCGTCTCGTCCAGAGACTTGATCAGCCCCGCGAGCTCCTGAAGGCCCTTCAGATACTCCGCCTTCTCCTTCGCCCGCTCCGCCGTCTTCGGGTCCGCCGTGGTCTCGGCGATGGCCTCGAACGCCGCGATGGATTCGGTGTAGTCGCGTTCGGCAGGATCCGCCTCGGCCTGCGCCTTGATCAGCGCCTCCGCCTCGGCCCAGGCGGTCAGGTGGGCCTTCGCGGTCTCCTCGGCCGCGATCTTCTCGCTCTCCTTGCGCGCCTCCTCCGACTTGATCTTCGCGTAGTCGCCCTTCACCGCCACGAACTTCTTCGAGATGAACGCGAAGACGGCGCGGGGCGGTTCGATGCGAAACCAGGTGCCCAGGGAGTCCTGGGAGACGATCCTGACGGTGTCGCCTTCCTGGAGCTGGCCGATGACCGGATGCGAGGTGTCCGGGGTGGGGCGCAGATTGACGTTGTGGCCGGTGATCGTGCCCTCGTCGCCCTTGCGCTCGACGAACTGGGTGCCGACCCAGCAGGCAGAGCCCTTGGGGGCGAGGATCTTGAAGAAGTCGCCGGATTCGCCCGCGATGAGGACCTGGTCGCCCTTGCTGGCGACGCAGACGATACGGTGGTTCATGGAGTTGCCGGCGCGGACGTTGACGTTGGAAGCGGTGACCTCACCGAGGGTGAGGTTTTCATCCGCGGTGGCTTCCTGGGCCGGCGGGGGTGAAGCGGGTTCGGGGTCTTCCGCGAGTGCGGGGCCTGAGAGGCCGAGGGCGAGTGCTGTGGACAGCAGGGCGAAGCGCATGGGTTCTCCTCTCCGTTTCAAAGTTATAACTTACAAATGTTAGTAATACGGCATCCGGGCAGGGTTGGCAAGTTTCCTCTTCAAAAACACCCCGCGCTAAGTGCTCTTCCACCATTGCTTTGCGAGAATCGATTCGGAATTTACATTTTATAAAGTATAGATGTTGGTAAGGCGGGGCGGAAAGGCGGAAGGGCGGAAGGGCGCGAAGCGCCGTTGGCAGCGATTCCCCGAACGTAACCTCTTCCCCGAGCGTTAGAAATGTCGGTTGGCGCAAGTTCCTGTTGACTCCCGCCGACAAATCCTTATCCTGTCGCCCCTTCAAGCGCGCCCCCGAAGATTTCAGGGGGCGCGCGCGTTTTTCAGGAAACCCGCATCATGATCCGCCCCATGGGAACAACCACCACGAACGGCCTGGCCCGGACCCGCAACATCGGCATCATCGCCCACATCGACGCCGGCAAGACCACGGTGACCGAGCGCATCCTCTATTTCTCGGGCAAAATCCACAAAAAAGGGGAAGTCCACGACGGTAACACGGTCACGGACTACATGCCCGAAGAGCGCGAGCGCGGCATCACCATCAAGTCCGCCGCCACCGCCTGCGAGTGGGACTCCTATAAAATCACCATCCTCGACACCCCCGGCCACGTCGACTTCACGGCCGAGGTCGAGCGCTCGCTGCGCGTCCTCGACGGCGCCGTCGGCGTCTTCTGCGCCGTCGCCGGCGTCCAGGCCCAGAGCGAAACCGTCTGGCGCCAGGCCAGCCGCTACCACGTTCCGCGCATCTGCTTCATCAACAAGATCGACCGCACCGGCGGCGACTTCGACAAGGCCGTCCGATCCATCAAGGAAAAACTCGGCACCACACCCGTCCCGATCCAGCTCCCCATCGGCCGCGAAAAGGACTTCAGGGGCGTCGTCGACGTCATCGCGGGACAGGCCATCCTCTTCGATGAGGCCAGTGAGGGCCACGAGTTCACCACCGCCCCGGTGCCCGCCGACATGTCCGACGCCGTGGCGCGCGCGCGCGAAGCCATCATCGACGCCGCTTCACATTTCGACGACTCCATCGCCGAGCGGTTCCTGGAGGGCGGGGAGATCGGGGCGTCGGAGCTCCGGCTGGGGCTGCGGAAGGCGACGATCGCGGGGAAGGTGACGCCGGTGTGTTGCGGAAGCGCGCTCAAGAACAAGGGGGTGCAGCAGCTGCTGGACGCGGTTTGCGAGTATCTGCCGAGTCCGCTGGACATGCCGCCGATCAAGGGGCGGCTGCCGGGCAAGGAGGAGGCGGAGGTCGAGCGGCTGCCGGATCCGACGGGGCCGCTGGCGGCGCTGGCGTTCAAGACGATCGGCGACAGGAACGGCGACCTGACGTTCATCCGCGTCTACAGCGGCGAGCTGGTGAACGGATCGATGGTGACGAATTCGCGGAAGAACAAGCCGGAGCGCATCAACCGGCTTTACAAGATGCACGCGGACAAGCGGGAGGCGGTGGAGAAGCTGTCGGCGGGCGACATGGGAGCGGCGGTGGGGCTCAAGCTCACGGTGACGGGGGATACGCTCTGCGACCGGGACAACCCGGTGGTGCTGGGCGCGATGAACTTCCCGGACCCCGTGATCTCGATGTCGATCGCGCCGAAGACGACGGCGGACCGGGAGAAGCTCTCGGAGGCGCTGTCTCAGATGGTGAAGGAAGACCCGACGTTCCACCGGCACACGGACGAGGAGACCGGGGAGACGGTGATCAGCGGCATGGGCGAGCTCCACCTGGACATCAAGGTGAGCGTCCTGACGCGCGAGCACAAGGTGGACGCCGAGGTCGGGAGGCCGAAGGTCGCCTACCGCCAGACGTTCGACCGGCCGATCGAGGTCGAGGGCAAGCACGTGAAGCAGACCGGCGGCCACGGGCAGTTCGGCGTGGTCAAGGTCCGGTTCGAGCTGCTCCCGTCCGCCACCGGCGGCGTCGAATTCGAAAACGAAGTCGTCGGCGGCCGCGTGCCGACGGAGTACATCCCCGCGGTCGAGGACGGGATCAAGAATTTCGGGAAGCGCGGGGGCCGGCTGAAGTGGCCGTTCGTGGGGCTGCGGGCGACGCTGTTCGACGGCAAGGCGCACGACGTGGATTCGAGCGAGCTGGCGTTCATCAGCGCGGCGGAGCTGGCGTTCCGCGAGGCGATCGAGCGGGTGCGGATCGTGCTGCTGGAGCCGATGATGAAGATCGAGGTGGAGTGTCCCGAGGCGAACGTCGGCGACGTGATCGGCGACCTGAACAGCCGGCGCGCGCAGGTGAGCGACGTGAGCTACAGCGGGACGAACCGGGTGATTTCGGGGAAGGTGCCGCTCGCGGAGCTGTTCCAGTATTCGACGACGTTGCGGTCGATGACGCAGGGGCGCGGGACGTACTCGAGCGAGCCGTGCGAGTACACGCCGGTGCCGCACCTGATTGCGGAGAAGGTGCTCGAGGCGCGGGCGGAGTTTCTGAACCAGCGTTAGGGCTGGGGGATTGAAGTAAGGTTAGAGCGGGCGCGGGCTTACTCTCCGCGCCCGCTTTCGTTTTTGGGGTGACGGAGGAAATACAAGCGGAGAAGTAACAACTTTCAAGTAACTACAAACGTGCAACTTCAAACGACAACGGGGGAACCTGGAATGGGAGGGGGGACGGCCGGATCCGGGGAGCCAGGAGGCACGTTTTGGAGGGGAGGGCTGCGGACTTTGAATGCTGAAGTTGGATGTTTTCAGTTACCCGGAACTTGTGGTTTTTTTGCGTTGTCGTTCGATTTATCTCCGGATCCTCGAATATAAAAACCCCTCAATCGCGTTAAACCTATAAAGGAACCCCACCCCAGTTCGCAGGACCCGCGCCATGAAAACCTGCCTGCCCCTCCTCCTGCTCGCCGCAGGATGCGCCGCCCCCCAGGCGCCACCCCCCGTCACCGTCGAACTCCGCGACGACCCCGACGCTGTCATCGAGGAAATCGCCACCGAAATCGCCGACGACGCACCCTTCGGTGAACTCCCCGCCCCGGATCCCGCACGCGCCGCCTGCTTCATGGACGGCATGACCGTCCCCCGCGACCAGGCCGCCACACTCGAATTCGACGGCCGCAACTACTCCTTCTGCACGCCGCGCTGCCGCGAAAGCTTCCGTTCGGACCCCGGGAAATGCCTGTCGACCGCGAGACATAAGCCCGTCGTCTCCAGCCGCTAGCACTCCCCGGGAAGGGCCCTCACCCGGAGCGTATAAACCACGGGTGGCTGGGTCTTCATAGGACCGGAATGGCCCGCCGGAACCGAAGCGCCCCTGCCAGGCCCTCGATCTCCGACCGCACATCCGCCGGCACCCGCCCGGCGTCATCCCACCCGCGCAGCGCGTAGTACCGCGAGAGCATCGCCGCAAATTCCCTCCGGTCGATCCGCTCGCCCGCGAAGTCTCCCGAGGGGACGGGTTCGTCGAAGTAGCGCGGGGGAAGGGTATCGTCGGCGCGCCCCAGGCCCTCGCGCGCGTTGATCAGCCGCTCGAGGTTCACGATCCTCCGCCCGGCCGCGCGCAGCTCAACTTCGGACATCTCCAACCCTCGCACCTCGCGCACCAGCCCCCGCATGTCCGAAATCCCGATCAGCTCCGCCGAGTTGAAGCCGTGCGTCACGAATCTGCACAGACCCAGCGCGTCGATCAGCGCGTAGACGTCCTCGTGGTATGCCACCATGACTTCCTTCGTCCGGTACGACCGCACGTCCGGGTCCGTCTCGATCCCGTAGATCTCGCGCCTCTTCGCCTCCGGCAGATTGAACAGGTCCAGCGTCGGCCGGCTCCGCAGGTGGTCCGCGCCGCGCGACGAGACCGCGAGCGCCAGCGCGAACGACTTGATTCCGCGCACGTCCACGGGGTCGGTCTGCGGCGCGCCTTTCACGGCGATGAGGAAGTCGAGGGCGGGGGCGGGGAAGGGGGCTCGGCTGGACTCGGCGAGGGCGTCGCCGAGGCCGCGGCGGGCGGCGATGTCGGCGATGAGGGAAGCGGCGGTGTCGGGGTCGCCGAATCGCAGCGGGCGGTCGGGCGCGAGGAGGCCGCGCTCGGAGAGTTCGATGGCCCAGGCGATGACGGCGCCCGTCGAGGAGGCGTCGAGCCCGGCGGCGTCGCACAGGTGCGTGAGGCGCGAGACGCTCTCCGCGTCCCGGATGCCGAGCGAGCTTCCCAGCGCTCCCACCGCGGCGAACTCCGGCATGCCGTCGCCCTTGAGCGACACGTGCCGGCAGCCCACCGGGCAGCCGTGGCACGTGCCGCGCCGCGGGTACGCTTCCTTGAAGTCCGCCGCATCCAGCGCCGCGTCGAATTCCGCGGCCTGCGCGTTGCGCGTGCGGAGGGCGCCCATGCGGTTGGTGAAGTCGTAGAGGATGCCGGTGCCCCAGTCTCCGAGCGCGCGGACGGTGGGGCTGTTGAGCAGGCGTTTCATGAGTCCCCGGGCACGCTCGCGCGCGGCGCCGGCGTCGGCTTCGGAAGCGGCGTCCGCGCGGTCCACGACGACGGCCTTGAGGTTCTTCGAGCCCATCACCGCGCCCAGTCCGCCCCGCGCCGCCATGGACTTCCGTTTGTGGACGATCCCCGCCATCCGCACGAGCCGCTCGCCCGCCGGGCCGATCACGGCGAGGTCCGCGTCGCCGAAGCGCTTCCGGAGCGTCTCCTGCGCCGCGCCGACCTCGGCGAGCCGCAGGTCCGGCATCGGGTGCAGGCGGACGCCGTCGCGCGACACGTGCGCGACCGACGTCTCCGCCGCGCGGCCCGTGAAGGCGAGCGCGTCCCAGCCGAGCCCGGCGAGCGAGGCGCCGAGCGTCCCGCCGGCGTTCGAATCGCCGAGCGCCATCGTCTCCGGCGATTTCGCGCTCACGTTGAATCGGGCGCTCGAGGGCGCCGACGATCCGGTGAGAACTCCCGGCGCGAAGATCACGGGGTTGTCGGGATCGAACGGCCCCGTCACGCGCGGGAGCAGCTTCCAGAGGAGCAGCATCGAGAGCCCCCGCCCGCCGAGCACGGCGCGCCTCACCCCCGCCGGCACCTCCGCCGCCCGCATCGCGCTCGCCGTCAGATCGAATACACCGATCGCCACGTCTTCAGCGTAGATCAACCCTTCGCTTTACGAAAGCCGTAACGAGAAACGATGAACGAGAAACGAGGAACGCCCTTCTCCGATACAATCCCCCGCCATGATCGACCACATCGAAGTCGTGAAGGAAGCCTGGCGCCATTTCGCCGCCCAGTGGCAGACATGGGTCGTCATGAGCCTGGTCTGCTTCGTCTGCATCTTCGCCGCCGCGTTCACCTGCGTCGCCCTTCCGTTCGTCGTCGGCCCCCTCTCCGCCGGCATGTACGTCGCCGCCTTCAAGCAGCTCCGCGGGGAGCGCCCCGAACTCGCCGACCTCTGGGCCGGATTCAATTTCTTCGGCCCCACGCTCGCTATCACGATCCTGGGCGGCCTCGCCATCTTCTGCGGCTACCTCCTCCTCATCATCCCCGGCCTCGTCCTCGCCATCTGGTGGCTCTTCTCCATTCCCGCCGCCGTCGCCACCGGCTGCGGCGGCTTCGAAGCCATGAGCGCCTCCCGGGCCCGCGTGACCCAGGGCTTCTGGAGCGTCGTCGGCTTCATCCTCGTCCTCATGGTCGTCCAGATGATCGCCGGCTTCATCCCGTTCGGCGGGGTCGCCATCGGCATGCCCCTCCAGACCCTCGCCATCGCCATCGTCTACCGCAACCTCTTCGGCCTCGAAGGCGCCCTTCCCCCCCTCCGCGACCCCGCGACCGCCGCGCCCGTGGCGCCCGCGCACCGTTTCTGCATGAAATGCGGCACCGCGAATTTTGCGACCTCGCGGTTTTGCGCGGCGTGCGGGCAGGGGATGGCGGCATGGTAAGGCAGCCATAAGCCA
Organism: Planctomycetota bacterium; assembly: GCA_016190145.1. Lineage (GTDB taxonomy): Bacteria > Planctomycetota > MHYJ01 > WSZJ01 > WSZJ01 > WSZJ01. The sequence continues at coordinate 9,141 of JACPRD010000155.1, read as the reverse complement.
TAAGCGGCGCGCTGCGCGCGCCATAAGCCTTCGGAGTGGACTTAAATGTTACCCGGGCGCCGGGGGTCCGGTAACACTGAAGTCCACTCCGCACCATGTGGCCCGCGAAGCGGGCCCCTTATAGCTTATGGCTTATGGCTGGCCTCACAGGCTTATGGCAGTCCGCAAATATTGTCCCCCTCCGCCCCGAAGACTAAGCTGCCCCGGTCGATGTCGCTCTTCTTCGTCGGCATAGGCGTACTGCTCGTCGGCGGCCTGCTTTCGGCCGCGGCGGGGCGGAATGGGCCCTGGAGCGGCCGGCTGGGGGCGCTCGGTGCGGTGGTCGGATGCGGGCTGGCCCTGGCGCCGGCGGTCGGAGTCCTCGGAACCGGAGTGGCGCTGGAGTCGCGGCTTCCGTGGCCGATGCCGGGCGGATCCTTCCGCGTCGAGATCGACGCACTGTCCGCGTTCTTCCTGCTGCCGATACTGGCGCTCTCCGCGCTGGCGGCGGTGTACGGGACGGGATACCTGCGGCCGGCGCCGCGACCGCCCGGGGCGCACTGGCTGTACTACAACGCGCTCGTGGCCGGTATGGCGCTCACCGTCGCGGCGCGGAACGGAATCCTGTTCCTCATCGCCTGGGAGACCATGACGCTCGCGTCCTTCTTCCTCGTGACCTACGACCACCAGAAGGAGAGCGTGCGCGAGGCCGGGTGGATCTACATGGTCGCGACGCACCTCGGGACGGCGTTCCTGCTCGCGCTGTTCCTCCTTCTGCAGAAATCCTCCGGATCCCTCGATTTCGACCGCCTCGAGCCCGGCACGCATGCGGGACTCCTGTTCGTCCTCGCCGTGCTCGGCTTCGGCACAAAGGCCGGCTTCCTGCCGCTTCATGTGTGGCTCCCCGAAGCACACCCCGCCGCGCCCAGCCACGTCTCGGCGCTCATGTCCGGCGTCATGATCAAAACCGGGATCTACGGGCTCGTCCGCATCCTCACGCTGCTCGGCCCGCCGCCCCTCTGGTGGGGCTGGCTCCTCGTGGGCATCGGGGCGACCTCGGGAATCCTGGGCGTCCTCTTCGCCCTGGCCCAGCACGACCTCAAACGACTGCTCGCGTACCACAGCGTCGAGAACATCGGCATCATCGCGCTCGGCCTCGGCCTCGGCGTCCTCGGCGTCGCCTCGGGCTCGCACACCCTGGCCGTCCTCGGATTCGCCGGCGGCCTCCTGCACGTCGCCAACCACGCCGCGTTCAAAGGGCTCCTGTTCCTCGGCGCCGGCGCCGTCCTCCACGCGACCGGCGCGCGCGAAATCGACCACCTCGGCGGGCTGCAGAAGAAGATGCCGTGGACCGCCGGCTGCTTCCTCGTGGGCGCCGCCGCGATCTCGGGCCTGCCCCCGCTCAATGGGTTCGTGAGCGAGTTCCTCATCTACCTCGGCGCCTTCCGCGCGGTCTCGGGACTCGGCACCGGCGTCGCCGTTCCCGCCATCGCCGTCATCGGCAGCCTCGCCCTCATCGGCGGCCTCGCCGCGGCCTGTTTCTCCAAGGCGTACGGGATGGTGTTTCTGGGTGAAGCGCGGAGCGGGCACGCCGAGCACGCGCACGATCCCGGCGGCGCGATGGTGGCGCCGATGCTGGTGCTGGCGGCCGCCTGCGCGGCCATCGGCCTCGCGGGACCCTGGGTCGTGCGCGCGATCGGCCCCGCGATCGCGGCGCTCGCCGGGCCCGGCGACCTGCCCGAAACGGGCCTCCTCGGCCGCGTCTCCCTCGGCGCCGGCGCTTTCCTCGCCCTCGCGGCCCTCCTCGCCTTCCTGCGCTCCCGACTCCTCGCCGGACGCCGCGTCGGCGCCGCCGCCACCTGGGGCTGCGGCTACGCCGCTCCCTCCCCGCGCATGCAGTACACCGCTTCCTCCTACGCCCAGCCCCTCACCGACCTGCTCCGCCTGTTCCTGCGCACCCGCAAACACCTGCGGCAGCCCGGCGGCTACTTCCCCGGCCCCTCTTCGCTCGAGACCGAGACGCCCGACGTCTGCCGCGACCGGATCTTCGAACCCGTCTTTCGCGGATTCGGCTGGGTCCTCGCGCGCCTCAACTGGCTCCAGGTCGGCCAGGTCCACCTCTACGTTCTCTACATCGCGCTCACGCTCCTGGCGCTCCTCATCTGGAGGCTCCACTAGTGGAAGCCCCGCGCCTCGCGCAGCCCGTGCTCGCGATCCTGTTCGCGCCGCTTCTCCTGGGCGTCGTGAACCGGGTGAAGGCGTGGGTGGGGGGGCGAAGGGGTCCTCCTGTGCTGCAGGCGTACTGGGACCTGGCGAAGCTCCTGCGCAAGGGCGCGGTCTACAGCCGGTCGACGACCTGGATTTTCCGCGCGGGTCCGATCGTCGGCGTCTGCGCGGCGCTCGTCGCGACCGCGCTCCTCCCGGTGGGCGACACTCCCGCGCTCATGGGATTCCCGGGCGACCTCATCCTGCTCGCGTACGTCTTCGGCCTCGCCCGGTTTTTCACCGTGCTCGCCGCGCTCGACACCGGGTCGAGCTTCGAGGGCATGGGTGCGAGCCGCGAAGTCCAGTTCTCCGCGCTCGCCGAGCCCGCGCTGCTCCTCGCCCTCGCCGCCGTCGCGCGCAATACCGGCAGCACCTCGCTCACGGGCATGATGCAGGGAATCTCGGTGCACGCCTGGACCACGGCCGGGCCCGCCCTCGCCCTCGTCTCCGCCGCCCTCCTGCTCGTCTTCCTCGCCGAAAACGCCCGCATTCCCGTCGACGACCCCGCCACTCACCTCGAACTCACCATGATCCACGAGGTCATGGTCCTCGACCACGGCGGACCCGACTTCGCCTTCGTCCTCTACGGCGCCGCCCTCAAACTCTGGGTGCTCGGCGCCCTCCTGGTCGGGATCGCGGTGCCCGTCCGAAGCGGCGACCCGTGGATCGACGCGGCCGGATTCGCGGCGGGCATGCTCGCGCTCGCCGTCGTCGTCGGCGCCGTCGAGTCCTCCATGGCGCGCCTGAAACTCCTCCGCGTGCCCCAGCTCCTCGCCGGAGCCGCCGCCCTCTCCGCCCTCGCCCTCATCCTCGTGCTGAGGTAATCGCCGTGAACATGCTCATGGAAACCGTCGTCGTCCTCCTCATTCTCACCAACCTCATGCTCCTCGGCACCAGCCGCCTTTTCGCCTGCATCCGCCTCGTCGCCTTCCAGGGCGTCGTTCTCGGCTGTCTCCCCGTCCTCGTCCACTCCGGCCACGTCGGCGCCCGCGCCGTCGGCCTCGCCGTCGGCACCATCCTCCTCAAAGGCGTCGTCTTCCCCCGACTCCTTTTCCGCGCCCTCCGCGAGGCCAACATCCGCCGCGAAGTCGACCCGTTCGTCGGCTACTCCGTCTCCATCTTCGCCGGCATCCTCGCCCTCGCCGTCTCCATCTGGACCACCCGCCACCTCACCATCCCCGGCCCCGGCGTCTCCACCCTCATCTTCCCCGTCTCCCTCTTCACCATCCTCGTCGGACTCTTCCATATCGTCAGCCGCCGCACCGCCATCAGCCAGGTCCTCGGCTACCTCGTCCTCGAAAACGGCATCTACACGTTCGCCGTCGTCATCGTCGGCGAAGTCCCCCTCATGGTCGAACTCGGCGTCCTCCTCGACATCTACGTCGCCGTCTTCGTCATGGGCATCACCATCTACCACATCAACCGCGAGTTCGATCACATCGACGCGGACCAGCTCGACTCCCTCAAAGGCTGATGAACCCCGAACTCCTCATCGTCGCCCTCCTCGTCCTCCCCGCCGCCGGCGCCGGCCTCTGCCTCCTCCTGCCCTCCCCGCGCGCCGTCTTCGCCGCCATCCTCGCCTGCGTCGCCGGCATGGCCGCCCTCTCCGCCGCCGCCGCCGCCCACGTCCACACCCGCGGCCCCGTCCGCACCGCCTGGGACTGGCTCTTCGTCGACTCCCTCTCCACCTACAACCTCCTCGTCATGACCCTCGTCTTCCTCATGTCCTCCGCCGCCGCACGCCAGTACTTCCGCGGCGAAGACCGCCTCTCCCCACACCTCGCGCGCCGCTTCGGCGCCCTCTGGCTCGGCTCCCTCTCCGGCATGAACCTCGTCCTCATCTCCAACAGCGTCGGCCTCATGTGGGTCGGCATGGAAGCCGCCACCCTCCTCACCGCCTTCCTCGTCTGCATCCACCGCACCCAGGCCTCCCTCGAAGCCACCTGGAAATACCTCCTCATCTGCTCCGTCGGCATCGCCTTCGCCTTCATGGGCACCCTCCTCACCGCCGCCTCCGCCCACGCCCCGCTCCTCACCCCCGCCGAGTCCCTCCTCTGGACCCGCCTCCTCGAAGTCGCCCCGCGCCTCGACGCCGATACCCTCAAGGTCGGCTTCGTCTTCCTCATCGTCGGCTACGGCACCAAGGCCGGCCTCGCCCCCATGCACAGCTGGCTCCCCGACGCCCACTCCCAGGCCCCCGCCCCCGTCTCCGCCGTCTTCTCCGGCTTCATGCTCAGCGCCTCCCTCTACTGCATCATGCGCTTCGTCCCCCTCGTCGAAGCCGCCACCGGTAACTCCGGCTGGTGCCTCCGGTTCCTCGTCCTCTTCGGCGTCGTCTCCATCCTCGTCTCGGCCGCGTTCATCGTGTTTCAGAAGGATCTGAAGCGCCTTCTCGCGTACTCCAGCGTCGAGCACATGGGCATCATCGCGCTCGGCGTGGGGCTCGGCGGCCTCGGCACGTTCGCCGCCCTCTTCCACACGCTCAACCACTCCATCTGCAAGACCCTCGCCTTCTTCTGCGCCGGGCGCCTCGGCCAGATCTACGGCACGCACGACATGTCGCGGCTGGCGGGGACTGTGAAGCGGGCTCCCGTGTGCGGATCGGGCCTCTTCTGGTCCTTTCTCGCTCTCCTCGGCATGGCACCGTTCGCGATCTTCATGAGCGAACTGCAGATCCTCAAGGCCGCGGCCGACGCCGGCGCCTGGTGGCCTTTCTCCCTGTTCCTCCTCGGCGCCGGCATCATTTTCGTCGGCGCGCTGCGCCACGCGATCTCGATGGCCTGGCGCGAGCCCGGGGAGCCCGGGAAGCCGGAGGAAGCCGTCTGGGAGGACGTTTTTCTGGTTGTCGTCCCGCTGGTGGCGCTGGCGGTGCTGGGGCTCTGGATGCCGGAGCTGCTTAAGCAGATGCTGTGGAGAGCCGCGAATACGGTTGCCGGCAGCGCCAGGTAGGGAGCGCACTGCGCGCGCCCGTTCTCCCATTCCCCGTTCCCCGTTCTCCCCCCGCGGAGCGCGCGTCGGCCCGGGATCCGCGATCCCCTCCCGATCGCGGTTTGACGTAACCCCGCTCCGGCGCATAGACTGGCTCCACCATGCGCCTGTCGATGGAAGTGTTCGGAATCCCGCAGGACCACGTCGAGCCCCTCAAGAAGGCCGTCGACGAGGCCTACGGCCGCTTCCTGTACAAGGACAACGCCACCAAGTCCAAGACGCTCATCAAGAAGCACGAGGGGACCTGCCCGTTCACCGGCAACCGCTGGGTCCACGTGCTCATCGACGGCCTCGACGCCATCGAGCTCAAGGACGTCAGCCGCTTCCAGGACGCCGTTTACACCGCCCATCCCCTCCGGACCGACCCGATCGTGGCGGACAACATGTACCTGAAGCTGGAGCAGGCGGCGCCGGCGGACGAGGAGGAGGCGGAGGCGACCGAGGAGGCCGAGGAGGAACTGGCCTGCTGGGTCTGCTCGCGCGTGGACGGCGAGGAGTGCTACGACTACGACACGGGAGAGGCGTTCACCATCGAGGTGCGTTACCACGAGGACGCCAAGGTCCCGCTCTGCAGCGTGTGCCTCCAGCTCTTCCTCTACCACGACGAGTGGGAGGACGAGGAACCCGAGGGAGAATCCGAGTCATGAGGAAATGGGCGGCGGTGGCGGTCGTGGCGGCGTGGGTCGCGGGGTGCGACATGCGGGATCCCGCGACGAAGAAGAAGGAGGAGGAGGCGCGGCGGAAGGCGGAGCAGGCGGAGAATCTGAAAAAGGTCCGCGTGGCGACGCCGGACGAGCCGGACCACCTGCTGGTGAAGGCGGATCCTTCCGCGGTGGTGACGGTGCAGCGGCCTTCGGTGGTGCTGGTGAAGGTGGCGCGCGACGGGACGATCGAGTCGCAGAAATTCACGTTCGACGGGGCGATGGTGAAGGTTGAGAAGGGGGGCGCGCAGGCGTCGTCGGGATGCTGCAGCGAGGGGGAGGCGCCGGAGGTGCGGGCGATGGCGGGGCAGATGAAGATGCTCACGGCGACGTCGAAGCTGGCGGAGGGGGAGTCCTGCGACGAGCCGGTGATGATCGATGGCGACTACAAGGCGCCGTGGTTCAAGGTGCGCAAGGTCCTCGAGATCATGTCGAACATGAACATGACGCGCGTGCTGTTCGCGACGAAGACGGAGCAGAAGGATCTGCAGGGCGTGCTGGCGAAGCTGCCGCTCGGCTGGAAGGCGATGGATCCGCTTCCCGCGGGGGCGAAGCGGGTGGACGTGGCGGCGAACGGGGCGGCGCTGGTGCTGACGGTGGACGGGAAGACGTATGCGGACGTGGACGCGGCGGTGGCGGCGATCCGGGAGTCGGGGGCGAAGGAGGTCGGGATTCATCCGGCGGACGCGAAGGTGCCGCTGTGGGCGGTGGTGAAGGGTGTGGAGCTGGCGAACAAGGTATCGCCGGCGGGTCCGGTGCGGTTCCTGCTGGCCGATTGAGAGCGTGAGAAAAAATCGATCTACGGTGCGGTCGGACCTGGCTCGCTTCGCGAGCTCGCCCCGACCGCGCCTGCGATCGATTTTTTTCACGCTCTCAGGAAGTGCTTTGCCTCCCGGAGTTTGTGAAACAATCGGGCTGGGGGGCGGAGTCGGCCGGGTCGTCCTGTCCTTGCCAACCGTGGGCCTTTCTGCCGGCCGACGGAGCATCCCAGCACGGTTTTCTTACAAACTCTGAGAGCGTGCCGAAACTCGTCATCCAGGACCAGGGAGAGAACCGCACGCTGCGGCTGGGCGACGAGCCCGTGTCGCTGGGGCGCGCTCCGACGAACACGGTGCAGATCCGGGACACGAAGTCGTCGCGGGAGCACTGCGTCATTTCGAAGACGGAGAAGGGCTGGAAGGTGGTGGACCTTGAAAGCGTGAACGGGCTCACGGTCAACGGGGCGAAGACGAACCAGCATTTCCTGAAGTACGGGGACCGGATCGAGATCGGCGAGACGTCGATCACGTTCGAGAAGGAGCCGGGGGACCGGGACGCGAGCGAGAGCGGGGTGCATCCGCTTCCCCGATTCGGCCGCCGGTCGCTCGCGACGGGGCGGAGGCTGCCTGCGGCGCGCCCGCGGGCGCAGGGGGCGGCGGCGCCGAGCGCGGATCCCGTGGCGGAGGTGGAGGGAAAGCTGCGCGGGGCGTTCGACGGGTGCCTGGACACGTGGGGCGAGGACGGGCTCGAGGTCGCGGCGAACATCCTGGACGAGTACTTCCGGTCGCACAAGGGGGCTCCGCGCGAGGGCGAGCTGGTCGAGATGCGCGACTCGCTGCTCCGGCTCCAGGAGATCGGGAAGGCGATCACGACCGAGCACAACATCAAGCGGCTGCTGGAGATGATCCTGGACGCCGTCGTCGAGCTGACGAACGCCGAGCGCGGGTTCATCATCCTGGCGGACGAGTCGCTCGCGACCTCGATCCGCGTCGCGCGCAATTTCGACCGCGAGGACGTGCGGAAGCCCGAGGACAAGATCTCGCACTCGATCGCCGACGCCGTCGTCCGCAACGGCAAGACCGTGAGGGCGCAGAACGCGCAGACCGACCGCGAGCTGCACGCCTTCATGAGCGTGACGGAGCTCAAGCTCCGGTCGCTCCTCTGCGTGCCCCTGCGCGGCCGCCAGCGCGTCCTCGGCTGCTTCTACATCGACAACCGCTTCGAGGAGGGACTCTTCACCGAAACCCACCAGCGGCTCCTCGAGCTGTTCAGCGACCAGGCGTCGGTCGCGATCGAGAACGCGCGGCTGTGGGAGGAGAACCAGCGGCGGCTGGAGGACCTGAAGACGTCGAAGGAGCAGGTCGAGAAGCTGAACAAGCTGCTCGAGGAGAAGGTGGAACTGCAGAAGACGGAGCTGACGGAGGTGAAAGAGGACCTGAACGCGTCGCTGCAGAGCCTCGGGCTCAAGTACAACTACTCGAACATCATCGGGCGGAACACGCTGATGCAGGAGGTGTTCCGGATCCTGGACCGCGTCACGGATTCGAACGTCCCGGTCCTGATCCAGGGTGAGTCCGGCACCGGCAAGGAACTCGTCGCGCGCGCCATCCACTACAACGGCCCGCGCAAGAAGGCGCGGTTCGTGAGCGAAAACTGCGCGGCCATCACCGAATCGCTCCTCGAGTCCGAGCTGTTCGGCCACACCCGCGGCGCTTTCACCGGCGCCACGGAAGACCGCAAGGGCCTGTTCGAACTCGCCGACGGCGGCACCCTGTTCCTCGACGAGATCGGCGACATGTCCGTCGAAATGCAGAAAAAACTCCTCCGCACCCTTCAGACCGGCGAGCTGCGCCGCGTCGGCGGCAAGGACATCCTCCACGTCGACGTCCGCATCTGCAGCGCTTCCAACCGCGACCTCAAGGACCTCATCAAGGAAGGGAAGTTCCGGGAGGACCTGTTCTACCGCCTCAACGTCGTCACCATCACGCTTCCTCCCCTCCGCGACCGCCGCGACGACATCCCCCTTCTCATCGAACATTTCCTCGACTCCTTCGCCCGCGAATCCAACGCGCCGCGGCCGACGCTGGAAGCGGACGCGCAGCGGCTGCTGGTGGCCTACGGCTGGCCGGGGAACATTCGCGAGCTGGAGAACGAGCTCAGGCGGCTGATCGCGCTCTCGGCCGACGGCAAGGTGCACGCGGGGCACCTGAAGGAGGAGATCCGGAAGACGGAGGCGAAGCGATCCGCCGCGCCGTCGCTGGGCGGGCGGCAGCTCAAGGACCTGGTGAAGGACGTGACGGAGACGGTGGAGAAGGAGGCGATTCTCGCGGTGTTGAAGGAGACCGGCTGGGTGAAGACGGAGGCAAGCCGGATGCTGGGGATCAGCCGCGTGACGCTCGACGCGAAGATCGAGGCGTACGGGCTGCAAAAGGAATAGGCAGGCGGGGGG
>JACPRD010000153.1 GCA_016190145.1 Planctomycetota bacterium | reverse complement strand
GCCATAAGCTATAAGCGGCGCGCTTCGCGCGCCATGTGGCGCGGACGGGACTTCAGCCGGGGCCGGGCTGATCCGGTGGGGGGGCGGTGCCGTGGTGGGGCGGATGTCGGCGATCCGATGGGGTGACTGCGAATCGGGAAGTTTCTCATTCTGCGCGAAAAGTGGGATCGGCGGCGTCCGGACCTCGCTTCGCTCGCCCCGGCCGCTCGCCGCCCCACTTTTCGCGCAGAATGAGAATCTCGATCACTCGGGGGGATGGCGCAAGACGCAAGGGGATCACCTGTTCTCCCTGCGGCAATCTGGAAATACTCTTCTCGCCGGCGCCGCTGTGCCTCCATCGATTTTTGCTCAAACTCTGAGCGAGGGACCCGACAATCGCCCAGCCCCGCCCCGGCTGAAGTCCCCCCCGCACCCTGTGGCGCGCGAAGCGCGCCGCTTATAGCTTATGGCTTATGGCCTATGGCTCCGTGAAGTGCTCCGCCTAGACCCCCCGCCCTGCCGATAGCTGGGACATGAGTCGTTCTCTCCCGCTTCTCCTATTCCTGGGCACGCTGGCGTCCGCCGATTCGGGCGCGGCGGGCCGGAGGATCTCGGAACTGCTGGAGCGCGGGCCCGCGGTGCGCCATGCGCTCCTCGGCGTGGTTCGGGAGGCCAAGGAAGTGGGCGACCCGAACGGCGCGGTGCCGCTGGTGGAAGCGCTGATCGCGTACGCGGACGGACGGGCGCTGGAGGCTTCGGAATTCGCGGGTCGCGCGGCGAGATGCGCCGACGTGGATTTCGGGGATCGGGACTGGGCGATCGAGGCGGACGGTGAGTTGCCGGTGCACCCTGTACGCACGCGCGAACTGCTCTCGCTTCTGCAGTTCCTGATGGACTGGGGCGAGGAGTGGGAGTGGCGCGGCCGGCGCGAGGCGGCGAAGACGGCGTACGAATCGGCCGCGGCGCTTTCCGCGAAGTTGGGGCAGCGTTCGACGGACCTCTCGGAGGCGCTGGCGCTGGCGAATTTCCAGTACCGCGCGCACCATCGGCTCGCCGGACTCGCGCTCCGCTCCGGCGACGATGCCGGTTTTCACGCCCAGGCCGCGCTGGCGAACGAGGCCCACGTCGCGCGGACCGGCCTTGCCGCGACGCCCGCGCCCTCCACGCGCGAGGAAAGGCGCGCGTTGATCGAAATCGGCCCCCTCGCACTCGTTCGCGATTGTCCGGAAGCGCCGGACCACCCGGTCCGAGCGCTCCTGGAGGCCCCCCGCGTGTTCGCCGGAAAATCGCCTGCGACGGTCCTCGTCATCGCCCTCGGCGACCGCTTCGGCGACCGCGCCCTGCCGCTCCGGTGGGATGCCGCCATGGCCCTTCTCCCCCACGGCAAGGCCGCCGCCCCTGCGATCCGCAGGTGGGCGAAGACCGCCGCCGACCCTTCCCCTGGCTTGGCGCTCCTCGCCCGCGCCGGTGAAACGACGGCGCTGGATGAGGACGCGCTGGGCACGGCCTGGGGCGTGCGGATGTGTGCCGACGAGAACGCGCTGGAGCGCGCATTCGAGAGTCTCCCCCGGGAGCGCCGAATCTCGGTGGCGTTCCGGCTGAAAGACCTGCGGGGCGAGGACGAGATCGACCTCGGCCAGTAATTTTACTCCGCGTCCCCCGGATCTCCCTTCACGACTACCCTCAGCTGCCGCGCGCGTTCCCTCAACTCCTCGTGCGCCTTGGCGCCGTCCTGGACGCCGCGGAGCCAGAGGAGGACGACGGGGAATCTCAGGATGCCGGAGAGGGCGAAGACGGCGAGGAAGGGGGAAGCGAGGCCCCAGCGGGCGGGGACGAGGCCGACGAGGACGGCGCCGGTGGCGGCGCCGGCGAAGATGCCGACGGCGGTGACGACGTTGAAGTAGGCGGCGCAGCGGGCGCGCTTGGCGGGGGTCACGGCTTCGAAGAGGAAGTTGGAGGTGGCGAGGTTGAATCCGCCCCAGCAGAAGCCGGCGAGGATCTGGACGGCGAGGAGGGCCCAGAAGTTGGTGGTGACGCACCAGAGGAGGGGGAGGAGGGCGCAGAGGACGCCGCTGGTGAGGAGGACGAGGCGGGAGCCGCGGCGGTCGCCGACCTTGCCCCACCAGTGCTGGGTGAGGAAGAACGAGAGGATCTGGGTGGCGGTCGAGGCCATGAACTGGTTGTAGGACCAGTTGAGGGTTTTGAGCTGGTAGAGGGCGAAGAACGGGCCGGAGAGGTGGACGCAGAAGTACATGAGGGCGATGCCGTAGGTGAACCAGGCGAAGTTGGAGCCGGGCGAGCGGGCGAGGAACTGGCGGAACGTGAAGTAATCGGCGGGTCTGGGTTCGTAGCGGGGCTCGGCCATGCGGGAGAGGAACCAGACGGAGAGCAGTTTGAAGACGGCGGCGAGGGCGAGGATGGCGATCCAGCCGTCGCGTTCGCGGCCGGCTTTCTTGAAGCCGTCGAGGAGGAGTCCCGCGGCGACGGTGCAGACGAGGGTGACGACGGCGATGAGGCCGGAGCGGCGGCCGAAGTAGGCGCCGCGTTTCTCGGAGGGAACGAGGTCGCCCATCCACGAGTTCCACGCGGGGCCGGCGACGTTGTTGGCGGCGACGTAGACGAGCCATGCGGCGATCACGGTGTAGACGCCCCAGCGAGGCACGGCCAGCGGCAGGCCGAGGAGGGCGAAGAACATCAGGCCGGCGAGGCCCGCCGTCGACACGGTGATGAGCGCCCGCCGCCGGGAGCGGTCCACGAGATCCACCGCGAACGCGCCGAAAATCGCGCCGGCGAGCGAGGGCCAGGAGCCGAGCGCGGCCGCGATGGCGGGCGTCGCGCCGAGGAACACCGCGTAGGCGCCGACGTAATTCTCGCCGAACCCCACCATCCCGCCGTGGAAGCAACCGTCGATGACGGAGACGCGAAGGGAGCGGTCCCGCTCCTGGGGGCTCACCCCGCCGTCGCGCAGGCGGACGGCGGTGGCCGGCTCGGATGTCCCGTCCAAGTCTATGTTCCTCCCCGACCGTCGCCGGACGGGGTCAATGCGCGACTCTTACAGCTCGAACGGGGACGTCGGCGCGAACAGCGTCCCGTTGCGGTGGCACACCAGCAGCGACTGGATCACCGCGTCATCATAGATCGTCGTGCCCCGGCGGCCCATGTCGATCAGCACTTCCTTCACCGGAAGCCCCTGGCCGTTCAGCCCGCCGCGCGTCGTCGCGTTGTCGAAATCGTTCGCCACGCAAATGATGCGCGCGGACATCGGAATCGCGTCCCCCTTGATCTTGTGCGGGAAACCGCTTCCGTCCATGTACTCGTGGTGGTACTTCACGCCGGGGATGACGTCCTCGAAACCGTCGATCGTGGCGAGCACCTTCTCGCCCGCCAGGACGTGCTCTTCCTTCCATTTCGCCAGGTCCGCGCCCTCGGGCGCGGTGAGCGACGTGCCCATCTTGCCGACGTCGTGCAGAAGGGCGGCGAGGTGAATCTTGTGGATTTCCGCCTTGGGCAGCTTGAGCTGGGTCGCGATGGCCGTCGAGAAGTTCGCGACGCGTTCGGCGTGGCCCTGGATGCGCGGGTCGCGGATTTCCGTCGCGGTGACGAGGGTTTTCACGAGGGAGATCAGGGTCCTGCGAAGTGTCTCTCCCGCCTGGAACGAGGTGAGGGCCATGCCGGCCTGGATGGCGATCGCGGTCGCGAGCTCCAGGTCCTCGCTGGAGAATTCGGCCGCGACCTTGCTCGAGTGCATGTAGAGGATTCCCGTGATCTTCTCGCGCGACACGAGCGGCGCGCAGATCACGCTCTTGATGTTCTTCATGACGATCGATTCGCTTCCGGCGAAGCGCTGGTCGAGCATGGCGTCGCTGGTCAGGATGGCGCGAGAGTGCTGCATCACGCGCTTGACGATGGTGCGGCTGATCTTGGGCTCGGTCTTCTCCTTGCTCCAGGTCGCCTTCGGGACGAGCTTGCCGGAACCCTTTTCGAGCAGCAGGAGATACCCGGTGTCGGCGCTGGTCGCGTCGACGGCGAGCTCGAGAATTTTGCTCAGGAGGCTCGAGGCCTCGCGTTCCGATCCGATGATCTTCGCGATGTCGTAGAGGGCGACGAGGTTCCGCGACTCGACTTCGCGGCCAATCGGGACGGGCTTGTTCTCCTTCTCGCTCTTGCGGTCGAGCTTGAGCTCGATGGTCGAATTCGCCTGGAGTTCGCGGCCCTGGTCGAAGTCCACCTTCTTGTCGGGATCCTCGGGGGGCGCGCCGCCGTCCTCGAAGGTCAGGATCGTATTGCCGACGCGCACCTGGTCGCCCGCGCGCAGGAGCTCCTCCGTCACCTTCTGGTCGTTCACGAACGTCCCGTTTGTCGACTTCAGGTCGCGGATGAAGCACATCTCGCCGATCTTGAAGATTTCGGCGTGCTGGCGGGATACGCCGTGGTCCATGACTTTGACCATGGCGTTCGGATCGCGGCCGATGGTGATGACCTCGTTGGTGATGTCGAAGGTGCGGCCGACGTCGGTCCCGGCCTTGACCCGGATGAGCGGCATTCGCAAGCCCCCTTGAGGTGCCGGTCCCCTGCCGGCGGGACCGTTAGGGGCTCGCTTATACCCTGTCAGGGGCGGGGGTGTCAAAGGTCGCCCAGAGGTGGAACACCGGGAAATTTCAAAGGAAAAAGAGCAACTTCAAAGGACAAGGGTCTCGCGGGGTGCCGGGCGGACCCGTTTTTCCGGCCCTTCCGGGGCCGCCGCACTCCTCCTGCCCCGGATCCATTCCTGCCCTTTGAGGTGGCCTTTCTCCTTTTCCCCCCAACGCTCCCCCGGAAAGGTCGTACCTTATCCCATTCCGGACCTCAGACATCTCATTTCGGGGGGAAGAGATGCGCGACGCCGTCGCCCTGCCGCTGGTTCTGGCCGTGGCCGCCGTCCTCGGAACTCCGGCCGTCGCGGATCCGCCCGCCCGCCCGAAATCCCTGGGGGCCTTCGAGCTCTCCGACGTGGAAGGGAACAGGGTCTCCAGCGCCGGATTCTCCGGCAGGAAAGCCCTCGTCCTCCTCTTCACCAGCACCCAGTGTCCCGAGTGTCAGCGCTGCCTGCCCCAGATCGCGGCGGTCGCGAAGGACTACGCGTCGCGGGAGGTCGCGGTCCTCGCCGTCAACCCGAACGGAAACGAGCAGGGGGAACTCGAGGCGTGGGTCCGGGACCGCGAAGTCCCCTTCCCCACCCTCCGGGACGGCGACCACGGGCTGGCCGACCGGCTGGGGATCGAAATCACTCCGACCGTGCTCGTCGCGGACGCCGCGGGCGACATCCGCTATCGGGGACGCGTCGACTCTTCGAGGATGGGCGAAGAATCCACCGGCGCGGACCTGCGCGCGGCGCTCGACGCGGTGCTCGACGGGCGCGAGGTCGCGACGCCCGAGACGCCGGCCGCGGGCTGCGCGGTGCGGCGGCGCGAGATCGCGAAGACGGGGGACGTGACCTGGTCGAAGCACGTGGCGCCCATCGTGTTCGAGAACTGCGCGGGCTGCCACCGGCCCGGGAACATCGGGCCCATGCCGCTCACGGACTTCGCGCACGCGAGCGCGTTCGCGGAAGAGCTCAAGTCGGCGGTGACGGCGAAGCGGATGCCGCCGTGGAAGCCGGTGGCGGGACAGGAGTTCATCGGGGAGAGGCGGCTGACGCGGGAGCAGATCGATCTGATCGTGAAGTGGGTGGATGGGGGGACGCCGGAGGGGGACCCGAAGGAGGAGCCGGAGCTGCCGGAGTTCCCGGACGGCTGGGCGATGGGCGAGCCGGACATGGTGCTGGACGCGGGAGCGGACTTCGACGTGAAGCCGGGTCCGGACCTGTACTGGCATTTCGTGATGCCGACGAAGTGGACGGAGGACAAGTGGGTCGCGGCGGTGGAGGTGCGGCCGGGGAACCGGCGGATAGTGCACCACGTGCTCGGGTACATCGATCAGACGGGGATGGCGGACCGGCTGGACGAGGAGGACGGGCGGCTCGGCTACAAGGGTTCGGGAGCGTTCCCCGGCTTCGTCCCGACGGGGGAAATGGGCGGCTGGACGCCCGGCTTCTTCGCGAGGCCGCTTCCCGACGGCGTCGCGCGCAAGCTCGCGAAGAACGCGCGGCTGGTGATCCAGGTGCACTACAACAATCCGACGGGAAAGGCGCACAGGGACCGGACGCAGGTGGGGCTGTACTTCGCGAAGACGCCGGTGAAGAGGCAGCTGTACCAGGCGCGGATTCTCAACCCGTGGTTCAAGCTGCCGGCGGGCGACGGGGCGCACGAGGTGCAGGCGACGTGGCCGGTGAACCGGGACATCACGGTGATCTCGGTGATGCCGCACTGCCACCTGCTGGGGAAGGAAGCGCGGATGGTGGCGGAGCTGCCGAAGGGCGGGGCGGAATCGCTGGTGGAGATCGCGGACTGGGACTTCAAGTGGCAGGACACGTACGTGCTGAAGAATCCTCTGAGGCTTCCGAGCGGGACGCGGATCCGGCTGACGATGGTGTACGACAACTCCGAGAAGAACCCGCGCAATCCGTTCCGGCCGCCGCGGGAGGTTCGCTGGGGCGAGAAGACGACGGAGGAGATGTGCCTCGGGTACGTGAACTACGTGCGGAACGGCGAGGACCTGACGAAACCGAAGAAGAAATAGGGAGGCGGCATGCGGGCGATTCTTCCGCTGGTCCTGGCGGCGGCGATTCTGCCGGCGGGCGCGGATCCGGCGCCGGGCGCGCCGGGCACGGCCTGTCCGGAATTCCGGCTGGAGGGGACCGACGGGGCGGCGCACACGCCGGCCGAATTCGCGGATCGGAAGGCGGTCGTCCTCGTCTTCACGGGCACCCAGTGTCCCGCGTGCAACCGGTACGCGCCGGAATTGCAGCAGCTCGCGAAGGACTACGGCGCGCGGGGGGTGGCGTTCTTCGGCGTCAACCCGAACCGGAACGAGCAGGCGGAGGCCGCCGCGCACGCGAAGGAAAAGGGTCTCCCGTTCCCCGTCCTTCTGGACGGGGCGCACGCGCTGGCGGACGGGATGGGAATCGAGACGGTGCCGACGGTCGTGGTGCTGGACGCCGCGCGGAAGGTGCGGTACCGGGGGCGGATCGACGACGATCCGATGGGCGGGCGGCCGTCGCGGCGGGAGCTGCGTGAGGCGCTCGACGCGGTGCTCGACGGGCGCGAGGTCGGAACGCCGGTCACGGAGCCGCGCGGTTGCGCCGTCCGGCGCCGCGAGCCGGCCGCGGACGGGCCGGTGACGTGGTCGAAGGACGTGGCGCCGATCGTGCAGCGGAACTGCGTCGCGTGCCACCGCCCCGGCCAGATCGCGCCGATGACGCTCACGGACTTCGCGCACGCGAGCGCGTTCGCGGAAGAAATCAAGGAAGCGGTCGCGGCGCGGCGCATGCCGCCGTGGAAGCCGACCGCGGGGGTCGAGTTCGAAGGCGAGCGCCGGCTGTCGGCGCAGGAGATCGAGACGATCGTGAAATGGGTGGACGGCGGCACGCCGCAGGGGCGCGAGGAGGACGAGCCCGAGCTGCCGGAGTTCAGCGAGGGCTGGATGCTGGGAGAGCCCGACCTCGTGCTGGAGCCCGCGGAGGCCTACGTCGTGGCGGCCGACGGGCCGAGCGACGTCTACATGCACTTCGTCCTGAAGACCGACCTTCCCGGGGACACCTGGATCCAGGCCACCGAAATCCGGCCGGGCAATCCGCGCGTCGTGCACCACGTCATCGCGTACGTCGATACGAGCGGCGTCTCGGAAAACCTCGACGCCTCGGCCCCGGGAATCGGCTATCCCGGCGAAGGCACCTGGCCCGGCTTCATCCCGACCGGCGAAATGGGCGGCTGGGCCCCGGGAAACCTGCCGAAGGCACTTCCCGACGGCATCGGACGGAGGCTGGCGAAGGGCGCGAGCGTGGTGCTCCAGGTTCACTACAACACGTGCGGATCGGTGCAGAAAGACCGGACGCGAATCGGGCTGCACTTCTCGAAGAAGCCGGTGAAGCAGCAGTTGCGCTGGGCGGAGATGGTGAACGGCTGGTTCGAGATTCCGGCCGGGAATGCGGCGTACGAAGCGAAGACCTGGTGGAAGACTCCGAAGGACGTCACGGTGTTGAGCGTGACGCCGCACATGCACCTGCTGGGCAAGTCGGCGAAGCTGACGGCGAGCCTGCCGGGAGGAAAGGACGTGCGGCTGCTGGAGATCGCGGACTGGGAGTTCAAGTGGCAGGATTCCTACGTGCTGAAGACTCCACTGAAGCTGCCGGCGGGATCGAAGATCACGCACGTGGCGGTCTACGACAATTCGGAGAAGAACCCGCGCAATCCCAGCCGGCCGCCGGTTCCGGTGCGGTGGGGAGAGAAGACGACGGACGAGATGTGCCTGGCGTACGTCGGGTACGTGCTCGACAAGGAGGATCTGACGAAGCCGAAGAAGAAGAGCAAGTAGCAGTCAGAGCAGAAGTCGAACTCCGCAGCGGGCAACTTCAACTTTCAAGCAACTTCAAACACAGTACTTCAAAGGGCAACTGGCCGTCCTGGAGCGCGAGGTCCCGGCCTGGAACCGGGGAAGAACGGCGGGCTGTTGTCGTTTGAAGTTGTCCCTTTGAAGTTGCTTGAAAGTTGAAGTTGTTCCTTTGAAGTTGTCTCGCACCCGCCTCCCGGCCTCACCCCCGCGACCCGCCCTCCTCCGTGTCCTCGCCCTCCAGCTTCCGATAGAGGGACGACAGGTTGATGCCGAGCGCCTCGGCGGCCTTCACCTTGTCGCCGCCGTATTCCCGCAGCACCCAGAGAATGTGCTGGCGCTCGAAGGCCTTGCGCGACCCGCGCAGGTTCATCGTCGCCTGGCCGGTGCCCGCGGGACCCATCACCTCGGGCGGCAGGTCCGCCGTCCCCAGGTCCTGCCCGGGCCCGAGAATCACCATCCGCTCCACCACGTTCCGCAGCTGCCGGACGTTCCCCGGCCAGTCGTAGGCGCTCAGCACCCTCATCGCCTCGGCCGCGATCGCGGGCGGCCGCCGGCCCGCCTCGGCGGCGACCTTCGCCGCGAAATGCTCGACCAGCTCGGGAATGTCCTCGCGGCGCTCGCGAAGCGCGGGGACGCGGACCTCGAGGACCGAGAGCCGGTAGTACAGATCCTCGCGGAACAGTTTCTCCTCCACGCGCTTCTTCAGGTCCCGGTTCGTGGCCGCGATCACCCGCGCGTCCGAGCGGTGCGTTTTCGTGGAACCCACGGGCATGAACTCGTGCGACTCCAGGACGCGGAGAAGCTTCACCTGGAGCGACAGCGGCGCCTCCGCGAGCTCGTCGAGAAAGAGCGTCCCGCGCGACGCCGCGGCGAAAAGCCCTTCCTTGTCCGACGTCGCCCCCGTGAAGGAGCCCTTCACGTGCCCGAACAGCTCGCTTTCGAGCAGGGACTCCGGGATGGCCGCGACGTTCACGGCGGTGAAGCCGAAAGGCGCCCGCGGGCTGGCCTCGTGCAGGGCGCGCGCCACGAGCTCCTTGCCGCTTCCGCTTTCCCCCAGGATCAGGACGGGCCGGTCGTTCGGCCCGACTTTCAGGATCAGGTCGTGGACGTTCCGGAGCCCGGGCGAGCGGCCGACGAGGCCGCCGCCGCGAAGCGAGGCGACTTCTCTTCGGAGGGCGAGATTCTCGGACTGAAGGGCGCGGAAGCGGACGGCGCGGTCGAGGCGGGTGCGGAGGGAGTCGAGCTTGAGCGGTTTGAGGAGGTAGTCTGTGGCTCCCTGGCGGAGGGCTTCGATGGCGGATTCGAGGCTGGCGAAGGCGGTGATGATGAAGAATGGGACGGCGGGATCGACGGCGCGGACGCGGGCGAGGACGTCGAGGCCTGAGAGGCCGGGCAACTGGAGGTCGGAGAGGATGGCGTCCCAGCGTTCGGAGAGCAGTTCCGCGTTGACGCCGGTTCCGTCCCGGAGAGCGCGGACTTCGTAGCCGGACTGGGTGAGGAATTCGGCGACGGTGGACCGGAAGTCCGCTTCGTCGTCGATCAGGAGGACTCGGTGCATCGGATCTCCGGGTTGGGGGCTCAAGGCGCGGAGGGCAGCGTCACGGTGAAGGTCGTTCCCTTTCCAGGGGCGGAAGCGGCTTCGATCCGGCCGCCCTGGCGTTCCACCAGCGATCGGGCGATGGCGAGGCTGAGGCCGCGGCCCGCGCCCTCGCCTTTCGAGGTATAGAAGGGGAGGAACAGTCTGGCGAGCGAAGCGGCGTCGAGGCCGGGTCCGTCGTCGGCGAATTCGGCGACCGCGGCGCCGCCTTCGGAGCGGAGGCGCACGGCGAGGCGTCCGCCGGCGGGGGCGGCTTCCGCGGCGTTCAGGAGCAGGGCGAGGAGCACGATCTGGATCCGGTCGCGGGCGGCCAGCGCGACCGCGTCGCCCTCGATCGCCACGGCGAGTTTCGCGGTGACGCCGTGCAAGCGGGCGAGCGCCCAGGTCGATTCGACGAGCGGTCGGAGCGCGTGCGGCTTCGGATCGCCCGCGTCGGGCCTCGCGAACTCGAGGACACGGCCGATGATCTCCGAGATGCGATCCACGTTCTTCTCGACCTGCGCCAGCTTCTCGCGCGCGTCGTCGCTTCCCTCCCGCATCTGCAGGAGCTGGACGAGCGCGGAGATGGAGGCGAGGGGATTTCCGATCTGGTGCGCGAGGCCGCCCGTGAGAAGCCCGAGCGTCCGCAGACGCTCTTCAGCCGCCGCCGCCGCCACCTCGCGTTCGCGGGAGGAGAGGTCCTCGACGATCCAGACGGTGCCGCCGCCGGCGGAAGCCGCGACGCGGACTTCGCGGCAGTCGAAACCGCGCAGGGTTCGGAAGACGGCGGGAGCGGTGGAGGCGCGGGCGGCGGCGACGACGGCGTCATAACCGCCCAGGCGGGTCGAGATGTCGAGGGTGTCGGCGGACCTTCCCGGCTGGGCATCGAGCGTATCGCGGGCGGGCCGGCTGGCAGCCTGAATGAGGCCGTCCGGACCGACAGCGAAAGCGGCGGCGGGCAGGAACTCGAAGATCCGGGCGTCGGAAGGAATCATCAGGGCCGCATTGTGCCCTCTCGAGGCCCGAACGAGCCAGAGGAGAAGGCCCTTTCTCGTTTCCGGGAGACTTCGCAGTCCTGCGAATCGGTTCTCACGGATGCCTCGAAAGCCGCGCCCATTCGGGCCATTCCATGCTCGCGGGCCCGGCATAGGGCTTGCATTTCCCTAACACGTCGCGCGCAGGGAACCCGGAAGGCCAGGAGACCACCATGATCGCCACCCGCCGCTACCAGATCATCTGCTCTCCGCCTGAAACCCGCGATCGTTCCCGCTTCCGCATCCTCGTGCTGGACTCCGATCGCCCCCACGCGGACGAACTCGCGTTCTGCCTCACGGCCTTCGGCCTGCCCAGTTGCTCGGCGGGCTCGATGGGAGAAGCGGTGGGGCTCGGGGACGTGGACGTCATCGTCGACTTCTGCGGCATTCCGTGCACCGAGATCCTCGAACTCCAGAAGGTGAACGGCGCCTGCCTGATCATGTCCGGCGAGCCCGAGAGGACCGTCGGGCTGACGCCGTACGAAGCGCGGGTTCTCGACTGGCAGATCACCTGCGCGCTGGTTCGGAAGGAAAAGCCCGTGGCCCGGCCGGCCTGACAGCGCGAGAGAAATCCGATCTCCGTGTTGTCGGAAGCGCGAAGCCCAAGGGCCCGGCGCCTAAGCGGACTTGGGAAAATCCGCTCAGACCGGCCTCGACCCTGACCAGGCACCCTTCGACTCGCCCTGCGGGCTCGCTCAGGGTAAGCCGGGCCGGCGGAAGGCCTCCGCCGGTCCGAACGGACTTCCTAGGCCCGGCTTACCGGATCTCCAGCACCTTGTAGCGGATGATCCCCCGCGGTGCCTTGACCTCCGCCACCTCCCCGATCTTCTTGCCGATCAGCGCCTGCGCGATCGGCGCCGTCACCGAAATCTTGTTGTTCATCGGGTCGGCCTCCCCTTCCCCCACGATCTCGAAGACCTCCTCCTCCTTCGATTTCACGTCCACGCACTGCACCTTCGCCCCGAACAGCACAACGTCTTTCGGCTGTGAATTCGGATCGACGATCTGCACGCGCGCGAGCCGGTCCTCGAATTCCGTGATCCGCTGGTCCAGCAGCCAGAGGTCGTTCCTCGCGGACTCGTACTCCGAGTTTTCGGAAAGGTCGCCCAGTTCGCGGGCCTCGCCGAGCCGGATCTCGAGCTGCTTCCGCTCGATTTCCTTCATGTGCTTGAGCCTCAGCCGGGCCTGCTCAAAGCCGTCGGGCGACATGGGCACGATGTCCGACACGAAATCCCTCCCTGCAAAAACAGCGAGCCCGCGAAGGATTTCGCGGGCTGACGTCGGCGGATTCAAACAGGCCCGCGGGCCGGAGTCAAGCCTGCCGTCACCCGATTATTCGATCCAGTCCGCGATGAAGATGTTCGTCTCGCCCCGGACCCGGGCGTCCCGGTTCGAGGCGAAGACCAGCCGCTTCCCGTCCCGGCTGAACATCGGGAACCCGTCGAACGTCTCGTGCGTCGTGACGCGCTCGAGCCCGGTGCCGTCCTCGTTGATGAGGAAGAGGTCGAAGTTGTGGCTCCTGGGGTCGCGCATGTTGGAGGCGAAGATGATCCGCCGGCCGTCCGGGTGCCAGTAAGGCCCGAAGTTCGCGCCTCCGAGCGTGGCGATCTGGCGGGCCTTCTTGCCCCAGGAGTCCATGACCCAGAGTTCCATCGAGTTCGGGCGGACCTTGCCCTCGCGCAGGAGCGAGCGGTAGTCCTCCAGGCCTGCGCCCTCCGGGTGCATCGCGCGGTACACGATCTTCGTCCCGTCCGGCGAGAAGAACGCGCCCCCGTCGTAGCCGGGTTCCGTCGTCAGGCGCGTGAACTCCGACCCGTCAACCCGCATCTTGTACAGGTCCAGGTCGCCTTTCCGGTGGCTCGTGAACACGATCCACTGGCCGTCCGCGGAAATCGTCGCCTCCGCGTCGTAACGGTCGTTCGTCGTCAGGCGCTCGATCCCCGACCCGTCGACGTTCGCGACGTAGATGTCGAATTCGTCGTGCACCGCCCAGACGTACCCCTTGCTGTGGTCCGGCTTCGGCGGCGGCTCGTCCCCCATCCGGTGCGTCGACGAATACAGGATCCGCTTTCCGTCGGGAAAGAAGAACGAGCACGTGCACTTTCCCTTCCCCGTCGAAACCATCCTCATGTCGCCCCCGGCCGCGGGCATGATGAAGATCTGGTCGGCCTTCAGCCCGCCGTGAGATGACTGCAAGATGAGGAAGCGGTCGTCGGCGGAGAAATAGGCTTCGGCGTTTTCGCCGCCGAAGGTCAGCTGGGTGACGTTCCGGAGGTGTCTCTCGGTTTCCGCGGGCTCTCCGGGGCCGGGCGCGGGCTCCTCCCCGGCGCATCCGGCCAGAAGAATCGCTGCCAGGGCTGACGTGAAATGTTTCATCGGCGGCCGATTGTGCCCCAGGACCCGCGGTCCGGCAAGGTCTGGCGCGGGAAGCGGACACCGGATATCTTGTCCCCCCCCATGCCTTCTCCGTTCCGGGAAGCTCTCGAAGACGCCGCGCGCGAGGACCGCCTCCGTGCGATCCGGGTCTTCGCGTCCGCGCAGGGTCCTCTCATGCGGCTCGAGGGGCGCGACGTCCTGAACTTCTCTTCGAACGACTACCTGGGCTACGCCTCGCATCCCTCGGTGCGGGAGGCGGCGAAGCGTGCGATCGACGCGTTCGGCTGGGGCGCGGGCGCGAGCCGTCTGGTGTGCGGCACGCAGACGCCGCACGCGGCGCTGGAGCGCGGCATCGCCGAGTGGCTGGAGGAGGAGGACGCGGTCCTGTTTTCGAGCGGCGCCTCCGCGAACATGGGGATGATCGGCGCGGTCGTGCGGCGGGGCGACACGGTGGTAGGCGACGAGATGAACCACGCGAGCCTCATCGACGCCTGCCGCCTGTCCGGCGCGGCGTTCGTCCGGGTGCCGCACGCGGACGCCGACGCCGTCGCGCGGTCGCTGGTCACCGCGACGGGGCGCACGCTGTTCGTGACCGACACCGTCTTCTCGATGGACGGCGACGTCGCGCCGCTGGCCGCCCTGGCCGCCGCGGCGCGCGGCGCGCTCTTCGCCGCCGACGAGGCCCATGCCGGCGGCATCCTCGGTCCCTGCGGGCGGGGGGCGTGCGCCGCCGCCGGGGTCCGGCCCGACCTCCGCATGGTCACGCTCTCGAAGGCCTTCGGCGGCGTCGGCGCGCTCGTCGCCGGCACGCGAGACGCCTGCGACTTCCTCCGCAATTTCGCCCGGTCGCTCATGTTCACGACCGGGCTCCCCGCCGCCGCCGCGGCCGCCGCGCTCGAAGCCCTCCGCCTCGTCCGGACGCGCCCCGAGGACCGCGAGCGCCTCGCCGCGAACGCGGGACGCCTCCGCGCCGGACTCGCCCAGATCGGCTACGACCCGATCGGCGACCCGCGCGTCCCTATCCTCCCCGTCGTCCTGGGCGAAAACGAGGCCGCCGTCGCAACCAGCTCGTTCCTTCTCGAGAAAGGCCTGTTCGTCCATCCGATCCGGCCGCCCGCCGTCCCCCGCGGCACCGCGCGCCTCCGCATCACCGTCACCGCCGCCCACCGGCCCGACGAAGTCGACCGGCTGCTGGACGCGCTGACGGAATGGAAGCGGCGGACCGGCGGCGGCCGATTTTCCGGAAACCGCTAGCATTCCTTGACCCGCTTCACGACTTCCGCAATCCTCGTCACAACCCCAGCCACGGAGTCCCCATGGACGTCTTCCAGCTGCGCGACCGCGTTCTCAAGGGCGGACGGATCACGCGCGACGAGTCCCTTGAGCTGTTCACGTACGAAGGCCCGGACCTCGTCGACCTGTTCGCCGCCGCCAACCGCATCCGGCATCATTTCCGCGGAAACCGCGTGACCTTCTGCTCGATTGTGAACGCGAAGAGCGGCCGGTGTGCCGAGGACTGCGTTTTCTGCGCGCAGAGCTCGCGGTACAGCACGGGCATCCAGGAGTATCCGCTGCTCGACGAGGCTGCGATTCTCGCAGAGGCGCGGAAGGCGGCGGAGTTGGGAAGCGGCTGTTTCGGGGTCGTGGCGGCATGGCGGGGGCTGTCCAAGGGGCGGGTCCTGGACCAGGTGTGCTCGGTGTTGCGGAAGATCCGCGAGGCGGGAGTCCTCCATCCGGACGCGAGCCTGGGGATCATCGAGGACCCGGAGGTGGCGAAGGCGCTCGCTGAGGCGGGGCTGCACGAGTACAACCACAATCTCGAAACCAGCCGCCGGTTCTTCCCCAACATCTGCACCACGCACGGCTATGACGACCGCCTGCGGACGATCCGCTACCTGCGCGCCGAGGGAATCCACATCTGTTCGGGCGGCATTTTCGGCCTGGGAGAGACGATCGAGGACCGCGTCGACATGCTGTTCGAGCTGCGCAATCTCGAGGTGGAGACGGTTCCGATCAACTTCCTGAATCCGATCGCCGGGACGCCGATGGGGAACATTCGGAAGCTCTCGCCGCTCGAATGTCTCCGCGCACTGGCCGTCGCGCGCTTCGTGCTGCCCGACAGGGACATCAAGACGGCGGGCGGCCGCGAGGTCTGCCTGCGCGATCTTCAGTCGATGATGTTCTTCGCGGGGGCGTCCTCGACGATGCTCGGCAATTACCTGACGACCCTGGGCCGGACGGCGGCGCTGGATCTTCAGATGGTGGACGACCTGGGGCTGATGCCGGCGGAGAAGGGTGCGTTTGCGGCGTATTAGGCAGTGCGGCCAGCCATAAGCCATAGGCCATAAGCCATAAGCGGCGCGCTTCGCGCGCCACATGAGGTGCAGGGGACTTCAGATCTCCCGGGCTCCCGGCGGCCCGGGAACACTGAAGTCCACCCCGCCCGAGGTGGCGCGCGAAGCGCGCCGCTTATGGCTTATGGCTTGCCTTGTTCTCCTGGCTTCATCCGCCTCGACGTCGGTCGCCCGGCGATCCGCGTCCCCGGTTTCCCCCCTGCCCGCGGTTCCGGCGCCGCGGTCACGACTCTGTCGGGCGACTCGCCGATCGCCTGGAGGACGAGGATCAGCGCGTCGGGGGAGACTTCCGCGCCCCTGGGGCCCATGAACCGTCCGCTTTGACGCACCGCGTCATGCAGCGAGAAGACGCCGGCGATGCGGCCGTCGGCGTCGACCACGGGCAGCCGGCGGACCTGGTGCTTCGCCATCTTCTTCAGCGCCGCCCCGACTTCCTCGTCCGCCGTGCAGGTGACCAGCTTCAACTGGACGTGATCCCCCGCCCGCTGCTCCAGGGCCTTCGCGCCCCGCGTCGCGATCGCCAGGCAGATGTCCCGGTCCGTGATCGCGCCCGTCACCTTCCGGTCGCGGTCCACCACCGGCAGCATCCCGCAGTCCGCATCCCACATCGTCTTCGCGGCCTCCGCCAGCTTCGTGTCCGCCTGGCAGACGCGCGCACTGCCCGAGCAGATCTCGCCGACCGTCATTCCAGGGCCCCCTTTACTTCCAGGTTTTCCCGTTCTTCTGCCACCAGGCTTTCGCCTCCCTGAGGAAGCGGTCGCTCTCGTTCGGGTCGCTCGTCTCGTTGACGGGCGACTTGATGCCGGAGGCGGTGAGGACTTCCCACGAATTGGACAGGGCGATGAAGACGGCGCCCCGAAGGGTGCTGTCGGGCATCTTACGGCAGGCTTCGAGCGCGTCGAGGATCGCGGGAGGGACCTCCCTCGAGCGGACCTCCTTGCAGCGGTTGGCGGCGAGGCGCATGACCTCGAGGTTGCCGGTGCGGAGGAGTTTCGCCATCGGCGCGCCCGCGTCCGGCGACCCGCACGCTTCCAGTCCCAGCACGATGCCCTTGAGGCGCGAGATGTCGTCGTTCCAGGCGATCTGTTCCTTGTCAGTCTTCGCGGGTTTCGCGACGCGCTTGAGGATGGGGTCGACTTCCTTCGAGAGGATCGCCGCCACGGCGGCGCCGTCCTGCGACGTGCCGAGCATCTCCGCGGCGTAGGCGAAGACCGCGGCGTGAGGGTCGCGGAGGGCCGCGGCGAGGGCCTGGGCGTTGGCCGCGGGGCGGCAGTTCGCGTGTTTCTGGCAGGCGGCCGCGAACGCTTCGACCGCCTTCTGGCGCGCGCCCGGATCGGGGCGGCGCAGGCCCTCCACGAGCGCCTTCGCCGCGTCGCGGTCCAGCGTCGCGTGGATCTCGCACTCCTTCGCGGCCGTGCAGGTCGCGCAGTCGTCGGCCCGGGCCGCGAGCGAGCTCGCCAGGACCAGAACCACGAGACGCTTCATTTCCAGGTCTTTTCGTTTGCTTTCCACCATGCCTTGCAGTCGGCGACGAACCGCGAGGCCTCCGAGACGTCGCCGGGCGCGGGCAGCTTGACGCCGGAGTTCGTGAGCTTCTCCCAGGCTGTCATGAGCCCCAGGTAGGCCGCGTCGCGCCCGTCCGCCCCCGGCCCCGTCGTGCGCACCCGGTCGATCGCCGCGATCAGCGCGGGCACGAGAACTTTCGAACGGATCGTCACGAGATGCTTCGCCGCGACGGTCAGCACCTTGAGGCGGTTCGAATCGAGCACCTTGACCATCGCAGGACCCGCCTCCGGCACCGCCAGGATCCCGAGCCCCTCGCAGATCGCCGACAGGCAGTCGAAGTCCGCGAGCCAGACGAGATCCTCCTTCTCATTCTTCGGCTCCTTCCCGAGGCGCTTCACGAGAGGCTCGACTTCCTTCTCGAGCAGCTTCGCCGCCGTCGGCCCGTGCTGCTCCCCCATCAGCTTCGCCGCGGCCGCGCGCACGGCCGGCGAAGAGTCCTTGAGCGCGATCCCCAGGATCTGCGCGTTCGCCGGCGGCTGGCAGTTGTTGTGAAGCCGGCAGTTCGCGGCGAACGCCTCCAGCGCCGCCTTCCGCGCCTCGGGATCCGGGTGCCCCATTTCCTTCTGGAACGACCGCGCCGCCGCCTTGTCCTCCTCCGTGTGGCGGGCGCAGAGCTTGTCGGAAGAGCATTCGGCGCAGGTATCGGCCCGGGCGGAGAGCGCGCAAGCCAGGAGAAGGGCGGGGGCGAATCTCATGGTGCTGGATTGTACCGGTGAGGAAGCCATAAGCCATAGGCCATAAGCGGCGCGCTTCGCGCGCCACATGTGGCGGACGGGGCTTCAGCCGGCCGATGCGGTGAGGGCTCACATCGCCGTTCATCGCCCTTGATCGCATTTCCAGATCCTATCCCGGCGCCGTTCGTCTCGGCCCGTCATGTCCGCGGATTGAGTCGTTGATGAACGGCGATAAGGAAGGACGGGGAAAAGCGATCAACGGCGATGGGGACGCAGTTCACACCGGCCAGCTGAAGTCCATCCCGCCCCACGGGGCGCGCGAAGCGCGCCGCTTATGGCTTATGGCTGCTTGTTCCAGGCTTTCCGTCCCGACCTTGACCGCGCCCACCCCCTTCCCCTAAACTCCCCCGCGACACTCGGGGTGGCCGAAAGGCCTGAGAGCACACCCGCGAACCTGATCCGGATCATGCCGGCGTAGGGAACGTGTTCACGGACTTCCTTCCGTCCGACGGACCGTTTCGCGACACCCCCAGACGAGGAGACGGCCATGCTGCGTTCGGATTGGATTGCGAAGCGCTCGGGCGACGCCGTGAGGACCCAGATGCACTATGCGCGCCGCGGCGAGGTCACGGGCGAGATGGAGTACGTCGCGAGGCGGGAGGGGCTGGCCGCCGAACTCGTGAGGGCCGAGGTCGCCCGCGGGAGGATGATCATCCCGGCGAACGTGAACCATCCGAATCTCGAACCGATGGCGATCGGAATCGCGTCGAAGTGCAAGATCAACGCGAACATCGGCAACAGTGCGGTGACGAGCAACGTCGAAGGCGAACTCGAGAAGCTGCGCGTCTCGGTGAAGTACGGCGCGGACACCGTGATGGACCTCTCGACCGGCGGAAACCTCGACGGGATCCGGCAGGCGATCCTCGCGGCGAGCCCCGTGCCGATCGGCACGGTGCCGATCTACCAGGCGCTTCAGGAGGTCCCGAAGGTCAAGGACCTCTCCATCGACGGGATGCTGGAAGTCATCGAGCGGCAGGCGAAGCAGGGCGTGGACTACATGACCCTTCACTGCGGCGTCACGCTCCAGGCGCTTCCGTTCATCAAGGGCCGCATCACCGGCATCGTCTCGCGCGGCGGTTCGATTCTCGCGGAGTGGATGATCGACAACCGGCGGCAGAATTTCCTCTACACGCATTTCGACGAGATCCTCGATGTCTGCGCGAAGTACGACGTCTCGATCTCCCTCGGGGACGGCCTGCGGCCGGGCTCGATCCACGACGCCTCGGACAGGGCGCAATTCATGGAGCTCGACGTGCTGGGCGAGCTGACGCGGCGCGCCTGGGAGCGCGACGTGCAGGTGATGATCGAGGGGCCGGGGCACGTGCCGATGGACCAGATCGACATGACCGTGCGGAGGGAGATGGAGGTCTGCCACGAGGCTCCGTTCTACGTGCTCGGGCCGCTCGTGACCGACGTCGCGCCCGGGTACGACCACATCACCAGCGCGATCGGCGCGGCCCTCGCCGGGTGGAGCGGCGCGGCGATGCTCTGTTACGTGACGCCGAAGGAGCACCTGGGGCTCCCGGATGCGAACGACGTGCGCGAGGGAATCATCGCCTACAAGATCGCGGCGCACGCTGCGGACATCGCGCGGCACCGCACGGGCGCGACGGAACGCGACGACGAGTTGAGCCGCGCTCGGTACGCCTTCGACTGGAACCGCCAGTTCGACCTGTCGCTCGATCCCGAGCGCGCGCGCTCCATGCACGATGCGACGCTTCCCCAGGAGGCCTTCAAAAGCGCCGAGTTCTGCTCCATGTGCGGGCCGAAATTCTGCTCGATGGCGATCAGCCAGAAGGCCGGCGACTGGTCGGAGGCGGGGAAGATCCTCGAGGGCGGCCGCGACAAAGTGGAGGCGAAGTAATGGCCACGCAGAAGTTCTTCCAGCCCGGCGGGCGCGAGGCCGACGTCACGCGCGCGGTGATGCAGGCGTGGTCGCACCACTTCGAGGACATGATCCAGTCGGATGCGATCGTCGTGGGTTCCGGGCCCAGCGGCCTCGTGTGCGCCCGCGACATGGCCCGGCGCGGCCTGCGCGTCGTGGTCGTCGAGCAGGCCAATCACCTGGGCGGCGGCTTCTGGCACGGCGGTTACCTCGCGAACAAGGCGGCCATCCGCAAGCCCGCCGACCGGATCGTCGCGGAACTCGAGGTTCCGTTCGCGGACGCGGGCAACGGCATCACGATCTGCGATCCGCCCCACGTCACCGCCGCCCTCATCGCCTCCGCCTACGCCGCCGGCGTCCGCTTCCTCAACCTCACCGTCGTCCGCGACGTCGTCTGGCGTGAGAACCGGCTGGAGGGCGTGGTGGTGAACTCGGCGCCGCTCTACAGCATGCCGCCGAACACGGCGCACGTGGACCCGATTCCGCTCGAGTCGCAGGTGGTAGTCGACGCCACGGGGCACGACGCCGCGGTCGTGAACCTGCTCGCGCGGCGCAACGTGTGCCCGAAGCCGCCCGGCAACGGGGCGATGTGGATCGAGGAGTCGGAGGAAGAGGTCGTCCGGCGGACGGGCGAGTACCTGCCGAACCTGTGGCTGTGCGGTCTTGCGGTCGCGGCGGTGCACGGCACGCCGCGGATGGGTCCGGCGTTCGGAGCGATGCTGCTCTCGGGAGAGCGCGCCGCGGAGCAGGTCGCGGCGAAGCTGAAGAAGACGCCGGCGACGAAGCCGCCGACGCTGGCGCCCAGGTTGCATGTCAACCTGCCGCCCGCGGTCCCGACTCCCGTGGCGCCGACGCGCGCGTTCGCCCCGGGGCAGGCCGCCGCCGCGGCCTCCTCCCCCACCCCGCCGCCTCAGCCCGCCATCAAGCCCGCTTCCACGACCCAGAAGTCCCAGGCCGCCCCCGACCCGTCGATCCCCACGGTGAACCCGGAAACAGGCCGGTGGACCCGGGGCAGCACCAGCCGGTTTTTCCGCAAGAAAGCGGGGGAATCCTCACCGGCGCCCGCGCCCGGTGGACCTCCGCCGCCCGCGAAGCCCTGAGAGTCTGAGAAAAAATCGAGCTCCGTATCAGACGCCCGAGCGGTGCGGCGCGGTGGCACGGGCCGGCGCGGGCACCTGAGCGGACTTGCTTGTCGGAATGATTGCGTGCCCGCGCCGTCCCGGCCACCGCTCCT
>JACPRD010000152.1 GCA_016190145.1 Planctomycetota bacterium | reverse complement strand
TCACCCCCTCCGGCGCCCCCACCGCCTCCTGGTTCACTCTCCGCCTCCTCAACGACCTCCTCTCCGGCGCCCAGCCCGTCCCCGGCGAACTCCTCCCCGATGTCCTCACGTTCAAAAAGGACGACCGCCTCATCCTCTTCGTCAACCCCTCCACCCCCCGCCTCCTCGACGCCTGGCTCGGCGACAAACTCGTCCGCCTCGACCTCCTCGGCCGCGCCGCCGCCGTCCCCACCGACGCCGGCGGCCGCCAGCGCATCGACACCGGCACCGCCCCCTTCTTCCTCGTCGTCTCCGACACCGCTTTCGCCGAAACCCAGCTCTCCGGCGTCTTCGAAGGCCACCCCCTCAAGTCCCGCACCAGCGCCCAGACCGTCACCTTCCGCCTCGTCAACCGCTTCCCCGAACCCATCCACAACCTGCGCATCGTGGAAGCGGTCCTTCCGCCCAAGTGGCACCCGATCGATCCCGCGCTCGAGCTGACTTCAGTCGCGCCGGGGGCGGAAGCTCGTTTCCCGCTCGAGATCTCGCTGCCGTCGGACGTCCGCCCGGGCGACTACTCCGTGCGGCTGAAAGTGAGTTTCTCGGACGGCGCGGCGAGAAGGGAAGCGACGCTGACGCGAGTGCTGACGGTCCGCCCCGAGGTCGACGTCCTCCCGCGCATCGAAGAAACGGCCGACGGGAAGGGGCTGGAAGTGACCGTCACGGTGAGAAACCGCGGCGAAAAGAAAACTGACTTCAAGATCTACGTGAACCGCGGGAACGGTGCGCGCACGCTGGACGAGGTCGTCTACGGCCTGGAGCCCGGCGCAGAGCGGATCGTCCGGTTCCTCGCGCCGAAGGATGAGAGCGGAAGGGAGTACGTGATCGGGCTGAGAGGGATTGAGGATGATCTGTTCGTGAACGAGGTGGTGAGGGTGCCGTAGGGGGGCGGGCCGGAACCGATGGAGTGATCCCATGGGAAGCGACAGCTGCCTGATATTCTTCGGGTTGCGCCTGGAGGTTCGGCCGGGTGAAGTGCCAGCTCTTGAGGAGATGACTCACTCGGCGATTCGACGTTGCCGGGAAACAGACCTCAAATTCCACTGGGACGTCGTCGGGTACGACGAAGACTCCCTGTTCGTCGGGTTCCCGCTGGGGCAGCTCGGACCCGAAGACGAGATGAGCCTCTCACTCGAAGAGAGTTTCGTCCTGAAAGCGATGGCTGAGACGCGAGTGAAACTCCAGGCAGCGGGATTCGATGGTGAACCACGGCTGCACATGTGCTGGCTGGGCGATCAGTGATGTAGATCCCAGAGGGAGTACAGCGATCGAGCAGAATCGGGCCATTGAGGCTGCACGAAGGGCGGCTGCGAAAATCCACCTGGACATTGGGGAGGTTGTATCCGTCAGGCTAGTGGGTTCCAAATCACCTCCTGGACCCAGCGGATTCTCAGGTGATGTTTGGATCATCCTGTTCAAGAGGCCCACGCCTCCGGGTGGGCTATTGGATCCGGACGTCGAGATACTCCAGGTGGACGATTCGTCCGGCAAGTGCTTCCTCAATCACTATTCGCCCCGAGGCTGCAGCGGTCCGCATGATCCCTGGCAGCCTTAAACCGGCGATCTCGGCGGATCCGGTTTCAGGGAGGGGGCGGGAACGCGGATGACCGGCTCGGCGCACGTCGATCAAGTCCGCGGATGAGGAGCAGAGACCTACTTCGCCGCCTTCACCACCATCAATTCCCGCTTCATCTGCTTGAGCAGCGCCGCCGTTCCGGACATGAGGCCCGGTTTCCCGCCCTGGTCCTGGAAATGCCGGTTTCCGATCTGGCCGGTCGCGCTGTAGTGGACTTCGAACATGCGGTCGTCGAGTTCGCCCAGGCCCAGCTTGTCGGCGCCGGCCATTTTCTCGAGGGTCGCCTTGACGGTCGCGGCGGTGGCGAGGACGTCGGCGATGTGCTCGGGGATGCCGGAGGCTTTCCAGGCGTCGACGCGGATGCCGCACTCGAGGATCTTCATGTTGAGCGACTGCATCGTGGCCTGCTGGCCGTCGGCGGAGGTCATGTAGCTCGGCGGGCCTTCGACGCCGAGGTCCTCGGGGCTGCGCTTGGCCTGGACGTCGGCGAGGAGGGCGAGGGCGTTCTGATCGCCGCCGAGGTGAGTCCAGAGGGCCTTGGAGGAGTCGTGGACTTTCTGGAGGTACTTCTGGACTTCGTCGGTCCCCGAGGGGCCGGCGGAGAATTTCGCGATGTCGTCCGTGAACGCCGACAGCATCTTGTGGAGGTCCGAGAACCAGACGACGCCTTCCAGGACCAGCTTCGCCTGCAGGCTCCGTCCGCCGAGCTGCTTCGAGATGCCGTCGAGGACGTTCATTTCTTCTCCCCCCCGGGCTGAAGGTCGCCGAACGGGCCCTTTTTCAGCCAGTCCGACTTGGGCTTCCCGGACCGATCTTTGTCCGGGAACGAAATGCTGCCCTTGCTGTATCGGGCGAGGAATGTAACCGATTTTCCGCCCTCGGCGATCAGGATTTCATCGACCCGCAGCCACGAGGAACTGCGCCAGACGGACACCTTTCCGACGCCCGTCAGGCTGACGGTCGCGGCGGGGACGTCGTAGACGAGGCGGTTGCCGGAAGCCGCGGTATCGGGGGTGCGGAGGAAGACGCGGCCGGAGGCGCGGGCGCCGGAGAGCTTGTTCGTCGCGGGGTCGAACGTGAGTTCGAGGCGGTCGGTGTCGATCCGGGAGTCGCCGCTCCGGACGACCACGCAGTCGCGGGCGAAGAAGGAGCCGAGGTTCTGGTCGACGTAGACGGGGCCGCGGCAGGTGAGCGTCACCGGCGTTTCGGCGTCCGGGTCGGCCGGCTTCTTGTCGAGGCCGTTCATGCCGACCATGGCCTCCATGCCGCCCTTCATCATGAAGAAAATCTGCCTCACGCCGTAGAGCGTCGCGGTCTTGTTGAGCGTGTTGACGGAAGCGTTCCGCGCCTCCACGTAGTCCTTCCCCGACTCGATGCGGACGGGGTGGCCGGAGACGTGGGCCATGCCGGCATAGAAGCGGAGGGCGTCGCCGGTGATGACGGAGTCGTCGGTCGTGAGGACGAGGTCGCCGGCGGCCTCGAGCCAGAGGAGTTCGCCGTTCTCGGTTTTCGTTTCGAGGTGGCGGCAGCGGAGTTCCCAGTGGCCGGAGCCGCCCGACTTGCGCGGATTCAGCTTGATGAAGTTGGTGTTCGCGACCTCGCCGCCTTCGCCGGCCGCCACGACCTTGCCGTCGGCGATCACGACGTTGCGGCGGTGGTCGAAATAGATCCGGGCGGCCTGCAGGCGCATCTTCTCGTCGTTGACTTCGGCCGCCGGGCGGCCGTAGAGGCGCAGCGTGTCGCTCGCGACGTCCCAGCGCAGCCGGTCGGCGGTCGCGCTGCGCCCCGCCTCCTGCATGATGACGCCGCCCACGGCCTCGAGGGAGCGCGGCGCGTAGCCGAGGGCGCCGCCGGGACCATCGCGCGGCATGAGCTCGATTGTGAGGGCGTCCGCCGTGAGCTCACGCGCGCCGTCGCGGACTTCGACCCATTTCGAGAGCGAGACCGTCGCGCCGCCGGGCTCGCCCTCGGGCGAGTTCGCGCGCCGGCTCAGGATCAGGTCGTCGACGCAGGTGATCTCGATCGGCCCCGAGGCGCCCGGCGCGTCGACCTCGCCCAGCGGGCCCATCGTCATCGCCGCGCGGTCGCGGAACACGATCCGCTTCCGGTGCCCCTGCACGAGCGTCACCCCGCTTCCGTCCGGCCGGCTCTCCGAGACCACCCGGTCCGCCTCGATTTCGGCGCGCGGGTCGACGATCGACACGTCGCCGATCGCCTCCATGCGCTCGAGCGACACCGTCGGCCTCGCGGCGAGGAGCGCGGCGGTGATGGCCTGCGGAGGCCGCGGTGCCGGCCCGAACTTGCCGAGGAACTCCGAGGTTCTCTTCCAGGCGACCGCGCCGTACGGCACCGGAGGCATGTCCCGCCGGAAGTCGAGGGCGAGCGTGCGGGCGAGGACGGTGGTGGGGCGTTCGGAGGCCGGGTCGATGCGGAAGAGTCTGACGTTTCCGTTCAGGGTGATGCGGGTGCGGCGGGTGAGCTCGTCGGCGTCGGTCGATTCGCCCGTGACGGGCCCGACCGCGGAAAACGTCACGTCTTCGGGAAGCGCGGCAGGGCCGGCCGCGGCGGTGGGCGACCAGTCGGCGCGCGTGCCGAAGAAGCTGCCCGAGACGTCTTTTTCGAAGCGGAAGGACTTGAGGGCGATCGACCCGTGGAACCCCGTCCCGCGGATCGTCGACTCGCCGTGCACGAACACGACGGGTCCGTCCGTGTCCAGGGTGCGCTTCCCGAAATTCACGAACAGGTCGTCGGCGTCGAGGCGGTCGCCCGTGGGCGTCTGGACGCTGACGTGGCCGCGCATGCGGGACGTGCGGGCGCGCTGGTCGACCTCGGCGAGGTCCGCGGTCAGGTGGACTTCCGCCGGGGACTGACGGTATTTCTCGCTCTTCTCGGGCCAGGCGGCGATGCGGGTTTTTTCGAACACGGCCAGTTCGCGGCCGGAGAATTTCGCGCTGGCGCCCATGATTTCGGCGAGCTGGCGGTCGTCCTCGTAGACGAAGATGCGGACGTTTTCGGCGAGGTGTTCGCCGCGGGGCGGGAGGCCGGACTTGTCGGTCCCGACGAGGGGTTTGTCGGAGGCGGGGGAGCCGTTCAGGCGCGCGTGGGGGGTGGAGAGCCAGACGATGAGGGCCATGGGGGGGAGGAAGGCGAGGAGGAAGATGGCGATGAAGCGCCTCATTTGGGTCCCACCCCGAACGATTCCTGGATGAGGCGCCATTTTCCCTGGGCGCGGAGGATCTTTTCGGCGACCTCGCGCACGGCACCGCGTCCGCCGGGGGCGCGGCAGACGTAGCGTGCCGCGGCGCGCGCGTCGGGTCCCGCGTCCGCGGGCGCGGCGCTCCAACCGGCGCGCCTGAGGAGGGGCACGTCGGCGAGGTCGTCGCCCATGTGGGCGGCCTGGCGTTCGTGGAGGCGGTATTTCATGAGGAGCGTATCGAACGGGATGGTCTTGGCCAGGTTTCCCTGGAGGACGTCGTCGATGCCGAGCTCGCGCGCGCGGTGGGCGACGGCGGGGATGTTCCTCCCTGATAACAACGCCACGACGATGCCGGAATGTTGCAGGTATTTGATGCCGGCGCCGTCGCGGACGTAGAACGTGACGGACTGGGAGCCGTCGGCGTTCACGGTGATGCCGCCGTCGGTCAACACCCCGTCGACGTCGAGGACCAGCAGCTTGATGTCTTTCAACGCCACGCGGGTTTGTGCCTCGTTTCTCGGAGGACTTATCGCTCTTGATCCTCTTTTATCGCTTTTCCAAAGTCTTTCTTATCGCCGTTCATCCCGTCGTTATCGGCCTTTCTCAAGTCCTTTTTGGAAATGCGGATGAACGGCCTGATGAACGGCGATAGGAAAGGCCCTGGAAAGGCGATAAAAGCGGATCAAGGGCGATACGGAGCGGGGAACGCCTTCTCTACACCAGCCCGACATCCAGCAAATCCTGCACGTCCACCATCCCGACCGGAATTCCGTCCGCGCCGACCACCGGGACTTCGTCGATCTTTTTCTCGCGCAGCAGACAGAGCGCTTCGCTCGCAAGCCGGTCCGGCCCGATCGTCTTCGGGTTGCGCGTCATGTGCTGCCCGATCGGCTTCTTGAGGACGTCGGCGTCCACGCTCATTTTCCGCCGGAGGTCGCCGTCCGTGAAAATGCCCTCGAGCCGCCCGGCGGCGTCCACGATCGCAATCGCCCCCGCGCGCGCCTTCGTGATCGCCGCGATCGCCTCGCCCACCGTCCGGTCCGCGCGGATCGCCGGCGCCTTGTCCCCCGAACGCATGACCTCCGACACCTTGAGCAGCTTCCGCCCCAGCTCGCCCCCCGGGTGGTAGAACGCGTACTGCTCCTTCGTGAACCCCCGTTCCTTCTGCGCGCACAGGGCCAGCGCGTCTCCGAGCGCGAGGAGGGCCGTCGTGGAAGCGCTCGGCGCGAGGCCGATCGGGCACGCTTCCTCGATTTCACCCAGCTGGACGACGAGGTCGGCGCCGCGGCCCAGGGTCGAGGCGCCGGTTGCGGTCAGGGCGACGATCTTCGTGCCGAACTTCTTGAGGATCGGGAGGAGGCGGGAGACCTCGTCGGTTTCGCCGCTGTTGGAAAGCGCGAGGACGAGGTCGTCGCGCGTCACGCGTCCGAGGTCGCCGTGGTAGGCCTCGGCGGGGTGGAGGAACAGGGAAGGGGTGCCGGTGGAGGCGAGGGTGGCGGAGATTTTCTGGCCGATGAGGCCGGCCTTGCCCATGCCGGTGACGACGACGCGGCCCTTGCAGGTGAGGACGAGGCGGACGGCTTCGACGAAGGAAGCGTCGAGGCGGTGGATGAGGGAGCGGATGGCGTCCGCTTCCGTCTGGAGCACCTGGCGTGCGAAGTCGAGGTCCATGGGGAGCAGATCATAGCCCGCTCTCGACGTAAGATCAATCGTCATAACCAATTGTGAAAATCTGATGAATGGGCTGGGTCGCTCCTGAATTCCACGCCAGTTTGCCGCGATCAAACCCGCTTTCATCCTCCTTTATCCCTTTCCCAAGCCTTTCCTTTTCCTCCTTCAGTCAGGCGGAGGCCTTCCGAGGTTCGCCGTCTTCTGGGATGAAAAACGGATAGGAAAGGCGGGGAGAAGGCTGATGAATGCGGATAAATGCGGGTAGGGCCGAGTCGGGGGACAACGCCGAACGTCTGTTGTCCAACCCACACCCCCGCGCTACCTTCTTCCCAATGGACATCGACCCGCAGACGATCGCCATCACCGCCGCCGCCTGGGTCATCTCCATCGGCCTCCACGAAGCGGGCCACGCGTTCGCAGCGGACGCGCTGGGCGACCCGACGCCTTCAGACCACGGCCGCCTCACGCTCAATCCGTTCGCCCACCTCAAGCCCGTGTTCACCGCCATCGTCCTGCCGCTCGTTCTCATGGCGACGACCGGCATGATCCTGGGCGCCGCTTCCACCCCCATCGATCCCTCGCGCTTCCGGAAACCCCTCCGCGACCGGCTCCTCGTCGCCGCCGCCGGCCCGGCCGTCAACCTCCTGCTCGCCGGCCTGTTCGTCGGCCTCTACCTTCTCATGCGTTCGCGTGCGCCCGCGGGCTCGGTGAACGAGCTGTTCTTCAGGATCATCATCCGTCTGAACCTGATCCTCCTGATGTTCAACATGCTTCCGTTCCCGCCGCTGGACGGAGGCGACGTCCTCCGGTTCTTCCTGACGCCCCGGCTGCGCGAAATCCTCGACGGCATGAGGCAATACGGCATCCTGATCGCTATCATCGTGTTGAGCATTCCCGCGGTCGCCGTCGTGTTCTTCTTCCCCGTGGATTTCACCGACTTCCTCCTGTTCGGGTCACCCGATGCCCGTTGACTACAAGGTCAAGCTCGAAACCTACTACGGACCGCTCGATCTCCTGCTGCACCTCATCAGGGAATCGGAACTCGACATCCTCAACATCCCGATCACGCTCGTGGCGGAGCAGTACGTCAGGTACCTCGAGATGATGGAGAAGCTGGACATCAACGTCGCGGGCGAGTTCCTCGTGATGGCGACGACGCTGATGGAGATGAAGTCGAAGACGCTGGCGCCGCGGACGGTGGACGTCGAGGAAGAGGACGACGAGGATCCGCGCCTCGAGCTGATCCAGCAGCTGCTGCAATACAAGCGGTACAAGGACCTGGGAAGGGAGTTCCTGCGGCTGGCGGACGGGCGGGAGCGGATGCACGGGCGGCCGCGGCTGCGGGTGGAAGCGGCTTCGGAGGCGGAGGGGGACGTCGAGCTCGCGGCGTTCGACCTCGCGGCGGCGTGGGCGCGCATCTCGAAAGCGACGCGCCTCGACGGCATCGCGAACATCCTCTACGACGACACGCCGCTCGAGCAGGTGATCGAGGCGATGTACGCGGCGCTCAAGGAACGCCGCGAGATGTTCTTCAGCGAGCTCGTCGGCGACCGCTCGAACCCTTACAGGACCGCCGCGCATTTCCTCGCGACGCTCGAGCTCGCCAAGCAGGACAAGATCACGATCGAACAGTCCGAAGACTTCAAGGACATCCGGATCGCGCTGCGCGAGGACGCTCCCGCGCCGCCCGCGCCGGAACGGCAGGGGGGGACGGAGGAACCGCAATGACGCGCACGCTGCTCTGCCTGGCCGCCGCTTCCCTCGCGCTCGCCCAGGAGCCCGCCCTGAAGGAGGGCTCCGCGGCGAACACCGAGCAGGGCGCGCCGCACGGGATCGGCATCATGGACGTGAACCAGGACGGCCGGCCCGACTGCGTTATCGACCAGTGCCGGCCGGCCGGCATCAACATCTTCATCAACGACGGCAAGGGAAACATCAAGGGCAACTACAACGCGATGCTGGGCACGCGGATGGGCCCGAACTTCGGGATGGGCGTGAACGTGGACGGCGACGCGTTCACGGACTTCATCCAGCTCGACAACAACTCGACGCGGCTCACGGTCTACAAG
The DNA here is from genome assembly GCA_016190145.1 of Planctomycetota bacterium. Lineage (GTDB taxonomy): Bacteria > Planctomycetota > MHYJ01 > WSZJ01 > WSZJ01 > WSZJ01. Next base: position 42,992 of record JACPRD010000152.1, on the reverse strand, counting down.
GGCGGGAAGGGCCGCATTGGCGACGGGAACGAGACGACGCTCGACGTCGGGTGGCCGATCTCGGCGTACTGGTTCGACATGAACGGCGACCGGAAGCTCGACCTCATCGTGTGCGGCTGGCCCGATCCGATCGTGGACGGGACGCCCGGGCGCGTGAAGGTCATGCTGGGGCCGACACTCAAGGAGACCGCGAAGATCGACATCCCCGAGTGCGGCGCCACGGTGGCGGGCGACGTGACGGGCGACAAGCGGCCGGACGTCGTCACGACCGACCAGAAGGAAGGGGTGATCCTGGTTCTGGCGGGGGACGGCCGCGGCATGTTCAACAAGACGCCCGTCAAGACCCCGCTCGACGAGCAGGACAAGACCCTCAAGCCCAAGGGCATGGCCATCGCCGACCTCGACGGCGACAAGATCCTCGATCTCGCCGTCTGCTGCGAAGAAAAGCAGTTCGTGCGGATCATGAAGGGCGACGGCAAGGGCTCGTTCACGAAGCTCACCGACCTCTCGCTTCCCACAAAGGCGAAATTCGCCCTCACCGGCGACTTCAACGGCGACAAGAACGTCGATCTCGCCCTCGGGGCGTGTGTCGTGCAGAAGGGCGCGAACTGGAACATTTCGATCTGGCTGGGGGACGGGAAGGGCGGGTACACGAAGAACTGCGACTTCAGCGGTCTCGGCAATTTCCATTTCTACAGCGCGGCTGTCGGGGACATGGACCTGGACAAGAAGGACGATCTCGCGGTGTGCGTGATCAATGAGGACGAAGGAAGTGGAAGCGTGAGGCGGTACCTGTCGAAGAAGTAGGGGTGAGGGGGGCTGCTCCGGCCGAGGGGGCCGATGTGGTCGCTCTCACTACCAATCGATCCCCATCCGCTGCGCCACCCGCGCCGCCGATCTGAGCCCGTCCTCGTGGAGCCCGTAACCCCAGTACGCCCCGCAGTAGTGGGTCCGGTTCCGGCCGCTCACCTGCGCCCACCGTCCCTGGGCCTGCACCGCGTCCACCGTGAACCGCGGGTGCCGGTACAGGATCTTCCGCGCCACCTGCTTCTCGTCCACCAGCCCCTGCGCGTTCAGGCTCACGAACCAGTCCGTCCGCGCCGCGAGCCGCTGCAGCCGGTTCACGTGGTACGTCACGCACAGCCTCCTGTCTCCCGCGACCCGGAGGTAGTTCCACGAAGCCCACCCCCGCCGCGCCCGCGGCAGGATCGACGCGTCCGTGTGCAGCCACGCCTCGTTCGCGGTCGTCCCGAAACACCGGAACACCGCCTCCTCCTCCGGCGTCGGCGCCGCGAGCATCGGCAGGACCTCGTCCCCGTGACACGCGAAGACCACTTCCTCGAACTCCCTCGCCTCCATCCCCTCCGCCCGGATCCGCACGAATCCGTCTTCACGCTCGACCCGGTTCACCGCCTTCCCGATCAGGATCCTGTCGCGATACGGCTGCACGAGGGGCTCGATGTAGGAGCCGCACCCGCCGGGAACGGTCCGCCAGGGCAAATGGCTGCGGGCGCCGAGGAGTCCGTGGTTCTGGAAGAACCGGACGAGGAGGCCGGCGGGGAAGCGGTTCATGTCGGCGGGGGGCGTGGACCAGACGGCGGCGGACATGGGGAGGAGCCAGGCGTCGCGGAAGTCGTCGCTGAAGCGTTCGCGGCGGAGCCAGGCGTCGAGGGGGATGGCATCGGCGCCGGGTTCCTCGAGGAGCCGCGGCGCGCGCGCATTAAACCGGCGGATCTGGCGGAGGAGGCGCCAGAACCGGGGGCGGAGGAGGTTGGAGCGGCGGGCGAAGAGGCCGTTCAGGCCGCGGGAGCACCAGGAGAGGTTATCGGGGCGGGAGCTGACGGCGAAGGACAGGTCGCTGGGACCGGTGGCGACGCCGAGTTCGCGGAACAGGCGGCAGAGGAGGGGGTAGTTGACGGTGTTATGGACGACGAAGCCGGTGTCGATGCGGAGGGTGCCCGACGGGGAATCCACGGTGACGGTGTTGGTATGGCCGCCGAGGCGCGGCTCGCGCTCGTAGACCCAGACTTCGTGCCGGCGGTTGAGCAGCCAGGCGGCGGACAGCCCGGAGATGCCTGACCCGATCACCGCCACGCGGCTCATGCGTTTCCGCCTCCCGACGGGGGGGGATTCTCACGCCCGCCCGCCCTTCTTTCCACCCATCGGAGGATCGGCGGCACCACGAGAAGACTGGCGAACAGATAGCAGAGCATGCCGACGGAAATCGCGATCCCCAGGCTCTTCATCGCGCGGTTCGCCGCGAACGCCAGGCTGCCGAAGCCCACGACGGTCGTCAGCGATGTCAGCGTGAGGCCGCGCCAGAGGCTCGAGATCGTCCCCGCGGCGTCGCGGCATTTGAGCTCCCGGAACCGGGCGACCAGGTGCAGGCCGTTGTCCGTGCCCATGCCCATCATGAGCGGGAAGACGATGAGGTTCAGGTAGTTCATCTTCACATCCATGAGCCGGAGCGAGCCGATCAGCCACGCGGTGCCGACGACGCCCGGCAGCAGGGCGAGCGCGGCCCAGCGAAAACTGCCGAACAGGATCCAGGCGAGCAGGAAGGTCAGGGCTCCCGCCGCCGCGGATGCCCGGAAGATATCGGGGCCGATGCGGTCGTCGATTTCCTTCACCACCACCGAGAAGCCGCTCAGCACCGCGTCCGAAGACCCCGCCTTCGCCGCTTCCCTGAGCCGGTTGACCATGTTCTCCCGTGCCTGGCGGATGTGAAGGGGGTTTCTGGGGACGACCCAGGTGAGCGAGCGAACGGTGCCGCCGGATTTGTCGTAGGCGAGGAAGCGGCCGCGGGCGGAGCTGAAGAACGGGTCCGAGACCGAGGAGGGGCGGATCGGCTCGCGCGCCGCGAGCATCCGGCGCAGCCAGGCCCGCGCTTCGTCGAACGCCGCCGGGTCGAAGCCTTCCGCATCGAGGGCGGCGTCGAGGTCGGCGACGATGCGATCGGGATCGACCGAGGCGAGCTTCTGGGCGTTGCGTTTCTGGCGCGCGGGCGGGGGCACGAATTGCACGATGGACTGGAACGTGGCGTCGGGGAGTTCCAGGAGCGACCGGGCCACGGCGTCGGCCCGCGCCAGGGCTTCGTCCTCGTCGGGCGCGCGGACGAGGATGAAGATGGGATCGATCCCGGATCCGTACGCCCGGCGCATGCGTTCCTGGACTTCGAGGATCGTCTCGCCTTCGGTCCGGAGGTTTTTGACGTCCGTTTCGCGCTCCGGCAGTCCGTACGGCGGGCGCAGCATCGCGGCGGCGGCGACGCCGGTCACCAGGAGCGCGACCAGGCCGGCGAGCCGCGGGCGGTCGACGATGAGCGCCGACGTCAGGAGCTGGCCCCGGCGGGTCATGAGGAGAATGCAGGAGGCCGCCGTCGCGATCCCCAGCGCCGGAAACATCCCGATCGAAATCCCGAGGTAAGCGAGGAAGACGGCCCAGCTCGCCGCGAAGGCCCACCCGGGAATGTCCGACTCCGCGCGGCCGCGGCGGGCCAGGCGGCGGACGAGAAGCGGGAACACCATCGCGGTCGCGGCGAACACGAGGAACAGCCCGATGCCGACGAGCGTCGCGAACTCGCGCAGTCCCTCGAAGGCGCTGACCCAGAGGCAGAGAAGCGACGCGACGGAGGTCGCCATCGCGATGAAGATCCCGGGCCCCGATCCCCGGTACGCGGCGCGCGAAGCCTCTTCGATGCCCGCCCCCGCGTGGCGCTCGTTGCGGTAGCGGTTGACGAAGTGAATGGTGAAATCGATTCCCATTCCCGCGAGGAGCCCCGCGAACGCGACGGTGACGCCCGTCAGGTGTCCGAAGGCCGCGCCTGCCAGACCGAACGTCCAGAGGATTCCGAAGAACAGCGCTCCGAAACCGATCGTGAGGGAGAGCGAGCGCCGGAGCGAGATGAGGAGCATCACGAGCACCGGCGGAATCGACGACAGGATCGTGATCGTCATGTCGGACCGGATCGAACCTTCGTTGGCGAGCGCGACGACGTAGCCGCCGAGAAGCGACACGCGCCAGCCCGCCGCCTCCGGCGTCTCCGCGCGCGCCGCGGCGATCGCCGCTTCCGCCCTCCCCACCAGCTGGTTTGCGAACTTCACGTCGGCCGGCGGCCCGGTCCCCTCCAGGGTCATGAACATTTCCCGCCGGCCTTCGGCGAAATAGTACCCGCTCTCGAAGTCGAATGTCCCCTGGGGGCGGCCGGCCTTGAGGGGTTTGAGGAAGAAGTCGCGCGTGAGGTCGAGCGGGTCCTTTTCCGCGAGGATGTCCGCCGCGCCGACGCCGGGACTCTCGAGCCGCTGGCGGTTGCGCCGGACCACGCGGCGGATTTCCGGCGCCGTCAGCCTCTCCAGGAACGCTGGCATCTGTTCCTCGGGGATGAGAAGCGGCCCGTGGTCGGACACGAGATTCACCAGGAACTTCTCGGATTCCGGCGTGACCCGGTAGTCCACCGACTTGACCTCGGGCGCGCCCTCCAGGCGCCGCGCGATCCCGTCCGCGAGCTTCATCGCGGCGCGGTCCGTCGCCGCGGGATCCTGTTTCTCGAAGAACAGGTACATCTGGCCGGTGAACGCAAAGTGTTCCATCACTTCGGCGACGGCGTCGACCGCCGGGGATTTCCGGGGCAGGATGTTGGCGATGTCGCTCGAGAAGGTCAGGCGTGACGCCGCGGCAGCCGAAAGGAGGGAGAGGAGCGCCAGGAGGGCGAGGACGGCTCGGGGCCGGTTCCAGCAGAAGTCGTGCAGCCAGGTGGCGAGCCGGGGCATGAGGGAGCATGTTCGGACAGGGGTGGCCTGAGGGGCAACTGTTGGTTTCGTTCCAGAAGCGGGGGGCGCCTTCTTCGCCGATTTCTCACTCCCCCTTTTTCCCTCCGTTCCCCTTGCTTAGAATGCCCCGTCTATGCCCAGCGCCGTCATCCTGAAGAAGGACGTCCGCCTCGACGTGCCGTCGGTCGCCCCGCCTCTCGCGGAGGCGCTCGGCATGACGCTGAACGACGTGCGGCTGATCGTGCGCAAGGCGCGGGGGATCTTCCAGGAGAACCTGCCCGAGGACCGCGCGCAGCTCATCGCGACCCTGCTCGACAAGCTCGGCGTCGAGGCGGCGGTCGTGCCGCAGGGGGACCTGGCGGCGCCTCCGCGGGTCCGCACGATCATCGGGGGAAAGCTGGAGGCCGACGCGCTCCTCGCCGTCACGAACCGTCTCCGGCGGCCGGAGCCGCTTCCGTGGAAGAACTTCCATTTCCTGTCGATCGGGATCATCGCGACGCCGCAGTACGAGGAGTTTCTGACGAGCAAGGCCTTCAAGGAGCTGCCGCCGATCTGGCAGATCGACGACGTGGAGGCGAAGACGGAGCTCAGGCGCAAGCTGGCGTCGAGGGCGCTTCGCAAGGACGCGCACGAGGCGTCGGCGGTGAAGGAGCGGGCGCGGACGAAGCCGAAGCTGGACCGCAAGGATCTGGACGCGCTGTACCGGGACCAGACGCACGGGTACGTGGACCTGTGGTCGTTCGAGCCGCTGGCGCGGTGGCGGATCGCGCGGCACGAGTTCAACTACGAGTCGCTGGGGCCGCGGGTGAAGAAGACGTCGGTCGAGAATTTCCGGACGCTGGTGCTCGAGCTGTGGGGGAAGCTGCCTCGGGTGCTGTACACGAGGATTGCGAAGGACTACCTGCACGGCGCGGAGCTTCACGAGATCATTTTCGACAATGCGGAGGAGCTGGAGCGTTACGAGCGGTGGTTCGTGTACCAGGCGGCGGGGCCGCGGCCGCGGCCGGGGGTACTCGCGCCCGGGGTGACGGAGCAGCTGCTGGGGCCCGAGGTGATCGCCCCGGTCGACCAGGTTGAGACATTGGAGTAGGGAACCTGGCGAAGCGCGTCTACACGGTGGCGGTCACGGGCGCGAGCGGGATTCTTTACGCGCGGCGGCTGTGCCGAGTGCTGGCCGGGCTGGAGGCGCGGGTGCACCTCGTGATGAGCGACGCGGGGGCGCAGGTGATGCGCGAGGAGCTCGGCGTCGAGGTGGATCTCGAAGACGGGGCGGGGGTGATCCGCGGGCTGGTGGGGGGGGCCGCGCGCGGATTCCGGTACGAGCACTGCAAGGACATCGGGGCCGGGATCGCGAGCGGTTCGTACCGGGTGGACGCGATGGTGGTGATTCCCTGCACGGCGGGGACGCTGGGGGGGATCGCCTCGGGGATTTCGCGGAACCTGATCGAGCGTGCGGCCGAGGTGATGTTGAAGGAGCGGCGGAACCTGATCCTGGTCGTGCGGGAGACGCCGATGTCGGCGATTCTGCTCGAGAACATGTTGAAGCTCGCGCGGGCGGGGGCGTGTCTATTGCCCGCGATGCCCGGTTTCTACCATTTGCCGAAGACCGTGGAGGACCTCGTGGATTTCGTGGTGGGGAAGGTACTGACGCAGATGGGATTGGACCATGCGCTCATTCGACGAAAGGTGGCGCCCGCGAAGCGGGGTGGTCACTAATTGACCAGTATTGTATATCAATATGATATATGTCGTTTTGCAACAACATAACATATTGATATATATTGACTTACGAATTTACAATGCTGTGGTTGCTGGCGCGGCCTTTGCTCTCCTCCTTCCTCAGAACCTCGCTCCCTAGAACTCGTTTTCAGGACCGTACCCCCCTACCTCCTATCTCCCAACTCCGAACGCCGAACGCCGAACCCCGATCGCCTGACTCCCCAATCCACGAGACCCCGAACATGAGATTCCTCCCCATCGCCCTCCTCACACTGTCCCTCGCCCGCGCCGAAACCCCCGCCGAACCCCCTTCCAAAGAACCCGCCGACTCCAAAGTCGTCGCCCTCCCCGGCGGCGGACGCGCATTCGTCGATGAAAAACGCGTCGAACTCGAAGGCATCGCCGTCTACCCCACACGCGCCCCCATCGAACTCTTCGTCTGCGCCACCGGCGGCAAAGAACACGAAGCCGTCATCTCCGTCCAGTGCGTCCCCCAGGACGTCCACTTCGCCCTCCTCATCCTCGGCCTGCGCGACAAGTCGGAATTCCCCGGCCAGAAAGGCCCGGCGCACCTCGGCGATCCCGCGAAGCCGGCCGGCGACCGCGTCGCCGTCTGGATCTCCTGGGAGATCGACGGCAGGAAACACCGCGTGCGCGCCGAGGACCTCCTGACTTACGGCCCGCCCGAGGACAAGCGCACGATGCCGCGCGCGGGCTGGGTGTTCGCGGGAAGCGAGCGCTGGGAGCGCATGGACCCGGACACCGGCGAGAAAACCGGCGAGACCATCTACATGGCCAACCGCGACAGGACGCTCATCTCGACGCTCCACGACCCCACGACCGTCCTCGACAACCCCATGACCGCCGGCGGCGACGACCGCGTCTTCCACCCGAACTTCGAACTTCTGCCTCCCCGCGGCACCCGGGTCGTCGTTTCCATCGAAGTCCCTGAGGAAGCCCTCCTCGCGGAGATGAAGAAAATCGAGGAAGAATCGGACCGGGAGTACCAGAAGCTGATCGAGGGGAAGTGGAAGGAGATCGAGGAGGTGGTGCCGGACAAGAAGGGTGCGGACCCGGTGCCCGGGGACGGGGAGAAGAAGTGAACCGGAGGCTGGCGCGGGCGGTGGGCGAGGCGCGGGACCGTCTTCACGGACGGCTGTCCGCGCGCCGCGCCGTGCTGGGAGCCGCGGCGGGAGCCGTTCCAGCGGCGGCGCTTGCGCTCGCGGCGGAGTGGGGCGCGCCTTCGTGGCTCGCGCTCGCGTGCCTCGCGGCGGGGGCGGCGGCGGGCGCCGCGGCCGGCGCGCTCGCGCGGGTCTCGCTGGCGGACGCCGCCGTCGCGCTGGACCGCGCGACCGCCGCCGGCGACCGCGTCGCGACCGCCTTCGAAGTCGACGCGCGCGGCGCGCGGGGCGAACTCGAGACGCGCCTCGTCGCCGACGGCGTCGGGGCGCTTCGCCGCGCCGACTTCCCCTGGACCTTCCGTCGGCGGGACGCGCTGGCGGCGCTCGCGGGCGCCGCCCTCAGCCTTCTCGCGCTGGCCGCACCCGCGGGGAATCCGGCTGCGGCGCCGCGCGCCCAGGCTCCGCGGATCGTGGCGGAAGAGGCCGACCGCCTCGCCCGCAGCGCCGCCGAGGCGCTGGACGCCGCCCGCCAGACCGGCTCCCCCGAGGCGATCGAGGCCGCGAAGCACGCCGCGGCGCTGGCGGGCGAGCTGAAGGACGGGGACGCGGGCCGGGCGGCCGCCGACATCGCGCGCGCCGCGGCGGAGCTGCGCGCCACGATCGCCGCGCTCCGCGCCGTCGACCCCGAGGCCGCGCGCTCGCTCGAGCGCCTCGCCGACCGCCTCGACGCCGGCGGCGCCCGCCTGGCCGCCGCCACCGGGTCGTCCGAAGGCCCCTCGCGCGCCGGCACCGGCGCCGTTGACGCGCCTCCGGCCCTTCCCGATACTCCTCCTCCCGCCTTCCAGGCCATCGTCCCCGCCGATCCGGTCGCGCTTCAGAAGGCGACCTGGCCGGCGGAGTACGACGCCGCCGTGACCCACTATTTCTCGGAGGAAAGACGATGAACCGCTGGATCCTCGCGACCGCCGCCACTTTGCTCTCCGCCGGCTTCGCCTGCGCCGGAGCGAAGGACGACCTCATGAAAACGTGGGAGAAGGGCGCGAAAGCCCTCTCCGCCGCCCAGACGGCCGAAGGCGCGTGGACCTTCGACGGCAAGAACGGGGACGTCGCCGCCACAGGCCTCGCCGTGGCCGCGCTCGCGGGCGGACCCGCGGACCTGCGGAAGGCCTACGAAGCGGCGATCGCGAAAGGGTGCGAGTACCTCCTCAAGAACCAGGCGGCCGACGGGAAGATGCACAATGAAGGGAGCGTCCCTCTTCTGACCAACTACAAGACGGCCATCGCGGTGATGGCGCTCGCGAAAGCCGACTCCGCGAAGTACGCCGACGCGATCAAAAAGGGCGCGACCTGGCTCACGAACTTCCAGTACCAGGAGGGCGGCTCCCAGAAGGCCGGCCCCGACGATCCGAACTTCGGCGGCGCCGGTTACGACGAGAAGAACAACCAGCCGCGGGGCGACCTGTCCAACACCGCCTACATGCTCGAGGCGCTCGAGAGCGCCGGCGTGCCGAAAGACAGCGACGTCTGGAAGCGCGCCGTGAAGTTCGTGGAGCGCTGCCAGAACCGCAGCGAGTCGAACGACGGCCCGGGCTTCGACAAGATGAACGTCGTCGTCGGCGACGACGGCGGCTTCTTCTACCGCCCCGGCGAGAGCAAGGCTGAGAGGGAGACGCTTCCTAACGGCAAGCAGATCTTCCGTTCCTACGGCTCGATGACCTACGCGGGCTACCGCTCGATGATCTACGCGGGGCTGGGCGCGGACGATCCGCGGGTGAAGTTGGCGCTCGGCTGGATCGCGAAGCACTACACGCTGGACGAGAACCCGAACATGGGTGTGAAGGGGCTCTACTACTACTACCACGTGTTCGCGAGCGCGCTCGACGCCGGGGGGCAGGCGGAGCTCAAGGATGCGGAGGGCGAGAAGCACCTGTGGGCTGAGGAGCTGACGGCGAAGCTGGCGGCCCTTCAGGGCGAGGACGGGACGTGGAAGGGGGATCCGAAGTGGATGGAGGACGTGCAGCCGTTGCCGGCGTGCTACAGCCTGATGGCGTTGAACCATGCGGCGAAGTATCTGAAGTAAGGGAGGCACCATGAAGACCGGGATCTGGATCGTCGGGGCGTACGGAAGCGTGGCGACGTGCGCGGTCGTGGGTGCGGAGGCGATCAAGAAGGGGATCGCTTCGCGGACCGGGCTCGTGAGCGAGCTGCCGGCGATTCAGGAGCTGGACGTCGTGCCGATCCAGGACCTGGTATTCGGCGGGTGCGACGTGCGGGCGACGGACATGCTGGGGGCGGCGGAGGAAGTCCGGCGCGATCCGGGGATCGTCTCGCACGAGATGATCGACGCCCTGCGGGCGGAGCTGCTGGAGATCAGCCGGGACGTGACGGCCGGGTGTTCGCTCAACTGCGGGGAGGAAGTTTCGGGGATGGCGGGCGACCGGGGGATCGAGAACGGGCGCACCGCGAGCGAGGTCGTGGCGGAGATCCAGCGGCAGATCAAGGCGTTCCGGGAGCGTCACCGGCTGCAGCGCGTGGTGGTCGTCAACCTGGCGTCGACGGAGGCCGCGCCCGAGATGCCGCGCGAGTACCAGTCGCTCAAGGAGTTCGCGCGGCTGATCGTGGAGGACCGGCGGAAGCTGCTCTGCGCTTCGGTGCTCTACGCCTATTCCGCGCTCGACCTCGGCTGTCCGTTCGTGAACTTCACGCCGTCGTTCGGGTCGTCGATCCCGGCGCTCGAGGAGCTGGCGGTGATCCGGGGGGTCCCTCATGCCGGGAAAGACGGGAAGACCGGGGAGACGCTGGTGAAGACGGCCCTTGCGCCGATGTTCCTGGCGCGCAACCTGCGGCTGCTGGCCTGGGAGTCCCATAACATCCTCGGGAACCGGGACGGGCTCGTCCTGCGGCAGCCCGGCGCGAACAAGTCGAAGATCCGGGACAAGGAGGAGGCGCTCAAGCAGCTCGTGAAGGACGAGAGCCTGCACTCGCACGTCTCGATCGACTACTGTCCGTCGCTCGGCGACTGGAAGACCGCGTGGGACTTCATCCATTTCGAGGGATTCCTGGGCACCCGGATGACGATGCAGTTCACGTGGCAGGGGTGCGACTCCGCGCTCGCGGCGCCGCTGGTGCTCGACCTCGTCCGCCTCATCGACTTCGCGGCCCGGCGCGGCGAGTCGGGCGCGCAGAAGCAGCTCGCCTGCTTCTTCAAGTCCCCCTGGCAGGTCAAGGAACACGACTTCTTCAAGCAGTTCGCCGCCCTCATGGAGTATGTCGAGAGGGCGCACGTCGAGCAGCCGGTGGGCAAGGGGGCGCGTTCAGAAGTGTAATGGTGCCGGGGGTCCTCCGTCCTAGAATGGGGGGCCGAACCGGCCGATCAGATTTCAGGTGACGCCATGAAACGCCTCCTGCCCGTCCTTGCCCTCCTCCTCCCGGCGATCGCCGCCGCGGAAGAGGCGCCCATTTCCTTCGCCGAGTTCTCGATCGCGCGCACGCGCATCGAGAAGAAGGTGTGGGCGGACTCCGTCGTCAAGAACTCCGCCGGCACCCCGGTCACCGCGCTCAACATGAGCATGGTGTGCCTGGACGGCGCGCGCGAGGTCGCCCGCTCCAAGGCGGTCGAAATCGAAATGCTCGCCGGCGGCGCCGAGTCGCGCGTGAGCTTCGAAATCCCCAGGTGCCCCTTCTTCACCTCCTACACGATCGAAACGACCTGCTTCTTCGGCGGCAAGGAGCTGAAAACCCGCTTCCTCGGCCGCGATCTGTTCAATCCCCCGCTCGCCGAACGCACGACGGCGCTTCCCGGCGTGTCCTACATCGAGGTTTACGGCCTGAAGTTCGACCGTCTGGAGAAGGACGTGAAGGTCAGTCTGAAGGCGAAGAACGCCGGCGAGATTCCCTCGAGTCTCGCCCGGGTGCGGTTCAAATTCTACGACCCCGACCAGAACCTTGTGCGCGAGGCAGTGTGCGATTTCAAGGCGGCGTTCGAGTACGGCAAGGAAGTCGCGCTGGAGTCGACGGTGCGGGACGTGCCGGAGTACGCGCACGCGCGGGCCGACATCGTGGAGTCGTCGGCGGAGGAGCGGAGCCTGCCGGAGGGGGAGTTCACGGGCGACGCGGAGGTGGAGGCGGCGGGATTCCGGTTCGAGGAGCGGGCGGACCGGTCGATCCGGGTGTCGGGACGCGTCCGGAACGGCAAGCCGGTCGGGGTCCGCAACGTGGTGGTGAAGATCGCGCTCCTTTTGAACGGCCAGGAGGTGCGCGAGGTACTGGCGACGCCGGAGCGCGCGCTCGACCCGGACGAAATGGCGCCGTTCTCAAGCACGCTCAAAAACCCGCCGGATTTCGACGACTACCGGTACACGACGGCGTACGAGGAAGACGAGGAGATCGCGCGCGCGGATCCGCCGCCCGATCCGAAGACGATCGATCCGGGGCGGGATCCCGAGCCGGATCCGCCGCCCTCCGTGGACCCGAAGGATCCGGGCCCGGCGGTGAAACCGCCCGAGGAGCCGAAAATCCGATCGAACGCCCAGATGATCGAGTGCAAGGGCGCGCGGTGGATCCCGGGGGACTGGGTGGGGAAGGGAAGGCAGGCGAAGTTCCGCGGGGCGTTCCTCGTGCTGACGTTCCAGCTCACCGACAAGAACGGGAAGACCGACCGGGTCGCCCAGGACGGAATGATCGAGTTCACGTTCAAGGCGCCCGCGAAGAAGGACGTGTTCGGGCGGATCAAGCTCGAGAAGTTCGCCTGGAGCAAGGACTCGCGGAAGTTCACCGTGGCCAACGCCAAACCCGCCGACCAGGGCTACGACCCCGACAGCCAGGTCGTCGAAATCGTCGTCCTCGAAGTCCCCAACCAGGACGAGTGGAACTACACGATGGACCTGAAGTTCACCTCCGGCGAAAACGACGTCTGGGAATGGAAGTCCCTGACCGAGCCTTACCGTTCGCCGGCGATGAAGCCGACGGGGAAGAAAAAGTGACCAAGGGGGCGCGCCCGGATTTCAGCCTGCGTCAGATCGAGGTCTTCTGCCAGGTGGCGGATCAGCATTCGTTCTCGAAGGCGGCCAACGCGGTCTTCCTGTCGCAACCGACGGTCAGCGAGCACATGGCGGCGCTCGAACGGACCCTGGGAACGCGCCTGTTCGACCGCGTGCGCGGAGCCGTCACGCTGACGCGCGCCGGGCAGGTCTTCTACGGATACGCGCAGAAAATGCTCTCGATGCAGAAAGAAGCGGTGCGGGCGCTCGACGACCTCAAGGGCGCCGTGCGCGGCGAACTGTCCATCGGCGGCAGCACCATCCCCGGAACGTACCTCCTTCCCGCCCTCGTGAAGTCGTTCCGCGAGACTCACCGCGACGTGCGCGTCACGATCCGTACCGGAGATTCGGCGGAAATCCTCGAATCGCTCGTCCAGGGCGCCATCGAAGCCGGCATCGTCGGCACCAAGGTCCGCCAGCGCGGCGTCGATGCCTCCGAAATCGCCACCGACGAACTCGTCGTCATCTGCCCCCCCTCACACGCCTGGGCGCGCAAGAAAACCCTCGACCCCGCTGACCTCGCTTCCGAACCCTTCGTGATGCGGGAGCGGGGAAGCGGCACGCGCGAGACGATGGAGAGGCAGCTTGCGGAGGCGGGAGCGGGCCCGCTGAACGTCTCCGTCGAGGTGGATTCGACCGAGGAGGCGAAGGAATCCGTGAAGGCCGGGCTGGGCGTGTCCATCGTTTCGCGGCGCGCCATCGTGACCGAACTCGCCGCGGGCGTTCTCGCGGCCGTGCGCGTGAAAGGCGTGGACCTGACGCGCGCTCTCACGCTCGTCGTCTCCAGCGAGCGCACGCGCTCCGGCGTCTGCAAGGCGTTCCTCGAGCACATCGAGGCGCAGAAAGGGGCGCTCTGATCCGCTCCTGGCTGGCTTCGGCGGCTCTTCACGCCGGGATCCTCGCGGCCGCCGCGGGGACGGCGACACTGGCCGCGCGTGTCCTCCCTTCCCCGGAAGCGACTGCACCGGTCCGTCTCGCGCTAGGCGGCCCATCCGGCGCCGCACCCTCCGCCACGGCCCCGGGGCGCGAAGCGTTCGGCGGCGAGCGTCCGGAATTCGGCGCGCCCGCCGCTTCCGATATCGACGTCGCCGAACTTCCGCCGTTCGACGCTGCGGCGTGGGACCTCGGAGGCGGCCCGTCCGTTCCGGGCCGCGAGACCGCGCCTGACGACATGGCCTGCCGCCTTCCGTCTCCTCCGGGCCGGAGTCGCCCGTGTGAAGCGCGATCCGGGCGGCGCGGCTGGGGCCTCGCCTGGGATCCCGCCGCCGAAGGCGACGCCGGGGCGGGCTCCGGCGGCGGCAGTGCGGGCGGAGGGGAAGCGGGCGAAGGCGGGGGTTCGGGGATCGGCCGGCGGTCCGGAGGGAAGACTCCGGAGTACCCGCGCCTCGCGCGCGAGGAGGGCTGGGAGGGCACCGCTTCCATCGAGCTGCTTGTGACCGATCGGGGAGAGGTTGCGGAGGCGCGCCTCGCGAAATCGAGCGGACATCAGGCGCTTGACGAGGCCGCGCTCGAGGCCGCCCGGACCTGGACGTTCGAGCCCGCGCGCAAGGGCGGCATCGCGGTCGCGGCTCGCGTGCGGATGCCGGTGACGTTCCGGCTCACGGACTGATCAAGACGCAGCCCCGGGTGATCACGCGCTGGTCAGGTGAGGGCCCGTCAACCTCCTGATGGCCCGTCCCGAGAAGGCACGCGCCTTGCTTGGCTCGCTTCGAGCGCCAACAGGGGAGATCCGCCGGATGAGATTCGTCTTCGCCGTCTCGGTCGTTCTTCTGCTTATCTCGCCCGGCTTCTCGCAGGAAACGGAACCACCGCCCGGCGGCGCTCCCGAAGGCGGCGACCTCATCGAGCCCGCGGCCGGGGAGAGCGAGGGCGACATGATCGTCTCCGCGACGCGCCTCAAGCGAAGCGACCTCCAGATCCCGCGCGCCACGGGCCTGATCAACGAACGCCGTCTCTGGCGCGAGAATCCCCGCAGCGTCCCGGAGGCGCTCCACGGCCAGCCCGGCGTCATGGTGCAGAAGACGGCCCATGGGGCCGGCTCGCCGCAGATCCGGGGGCTCATCGGCCAGCAGGTGCTCCTGCTGGTGGACGGCGTCCGCATGACCAACTCCATCTTCCGCGCGGGTCCGAACCAGTACCTGAACACGGTGGATCCGTTCGTCATCAGCCGCATAGAGGTGGTGCGCGGTCCCGGCTCCGTTCTGTACGGTTCCGACGCGCTTGGCGGCACGATCGCGCTTTTTACTCGCCGGCGCGACGTCTTCGACGACCCGTGGGATGCTCATCTGCGTCTGAAGACGCGAGCCGCCACCGCCGACGAATCGTTCCAGTTCCGTGCCGAAACCGAGGGCAACGCCGGGAGTTTCGGATGGTATCTCGGGTCGTCGCTCAAATGGTTCGACGACCTGCGAAGCGGCGATCACGTGGGAAGGCAGCCGTTCACCGGGTACGACGAATACGACGCGGATATCCACCTGGATCTCGCGCTGTCGGAGAAGGTCGTGCTCAGCTATGCGACGCTCGTCGCGTATCTGAACGACGTTCCGCGCTCCGACAAGCTGTTTCGCGGGTACCGGGGGACCGGCAGCGACTCCAACGACAAGTTCCACTCCCGGTTCCAGCGGCACGAACTCCACTACCTCAAGCTCCGCGCGGAGAAGCTCGGCGGCTGGCTGGACGCGGCCGAGATCACCGTCAGTGCCGATCACCAGTCCGAGCTGCGCCACATCCGGAAGAAAGGCTCGACGGTTCTTCAGCGCGACGAGGACTCCGTGCTCTCCGCGGGCCTGTCGGCCGTATTTGCGAGCAAGCCTCTCGAGGGCCACACGCTGACTTACGGACTGGATTTTACGAACGACTGGATCAACTCGGACACGGAGAGGCGCGACCAGGCGACGCAGACGCTGGCGGGCACACCCCCGCCCCGCGGCACGTTTGCCGACGACTCCCAGTACCGCATGCTGGGCGTCTTCGTGCAGGAGGAGTTCAAGCCGTCGGACTGGCTCCTGCTCACCGCCGGCCTCCGCGGGACCTACGTCAAGGTGGACATCGGCGAGCTCGACCCCGTTCCGACGGATGACGTCGCTCTCGACGGGCTCGAAAAGACCTTTCACGATCTTTCCTGGGACCTGCACGGAAGCGTGAAGCTCCCGATCGAGATCACGGAGATCCGCTTCGTCGCCGGCGTCAGCCGCGGATTCCGCGCGCCGAACATCGACGATTACAGCGCCTTTCAGGAGACCAGTTCGTCCTTCGACGTCCCCAATCGCGGGATCGGACCCGAGCGGCTCGTGCAGTACGAGGCGGGATTCAAGGGCGGTGATGAGAAGTGGAAGGGCTCCGTCTTCGGCTTCTACTCGGAGATCCGGGGCCTGATCACCCGGCAGGACGTCACGTTCGGCGGATCGGCGACGTCCACCTCCGGGAAGCCCTTCAAGGCACGCGCGAACTCCGACAGAGCGCACATCTACGGTGTGGAGGCAGACCTGGAATGGGAGGTCCTGCCGCATTTCCGTCCCTTCTTCACGTTCACGTACATCGTCGGGCACGACGACGATCGGGACCAGGTCATCCGTCGGATGCCGCCCACGATGGCGACGTATGGGTTCCGCTACGAGGAGGACCTGTGGTTCTTCGAGATCTGGGGCGAGAGCGCGCGGACGCAGGATCGCCTCAATGCGGACGACAGGACGAGCGACCGGATACCCGCGGGCGGCACGCCCGGCTGGACCACGGCGAACGCCCGTGCCGGGTGGAGGCCGTGCGCCAGTTTCAAGGCGACCCTGTCTCTCGAGAACATCCTGGACGTCGACCACCGCTATCACGACAGCGGCGTGAACGAGGCCGGGTTCAACGTGGTTCTGGGGGTCGATCTGGGATTTTGACGTCCAGCGTCGGCCGGGCATCCGCGCCCCAGGCCACGACCTTCGTCGCCATGCGGACCGTGAGCCCGGAGAAGTACTCGCGCGCGACGCCGCCCTGGATCGTCCGCGGATGTTCCCAGCGGATGTCGCCGTCCCCGGCGCCCTGGATCGACCGCCTGCGGAACGGCACCTCGGCGCACATCCACGTCATCGTCCTGGAAGACATCCCCGGCAGGTAGTCCGGCCGTTCGAGCACGCGCACGAGCTCGCAACTCAGCTCCCCGCGGGCGTGGAGGATCGTCTCCGGCGTCGCATCCCCCCACCGGCTCGTTGTCGCGACAGGCCCTCCGCTCGGCCTCGGCCGGACGCGCACCTCCACCCCCGCTCCCCCGGGACGCCCCCACCATGCCCGCAGGATCCGCCCGCTCGTCCGGTCGACCGAACACAGCAGCACCGTGCCCGGGTAGAGCCGCGCCAGCAAATAGTCCACCTGCTCGATCCAGACCGTGTCCCCTTCCAGACCGACGCACGACAACCTCGTCCGTACCCGGGACGAGTCGGTCATCTGCGAGGCGCTCACGATTTCGTATTCGACCCACTGTCCGGGGACCAGGGAAGCGACGTCGTAGGCTTCCAGGTCTCCCTCGTCGACGGAAGGAACCGCGGGCGTCGGAAATGCGAATTCCTCGGGCTCCTCGTCGGTCGCGACGAGAAAGACCGCCATCGCCATGGGAGACGCGATCGCCGGGATCAGGACGAGGAGGGCGACGAGGAGGGGAACCGGCCGGCGCATGGTTCACAGCATAGCGTCGCGACGAGGTAAACTGGGAGCGTGAATCGCACTCGGTCCGCCGCCCTGCTCCTCCTCGCGCTCGCCGCGCTTCCGGCCGCCGCCGACATCGGCCCCAAACCCCGCACCGAGGCGCCCGGGATCGAGGCCACGGGGGACATGGCCGGGATCGACGTGGAGATGGAGGCGGAGGAAGTCGCGCTCACCCTCCGCCGCGACCGGAAGAAGAAATGGACTGACGAGCTCGAGGTGGAGGCGGTTTTCCACATGAAGAACCCGGGCGCGGAGGCGACGTTCGAGGAGGGATTTCCGATCGGCCCGGTGAAGAACATGCGGGGTTTCTCGGCCACGATCGACGGGGAGCGCGTCGAGGCGCGGCTCGTCGACCGGTTCGGCGGGCAGGCCCGGCCGGTGACCGAAAAGGACGCCGACCGGTACGACGAGAGCGGCCGCCACGACTACTGGTACGTCTGGAACGCCTCGTTCCCCGCCGGCGCCACGCGCACCCACGCCGTCAGATACAGGCTCAGACTCTTCAGCTACAACCTCCACCGCTCCGCCGGCTACGTCCTCGAGACCGGGGCGCGCTGGAAGAACCCTATCGGCCGCGTCACGGTGACGCTCCGGTGCGCCGGCGAGCTGTCCACGGACCACGTGACGGCCCTCGGGCCGGTCGCGGGCGCGGTCCACAAGGGCGATTCGGTGGAATGGACGTTCGAGAACCTGGAGCCCACCGCCGCGCACAACATCGAAATCCGCTACCACACCGGCCTTACCTGGGACCAGCTCGTCGCGGAGACTTCAGAGGAGGCGAAGATCCACTGGTCCGCCCGGAAGGAGCTGCTGGCCATGCTCTCGGCCGCCCCGGCGCGGTTCGCCCGCGAGCGCCTGACCGCGGAGGAAGCCGACGCGTTCGCCGGCGCCCTGGCCGGGATGCTGGCGGATCTCCGCGAAACGGACGGCGCCTGGGTCCTCCCCGCCGAGGAGCGGCAGCGCGCGCGGTTCGGGAAAGGGATTTCGGAGGAGGAGCGCGAGGAGATCCTGAAGACCCTGGGAAACGAGACCCGCGAGTACGCCCGCCCCGGCGAGGCGGCGCGCCTGTTCGACTCGCTCGAGCCCGCCGCGAATCTCGCCCGCGAATTCCCCGGGTCCGCGCGCGCGAAAGAGGCGCTCGGCAAATGGGTCGCTCTCGGCGACCGCTTCCTGGAGGGAAAAGTGCGCGCGGGCGGGACGGTGCTCGCCTTCCCCGAGAGCGTCCGTGAGACGGAAGACGCCGCGCTCCGGGCCCGGATCGAGGAAGCGCGGGCCGTGCTCCGGTAGTCCACTCCTACCGGGGCGGGAGCTTTACAGCCCCCTTTGCGTCCCGCCCCCATCTCACGAGCGTCACCGTCGTCGTCTGGTTCTCCCGGAACACGGACCGCTTCACCAGCCCGCCCTTCACCGCCGGCTTCGACTTCCATTCGATCTGCGCCGGGATTCCGGACACCCGCGGCGGGTCGTCGACCCACGGCACGAACGGCACCTTTTCGCTGACCCACGTGGTCGTTCGCGTCCGGATTTCGCAGCAGCTCGTCTCGATGACCGTCTCGAGTTCGACCTTCTCGCAATCGAGCGCCGTCGTGCCCGCCTTGAGCTTTTCCTTCGCCGCCGTTCCCGTTCCGGTGACTTTCGGCGGCCCGCCCGGCGGCGGCACCCCCTCGCCGGGAGCCCCGGGCTTCACCTCCGCCTCCGTTCCCGCCTCGCCGGGCTTCGCCCAGACCGCCCGCGTCACCTTGCGGTCCGCGCGCCTGACCCTCAGCGCCAGGACCAGCCCCTCGGTCGCCGGCGACACGTTCCGGTGCGTCACCTCGACCCAGACCCCCTCCTCGTCCGCCGCCACGCACGCCAGGCGCCGCGAGGGCTTCTTTCCGGCCGCAGGCGCGATCCACATCGGTCCCGCCAGCTCGTACTCCGCCCAGTCCCCGGCCGCCAGCGCGCCGATGTCGCAGTCCGCCATCTCCGACTCCCAGACCGCCGGCAGAGCCGGCCGCGGGTCCTCCGAACGCGCGGTCCGCGGGAGAACCGTCAGGGCGGCGATAAGGGCGAACAGGGAAGCGCGCTTCACGGGGGCTCCGCGGGACGGGTTTACGGCCATCCTACACGACGCGTCGACAAAAAAAGACCCGCCTCCTCGCGAAGGCGGGTCCCCTGGTTCTTCAGGCCTACTTCTGGATCGTCTGCTTCGCGTCCGTGCCGATCCCCTTGAGGATCTGAACGCTCTTCATGCCCGACATCTCGGACTCCATCTTCACGAGCCCGCCCTTGCACTTGGCTTCGCCTTCCATCTTGATGTCGCCCATCGCCTTCTTCCAGTCGCCCTTGTCGTCCATGTAGTAGCCGAACGGCACCGCGTCGCTCTTCCACATCGTGGTCTTCGACTTGTACTCGGTACCGCTCATCATCACGGACGTCTCCATCGCCATCTTCTCGCAGTCGAAGTCCTTGCCGGCGGCGGAGCACTTGTCGCTGCTGATCTTGCAGGTGCCGGTCACCTTGGGCGCTTCGGCGGGTTTGGACCCGTCGCCCTTGGGGGTCTCGGCGACCTTCAGTTCCTTGCCCTTCTCGCCCGGCTTGCCCCAGTAGGCCTTCGTGACCTTGCGGTCGGTCTTGTTGACGGCGACGAGGATGGCCGTGCCCTTGTGCATCATGGCGAGGCCGGCGTCGGAGTACTCGATCCACACGGTGTCGCCTTCGATGCCGACGCAGGCGTACTTCAGCGAGTACTTCTGCCCGTAGGCTTCGGACTCGTACTCGACCCAGTCGCCCGCCTTGAGGGCGCCGATGTCGTACATGGACATCTGCATGTCGGACACGGTCGGGTCGGGCATCTGGGCCTGGGCCGTGATCGAACACATCGCCACGAGGGCCAGACCGAACACCACGGTCGTCTTGCGCATTGCGTTCACTCCCTAAAGTTTTCCCCCTGGGATGTTAAAACCCGGGCGGACCTGTCCGTCCGGATTTCCCCGGGATTGTACCTATTTCGGAGCGGGCAGTTTCACGGACATCTTGGCGTCGTTCCCCCAGGCCGTCAGATTCGTCTCGGAGACCGTGCCGCTGCTCTCAGACCAGGTCTTGACCGAGCCGCCTTTCACGGAGGGCTTGCCTTCCCACTTGAAGTCGGCGTTGTTCGTCGTGTTGTTGGCCTTCTCGTCCCAGTAGTAGCGGAAGGGGACCTTCTCGCAGACCCAGGAGGCGCTCTTGGAGCTGTAGTCCTTGCCGTCGATGGTCGTGGTCGAGGTGATTTCGGTCTTTTCGCAGTCGAAGGCCGTGCCCTTGACCGTCACGGAGTCTTTGGAGACTTTGCCCGTGCCGCGCGTCTTGTAGTTCGTGGTGCCGGCGGTGCCGGTCGCGGGGGCGGGCTCGACCTTGATCTCCTTGGCTTCCTTGTCCTTCTCCCCCATGTAGGCCTTCTTGACGCTCCGGTCCGACTTGTCGATCCCGACGAGGACATACCAGCCCTCGGCGCCGGCCGCGTTGAACTCAAGCCAGACCAGGGAGTCGATCTTCACGCAGGCGTACCGGGTCTTGCTCACGTTGTCGCCGCCGCCGCCCGGGGCCTTGGACTTGCTCTCGTATTCGACCCAGTCGCCCTCCTTCAGGGCAGAAACGTCGAAGTACGAGTACTGGTTGGCGTAAACCTTGGTGAACGACGTCGGGTCGACCCCGCCGCCGCCGCCGCCGCCGCCGCCACCCCCGTCGTCGGACGGGATCAGTCCGCAGCCGGCCATCAGGCCCGCCGCTGCCAGAAGTACGAATTTGCGCATCCTGACCTCCCTTGAAAAGATTTCGGGCGCGATTGGTTTTCGTGGGTTGAAGGACCGGGAAGACTAGCCGTGGACGAAACTTAGGTCAAGAAAATAGGGGGTAGAAGGGGGGCATCCGCAACGTAAAGAACTTAAAGCGGTTCCCCGGCCTAGACGACGACGTTGACCAGCCGCCGCGGCACGACGATGACGTTCCGCGGAGGCTTCCCCCCCAGCGCCTCCGCCACCTTGGGGTCGGCCAGCGCCTTCTCCCGCGCCTCGGAGTCCGGGGCGCCCGCCGGGATGCGGACGCGGCTCCGGACCTTTCCGTTCACCTGCACCGGGATCTCGATCTCCTCCTCCACGCACGCCCCCGCGTCGAACGTGGGCCAGGCATGCTCGAAGACGGATTCGCCGTGTCCGAGCTGCTCCCAGAGCTCTTCGGAAATGTGGGGGGCGAAGGGCGCCAGCAGGAGGACCAGGGTTTCGAGGGCCTCACGCTGCGCCGCAAGTCCTTGCGGACCAGCGGTTTCGAACGACTTCACCTTCTTGATCTCGTTCACGAGCTCCATCACCGCCGCCACCGCCGTGTTGAACTTGAACCCGCCCTCGATCTCCTCCGTCACCTTCCGGATCGTCTGGTGTACCTTCCGATGAATCGCCTTCACGTCCTCCGGCGCCGAATCGAGCCCCTCAGGCTTCGCTGGAACGCCGGAGAGCCTGGGAAGCGCTTCCTGCACGGTCTCCCATACCCGGAAGAGGAACCTGTGGGCGCCGATGATGTCCTTCGTCGCCCAGACCGCGTCCCGTTCCGGTGGGCCGATGAACAGGGTATAGAGGCGGACGGTGTCGGCGCCGTACTGCTCGATGAGCGGCTCGGGAGCCATCCCGTTCTTCTTCGACTTCGACATCTTGTGGAGCTCGGTGAGGACCGCCTGCCCGCAGGAGTGCTTCCCCGCGCTCACCTCGGTCTCGGGCACCCACCCGTGCTCCGGGCACTTGTGCGCATCGGCGCAGATGAGCCCCTGCGCGAACAGCCGGCTGAACGGCTCCTCGAAGTTCACCAGCTCGATGTCGTAGAGGAACTTCGTGACGAACCGCGCGTAGATGAGGTGCTTCGTCGCGCGCTCCGCGCCGCCGATGTACTGGTCCACCGGGAGCCAGTGGTTGACCTCGTCGCTCTCGAAGATCTTCTCCTCGTTCCGCGCGGCGATGAACCGGAGGAAGTACCAGGCCGAGTCCACGAACGTGTCCATCGTGTCCGTCTCGCGCCGCGCCGGGTCCTCGCACTTCGGGCAGATCGTGTGGACGAAATCGTGCACCGCCGCGAGCGGCGACTGCCCCCTGGGCTTGAAATCCGCCGCGTCCGGAAGGATCACCGGGAGCTCGCTCTCCGGCACCGGAACGACGCCGCAGTTCGCGCAGTAGATCACGGGGATCGGCGCCCCCCAGTACCGCTGCCGCGAAATGAGCCAGTCGCGGAGCCGGTACGTCACGGTCGGCCGGCCGAGTTCGCGGGCCTCGAGCGCTTCCACGATCTTCGAACGCCCGAAATCGTTCGGCAGGTTGTCGAATTCCCCCGAGTGAACCTGCACCCCGTCCTCCTCGAAGGCCTTCTCCATCGTCGCGGGATCGAGCGCCGCGCCCTTCGGCTGGATCACGACCCTGACCGGGAAGCCGTATTTCTTCGCGAACAGGAAATCGCGCTGGTCGTGGGCGGGGACGCCCATGACCGCGCCGGTGCCGAAGTCCATGAGCGCGTAGTCCGCCGTCCAGAGCGCGACGGGCTCGCCGGTGAGCGGATGGATCACGTGCGCCCCGAGCGGCACTCCCTCCTTGTCTCCGGCCGCCGTCCGCTGCATCGCCTTCTGCGCGCGGCACTTCACCACGAACTCCGTCACCCTCTTCCGCCCGGCCTCCGGGAGCTTCTGCGCGCATTTCGCCACGATCGGGTGCTCGGGCGCGACGACGAGGAACGTCACGCCGAAAAGCGTGTCCGCGCGCGTCGTGAAAACCCTGAGGCGCTCATCGCTTCCCTGAACCTTGAACTCGATTTCCGCGCCCTCGGTCTTCCCGATCCAGGCTTCCTGCATCGCGACCACGCGCTCGGGCCAGTCCTCGAGCTTGTCGAGGTCGTCGAGGAGCCGGTCGGCGTACTTCGTGATGCGGAAATACCACTGCTCGAGGTTTTTCTGCACGACGGCGGTGCCGCACCGGTCGCACGTGCCGTCCTCCTCGACCTGCTCGTTGGCGAGCACGGTCTGGCACTGCGGGCACCAGTTGACCGGAGCCTGCTTCCGGTAGGCGAGCTTGTTCTCGAGCAGCTTCAGGAACAGCCACTGCGTCCACTTGTAGTAGCCGGGGTGGCAGCTCGCGATTTCGCGGTCCCAGTCGTAGCCGACGCCCCACGCGTGGATCTGCTGCTTCATCACCTTGATGTTGCGGCTCGTGTAGTCGCGCGGGTGGACGGGCTGGCCTTCCTTGAGCGCGGCTTCGATCGCGGCATTTTCCGCGGGGAGCCCGAAGGCGTCCCAGCCCATCGGCGTGAGCAGGTCGTAGCCCTTCATGATCTTGTACCGCGCGAGGGCGTCGCCGATGATGTAGTTGCGGCCGTGGCCGACGTGAAGTGTGCCGCTGGGGTAGGGGAACATGACGAGGGCGTAGTACTTGGGGCGGTCGGTGCGCCGGCCTGCGGCGAACAGACCGGCGCGGTTCCAGTGCTGTTGCCAGCGGGCTTCGATCTGTTTGTAGTCGTACCTGCGGGTCATCGGCTCCGATTTTGCAGGAGAGGTCACGGGGGGAGAGTATACACGGGCGTCAGGTGTGGCCACTCTTTTGCATCGCTTGAAGCGGCACGCGGTTCGCATAGAAAACCGGGAGTTTCTTCTCGTTGAACCAGCGGCGTCAACCCGACGTTTGGATCCCGAGGGTCGCGTAAGTCAGGGAGAATTGAATGCGCCTGCTTGCCGCCATGCTCGTCGCCGCAGCGGCCGCCACGGTGTCCGCTGAACCCGGCCGGACCGCCAGCGCGGACGATCTCCCGAACCCCGCGGATCTCCTCGACCTCCTCGGCTCCGAAGACCCCGCGGTCCGCGACCTGGGAAGCCGGGCCCTCGACAGGCTGCCCCCGGAGCGGGCCGGCGACATCGAGGAACTCGCCCGCCAGGCGACCGACCCCGAGGTGCAGGCCATCCTCGCCGCCGTCGCCGCTCGACTCCGGCATCGACCGCTTCTCGAGAAGGCCGAAACCCTGGCGCAGGAAACGCTCGCGCATCCGCGCCGCGCCTGGCGGCGCCTGCTCGAAGAAGATGCGGCCGCCCTTCCCGTGCTCGTGCTCTGGCTGCTCCGCGACGAGAAAATGGAGAACCCTCTTCGCGATCCCGACTGTCTCTGGGGCGATCGCCCGGTGGAACTCGGCGAGTGCGCCGCGGAGTGGCTCGCGTTGATCACGGGCGAGGCGCTCGGTCGGGACCCGGAGGCCTGGGAGGCCTGGTTCGAGTCACGCCGGGGGCTTTCGCTGGAGGACCTGGCCGTGCGGGCGCTGGAGAAACGCGGCTACCCGGTGACGGATGCGGACGCGGAGGTCGCGGCGGCGGCGCTGATCCGCGCGATTTCCGAGGAGCCGGACCGTCACAGGCGGGCGCTCGACCGTGACAGGTGGTACCGGTCGCTCGCGCCGACCGCCGAGTGGCTCGCGCAGTCGCGGATTCTCGGGCGGCCGCCCTCGAGGTTCTCCGTGCCGGACGTGTCTCCGGCCGTGGAGGCGGCGGACTGGCTCGCCGCGAATCGCGGGCACGTCGTCTGGCGGCAGGGCGGATTCGGTTCGACCGCGGGCCCCGGCGAGTACCTGCCCCTCATCGAGGGCGTCGACGACGCCGCACGCCGCGGTGCCCTGCGATGCCTCGTCGCCTTCCCTCTCGAGGCCGCCCCCGCAGTGCGGCCGTGGCTCGATCGCGAGCCGGCTCTCGTGGCGGCGATCCTGGCGTCCGCGGGTTCCCCCGCGACGCCCGCGGAACTTCCAGGCCTCCTCTCCGCGCTCGAATACGATCTCGACTCGCCGGAATTCGCGGGCGTCTGGGATCCGGATGCGCTCGCGGAGATCGCCGCCGCGACCGCCGACGACCGGCTCCGCCGCCTCGCCCTCTTCGCCCTCGCCAGCCGCGGACAACACCGTCACGCGGCAACGGCAATCGCATGGCTGGGCTGCGGTGAAACGGACGTCGCGACCGCGGCGGCCGTCGCGCTCGCGAACCTGGGGGACGAATCCGAGGCGAAATTGGCGGTTCCGTTCATCGAGCGGCGACCCGGCCCCGTCATGCGAAGCATCGCGGTCGCCCTCGCGGCGCGCGGCATCCCGGAGGGATTCGCCGCGGCGCGCGACGCCGCGGGCCGCGGAGATCTCCTGGAGCGCGACCTCGCGCGGCTTGCCCGCTGTCTCGAGGCCGCCCCGGATCCGCGCGACGAGGACGCCTGGAAAACCTGGGCTTCCGGCCGCGCGGACCGCTTCGAGTGGATCGAGGCACTTGGTAAATGGAGGGTCCGGGAGATAAAGTGAAATGAGTCATGAAAGCCCTGATCGCGTTCCTGCTCGCCGCGGCCGCGGCCGCCGCCGACCCCTCCTTCGCCGAGAGGCTCGCCTCCGACGACCCCGCTGTGCGCGCCGGAGCCCAGCGCGAGCTCGATGCCTTGCCTGCCGAATCGGCGGACGATATCGAAGAAATGGCCGGCGGAGTCGCGGACCCGGAAGCGAAAGCCGCGCTTCTCGCCGCAGCGCAGCGATTGCGCAACCGGTCCCTGGTCGAGCGGGCCGATGCCCTCGCCCGGCGGATCGCCGATGGCAAGGCCGACCAGCTCGCTGAAATCGCCGCCCTCGACGCCGAGGCCCTTCCCGTGCTGGTGCGCTGGCTCGAAAGCGACCTCGAAATCGGGAACCCCTTCTTCAGCGGCTCGTGCTGGGTGGACTTTACGATGATCCCTCTTCGGCGCGCGGCGCGCGTCTGGCTCCAGCTCCTCACCGGCGAGTCCACGGGCGAAGATCCCGCGGATTGGGCCGCCTTCTCCGCCGCGCGTAAAGGCAGGGCGCTCGCGGACGTCGTGCGGGAAGGACTGCTCAGGCGCGGCTACGCCGTCGCCGCCGAAGATCCGAACGTCGCCGCGGCGGAGCACGTGAGGGCGTTCGTGACGGAATCGGCGAAGGGCTGGCCCTCGCCGACGAACGACTGGGAGGTCCGGTCCATGTCGCTCTCCGCCCGCTGGCTCATGGAGACCGCCCTCGGCGAGAGCGCCCGATCCGGGGATCTCTTCGCGCCACACCCCGCCGAAGCCGCCCCGTTTGCCCAGTGGGTCGCCGCCAATCGCGGCTGCGTGACGTGGGACGGGCGGCGATTCGGGTCGAAGGCCGGGAAGGATCACTACCTGCTGGTCCTGAAGCGAAACGACGATGCCGCGCTGCAGGGCGCGCTGCGGGCCCTGCGGCCCTGGGCGGCGGAAGTGATCGAAGACGTCCGCCCGTTCGCGGCCGCCTTTCCCTGGGAAGTCGCGGCCCTCTTCGGAGCTGCCGGGACGCCCGCCACCGCTGCCGAGGCGCGCGCCTTCCTCGCGGGGCTGGCGGACAGCTGGAACCGTCCCGAATTCCGACCGGTCTTCACCGGCGACGCGCTCGTCGAATTGCTCGCCGGAGAGCGCGACCAGGAAATCCTCACGCGCGCCCTCCACGCCCTCTCGATCGTCGGCGAGCCGCGCCACGCCGACGCGGCCCTGCGGTTCGCGGACCGCGAACACCACCCGTCGGGCTCCACGGGATCCTGGCGCGCCGCCCGCGCCGCCCAGGCCGTCGCCACCCTCGGCGACGACGCCCAGATCGCCCGCATCCTTCACTTCCTCGACTACGAAAATCGCTTCATCCGCCTCGAAGTCGGCCTCGCCCTCGCGCGCCGCGGGCGCGCCGAAGGTCTGCGCGGGATCGGAGACGCCTGCGAGGTCGGATACGTCAACGGGCCGGCGGCCGCGGAGGCGCTGCGCGCGGTTTTCGAATACGTTCCGGAGTCGACGGACGCCGCGGCCTGGAAGGAGTGGGGGAAGGGGCTGTCGCGGTACCGGTGGGACGCGGCCGCGGGAAAGTGGCGACGGTAAGCGCCCCCGTTCTGGTAACTTGGCGCCGGGGGATTGATCTGCGGGAAAGCCTATGCGCCCGATGTTTCTGCTGGTCCCGTTGCTGGCCGGCTGCGCGATGCGCGCGCCGGAACCGCTGCCGCCCGAACCCGCGCCCGAACTGCCCCCGTGGGCCGCGGAAGATTTCCTGCCCCGGCTGAGATCGGAGGACTGCGCGGTCCGGGAGCAGGCGACGCGCGAGCTGGCCGCCCTCGCCGAGGCGGAGCTGACCCAGCTCGACTCCATCGCCGCCACTCAGCAGGATCCGGAAGTCCGCGCCCGCCTGGAGGGCGTGACCGGCGAGATCCGCTGGCGCCGCGCCTGGCGGACCGTCGAGAGCCTGACCGATCTCTGGATCAGCTACGACGCCGAGAGCCTCGAGCGGATTTCGGCCGGACACGCCCACCCGCTCCTCGTCCTCTACCGCGGTCTGGAACTCCATCCGTGCGAGCCCATCGCCCACGCGTGGCTCAAGGCCCTCACCGGCGCCTCCTGGTCCGGCGACGATTTCGATTCCTGGCGACTCGAAGTCGCCTCCCGCCTGGAGGACGACCTCGACACCCTCGCCGCGCGCAGCCTCGCCGGCGCCGGCTACGACGTGGACAACCCCGACCCCTCCACCGCCGCCGCCGAACTCGCCCGCGCCCTCCGCGAGGAAGACACCCTCTTCCGGAAACTCCGCGGCGAACCCGCCCCCCACGGCCGCCTCCACCTCGCCCCCCTCGCCCTCTGGCTCGTCCGCTCCCGCCTTCGTTTCGCCCTCCACCCCGGCAACGACCCCGCCCCCGAACAGGACCTCGCCGATCAGTGGATCGCCGCCAACCGCGGCTGGATCACCTGGGACGGCAGACGCTTCTGGACCCGCGCCCCGCGCGACCACTACCGGCGCCTGCGCGGTTCCGGCGACCCCGTCGAACGCGCCGGCGCAGCGCGCTCCTGCGAGTAGCCGGTTCTGGTGAACCAGCGATCCAACGCAAACTTCAAATGCCTCAATGGCCTCGACCACTTCTCTGTCCGATCCGCACCCAAGGTCAGATGCGCCGTCCTCCGGGCCGTCATTGCCTGCAACCTGCTGAGGTGGAACTCGACGAGCTGATCCCATCGTACGAAGCCGGCGGCATCCCGCGCGCTGTCCCGCAGAGTCTGAGAGACAGTCGCGGGACGGCCCGAGCGGCCGGCCTGCACCGCGCGTCGAGGGACCACGACTCAACCGCCACCCTGAAACGCGCGGTGCAGGACGTGACGCGAGGGGCGGCACGCGAATGTCTCTCAGACTCTGATACCATGGCGCCCATGCGACCCGTCCTCTTCCTCGCCCTCGCCCTCTCCGCCTCCGCCCAGGAACTCCACAAGGACCGCTTCAACGAGGGCACCTCGCGCTACCAGGGCAAGATCCAGGACGTCATCCCCTACGACCTCGACAAGGACGGCCTCCTCGACCTCATCGTCACCCACAGCAGCTTCTCCCACGACGCCGGCAAACCCGCGACGCGGTACATTTCCGTGAAGTGGCACCGGCCCGGCGCGCCCCTCGACGGCAAGCCGGACCAGACGTGGGTCGTGCCGGCGGAAGCGGCGGTCCTGATCGTCGGGAACCACACGGAGGCCCCCGGCAATGAAATCGGGTACCTGGCCGCCTCGGGGGCGTTCGTGTGGGAACACAAGGACCGCGTGTACGGGCTCGAGGCGAAGCGCCTGCTGATGAACCCGACCTTCTTCGACCTGCCCCAGGACGATTCGCTGCCGTTCTGGTGGTGGCCGCTCGACCTGGACTTCGACGGTCTCACCGACCTGCTCCTCCCGCAGCACGACAGCTACAAGCTCTACGTGCAGACGAAACCCGGCGTTTACGGGCGCGTGTTCACCCTGAGCATGAAAACGACCTCGAAAGCCGAGGAGGGCGGGGCGGCGTACCTGCGCATCGTGAAGTCCCTTCCGCGCGTCGAGACGCGCGACGTGAACGGCGACTTCAAGACCGACGTCTGCTACATCTTCAAGGACCAGTTCGTGTACTTCCTGCAGGGCACGGAGAAGGTCAATGGCGCGGACGTCCTGTCGTTCCCGCGCGAGCCGAGCGGACAGTTCCAGCTCGCCTTCCTCCAGCAGCGCGAGAAGAAGGACCAGATCTCGACCGCGATCACCTACCTGGCCGAGCTGAACCGCGGCGGCGGCGTGGATTTCGTCGCGAGCTACACGGCCGGCGAACTCGCCAACGTCGGGGCGATCAAGACCGATTACTACATGTACCTCGGCAACTCGGGCCAGCCGATCCAGACCTACCCGACCTGGCGCATCTCCCTTCCCGGAATCTCCATCAATCCCTTCATCGGCGACCTCAACGCCGACGGCTTCGACGACATCGTCGTGAACTCCTTCGAGACCGGCACCCTCTCCAACCTCGGCAAGGTCGCCTTCCAGTCCGTCCCCATCGACTACTACGTGTTCCTCTTCGACCGCAAGACCCAGTCCTTCTCGCCTGAGTACGACTACAAGGAGACGCTCTACGTCGACGTCGACAAGATGAACCAGGGCGGCGGCATGCCTCAGCTTCGATTCAACGGCGACTTCGACGGCGACGGCCGCAAGGACGTTCTCCGCCTCGACAGCGACGGCTGGCTGTCGGGGGCGAGGGGGAAATCGGTCAAGACGCTGATGAAGGACGCGCCGGTGGATTTCGACAAGACGGATCTGTTCAAGCTGCAGATCAACGACAAGGACGACGAGGGGAAGCCCGACCCGCCGCGCGGCGTCGACGTGTGGGACTTTAACGGGGACGGCAAGGCGGACCTCATGTTCCGCTGGTCGGACCGCTTGCGGATCCTCGTCAGCCGCTGAGAGATCGTTCATCGTTTCTCGTTACTCGTTCCGTCCAGCGACGGGGCACGTAACGAGAAACGAGGAACGAGGCACGCGGCCCGAGACTCGCCGCTGGATCGCCCCGCCCGCACCTGTACAATGCGCCCCCTATGTTCCTGACCCAGGCCACCGCCGCGGCCGTCCGCGAGGAATTCGGCACCCCCTGCTACGTCTACGACCGCTCCACGCTGGAGGCGGCCGCGCGGAACGCCCTGGCGTTTCCGAACGCCTTCGGGTTCACCCTCCGCTACGCCATGAAGGCCAATCCCAGCCACTCCGTCCTCAGGCTGTTCCTCGGCCTCGGCCTCCATGTCGACGCTTCCAGCGAACACGAAGTCGAGCGCGCGATCCGCGCGGGATTCGAGCCCGGCCGGATCCAGCTCACGAGCCAGGCCCCGGCGCGCGGTCTCCAGTCGGTGGTCGATCGCGGCGTGCTCTACAACGCCTGCTCGCTCACGCAGCTCGAGAATTTCGGGAAGCTGTTCCCGGGGCGCGAGGCGTCGATCCGGATCAACCCGGGTCTTGGAAGCGGTTCGACGAACCGCACGAACGTGGGCGGGCCGGGATCGAGCTTCGGGATCTGGCACGAGCATCTCGACGAGGCGAAGGCGCTCGCCGCGCTGCACGGGCTCAGGTTGACGCGGATGCACACGCACATTGGAAGCGGGACGGATCCGGTGGTCTGGAAGCGTGTGGCGCGGATGAGCCTGGGGATTGCGGGGCGGCTGCCGGACGCGCGCGTGCTGAATCTCGGAGGCGGGTTCAAGGTGGCGCGGATGCCCTCCGAGAAGTCGACGGACCTGCAGGACGTGGGCGCGCACATGAAGCAGGAGTTCATGGACTTCCGCGAGCGGACGGGGCGGGAGCTTCACGTGGAGATCGAGCCCGGCACCGCGCTCGTGGCGAACGCCGGCTGCGTGGTGGCGACCGTGATCGACGTGGTGGACACGGGGAAGGACGGGTACGTCTTCGCGAAGCTCGACACGGGGATGAACGAGGTCACGCGGCCGTCGCTCTACGGGGCGCAGCATCCGATCGACGTGCTGGGCGGAGAAGGGCGCGATGCGGCGAAAGTGGTCTTCGTGGGCCCCTGCTGCGAGTCGGGGGACATCCTGACGCCCGCGCCGGGGGACCCGGAGGCGCTGGCGCCGCGCGACGTGCCGCGGCCCTGTGTCGGGGATCTGGTCGTGGTGGGCGGCGCGGGGGCCTATTGCGCCGCGATGTCGACGATCAACTACAACTCGTATCCGCAGGCGCCGGAGGTCATGCACGAGGAGGGCGGCAAGCTGCGGCTCGTGCGGCGGCGGCAGACATTCGACCAGGTGGTGGAGAACGAGGTCGGGCAGGGCTGAGGGCTGAGGGTCGAGAAAGGCAGTGACCGGGGATTCTGGGGAGCCTGAAGTTTGCGGCGCCGAGGCGGCCTGACGGGCTCCTGCAAATCGGCAGCCTTGATCGACGCCCTTCTCGACGCTCGACCCTGGACCCCTCGACGTCTTCAATCGAGGATCCGGCTGCCGAGCGCCGAAGCGATCATCTCGGTGGCGAGGACGGCGGTCCGGTTGCGCTCGTCGAGGATCGGGTTGACTTCGACGAGGTCCATCGAGCTGATGCGGTGGGTCTCCGCGATCATCTCGAGGGCGAGGTGGGCTTCGCGCGCGGTGATCCCTCCCGGGACGGCGGTGCCGACGCCCGGGGCCTCGTCGGGGTCGATGACGTCCATGTCGAAGGAGAGGTGGATGTGGTCGCATCCCTGGAAATGGGCCAGGGCCTTCTCGATGACGGCGGGCATGCCGTAGCGGTCGATCTCGTGCATGGTGAAGACGTGGAGGCCGGCGTTCCGGAGAGCGCGTTTCTCGAGCGGGTCGAGGTCGCGGATGCCGACGAGGACGACGTTGGTGGGGTTGATGCGGCTGGAAGCGTCCTCGTTCTTGACGAGCGATTCGCGGCCGCGGCCGAGGGCGGCGGCGAGGGGCATGCCGTGGATGTTGCCGGTGGGGGAGGTTTCCGGGGTGTTGAAGTCACCGTGCGCGTCCATCCAGAGGACGCCGACGGTCTTCCGGACGCGCGTCACGCCCCAGAGCGATCCGACCGCGATCGAGTGGTCGCCGCCGAGCACCAGCGGGAAGTAGCCGTCCTTGAGCGACTTCGCCACGGCGTCCGCGAGCGCCTTGTTCGCCTTCACGATCTCAGGCAGGAACTTCGCGGTCGGGTCCTTGATGATCCGGCTCTCAGGGATCGGCACCGGGATGTCGCCGGTGTCCTCGACCTTGTGGCCGATTTTCTCGAGGTGTTCTTCGAGGTCGGCGTAGCGGATGGCCGAAGGTCCCATGTCGACGCCGCGGCGGTCGCCGCCGAGGTCCATCGGGACGCCGATGATGCGGATCTTCAATGGACGGGCTTCGCTCCGGCCTTCGGCGCCGGCTGCGTCACGTTCGCGCCGACGCTGTACTTCGCCAGCCGCTCGAGCGGCGCCCAGTAGATCCCGAACAGGATCGTCGGAACGAGGCAGACCGCCAGAAGGAACCCGTTGTACGACCCGACGCGGAACGGGATCACGTCGGCGTCGTTGCGCGGAATGCCCTCGAGCCACATGGTCTTCACGACCCGCACGTAGTAATAGAGCGACACCGCGCTGTTCAGCGCGGCGATGACCGCCAGCCACACCCAGCCCTGGTCGATCAGGGCGGCGAACAGGTAGACCTTTCCGACGAACCCGCTGAGGGGCGGAAGGCCCGTGAGCGAGAACAGGAACGCGCCCATCGCCACGCCGAGGAACGGCGCGCGCCAGCCGAGCCCGCGGAAGTCCGACAGCTCCTCGCCGCCCCCCGCTTCGGAAACCGCGATCACCGTGAGGAAGGCGCCGAGGTTCATGAAGACGTAGACGGCGACGTAGAAGAGCATCGCCATGAGGCCGGCGCCGGTGAGGACGATGAACCCGAGGAGGATGTAGCCGGCGTGGGCGATGGAGGAGTAGGCGAGGAGGCGCTTGACGTTGGTCTGCCGGTACGCGGCGAGGTTTCCAATGGTCATGGTGAGGACCGAGAGGACCGCGACGAACTGGGTCCACCCCGGGTCGCCGATCGGGATCCACGGGCCCATGGGGTCGCCCGGATTCTCGGGCCGGGCGAGGACGTTGTAGAAAAAGCGGATGAGGACGGCGAAGCCACCGGCCTTGGAAGCGGTGGACAGGTAGGCGGTGACGGCGGTGGGGGCGCCCTCGTAGACGTCGGGCGTCCACATGTGGAAAGGGGCGGCGGAGATCTTGAAGCCGAATCCGACAAGGACGAGGCCGAGCATGATGCCGGCGGTCAGGGCGTCGATCGAGCCCATGCGCTGGGCGATGCCCGCGAAGGACGTGGTGCCGGCGAGGCCGTAGAAGTAAGAGAGGCCGAAGAGCATGGCGCCGGAGGCCGTGGCGCCGAAGAGGACGTATTTCAGGGAGGCTTCGGAGGAAGCGCGGTCCTTCTTGTAGAAGCCCGCGAGGACGTACGAGGGGATGGAGAGGGTTTCGATGGCGACGACGAGGCCGACGAGGTCGGTGGCGCCGGCCATGAGGAAGATGCCGAGGGTGGTGGTGAGGAGGAGGGCGTAGAACTCGCCTTCGCCGTGGGCCTCGATCCTGCGGACATTGCCGGCGAAGAGGGCGACGAGGAAGGCGCAGACGCAGCCGACGGTCTTGAAGAAGAGGCCGAACGGGTCGACGACGAACGTGTCGGCGAAGAGGAAGACGCGGGTGCGCTGTTTCAGCTCGAGCTCGGCGTACGAGAGGATGAGCATGAACAGGGTCGCCGCGAGGCCCGTCGCCGCGAGGCGCGACACGAGGCGGCTTCCCGGCGGCGGCTTCGTGAGGTCCACGAGGATGACCGCCGCGATCACGACCGTGAGAAGGATCTCCGGCGCGAAGTAGGACAGGTTTTCGACGACGCCAAGCTGCACGGGGTTTTCCTAGTGGTTGTACTTGTAGTG
The DNA here is from genome assembly GCA_016190145.1 of Planctomycetota bacterium. Lineage (GTDB taxonomy): Bacteria > Planctomycetota > MHYJ01 > WSZJ01 > WSZJ01 > WSZJ01. Next base: position 8,934 of record JACPRD010000152.1, on the reverse strand, counting down.
GGCCATGAACGCCTGGAGGTCCGAGAGGGAGACGTTCATCATGTCGAGGAGCGGGCCGGGGTAGACGCCGACCCACAGGATGACGATGACGAGGGGCACCAGGCAGAAGATCTCCCGCCCGTTGATCTCCGTCACGTGGTGGTACTGCTCGGTGTAAATCTTGTTCTTCTCGCCCAGGAACATCCGCTGGAGCGCCCAGAGGTGGAAGGCGGCGCCGAGCAGGATGCCGCTCGTGGCGAGAATGGTGAGCTTCAGGTAAGCCGGGGTGCCGTTCTGCCAGGCGCCGATGAAGCACATGGCCTCTGAGATGAACCCCGACAGGCCGGGGAGGCCGAGGGAGGCGAAGAACGCGAACGTCACGAACCCGGTATAGACCGGGACCATCGTGGCGAGCCCGCCGAACCGGCTGATCCAGCGGTGGTGGACCCGCTCGTAGATCACGCCCACGAGAAGGAACAGCATCGACGTGATCGTGCCGTGGTTGAACATCTGGAGCATCGCGCCGTTGAACCCGGCGGTCGTCATGGCGCCCATGCCGAGCAGGCAGTAGCCCATGTGGCTGATCGACGAGTACGCCACCAGCTTCTTCAGGTCGTCCTGCGCCATCGCGCAGAGCGCCCCGTAGACGATGTTGATCAGGCCGAACAGCCCGATCCACCAGGCGCAGTCGTTGGCGATGTCCGGCAGCAGCGGGAACGCGATCCGGAACATCCCATAGGTGCCCATCTTCAGCAGGATGCCCGCCAGGATCACCGAAATCGCCGTGGGCGCCTCGACGTGCGCGTCGGGCAGCCACGTGTGGAACGGGAACATCGGCACCTTGATCGCGAATCCGACGAAGAGCCCGATGAAGCACAGGAACCGCACGCTGTTCACCAGCAGCGACCCCGAATTCGCGTCCTGGTTCCGGAGCACCAGCAGGTCGAAGGTGTGCTCGTGCGTCGCCGGGTCGGTGACGTTGAAGTAGAAGACCAGCATCACGACCAGCATCAGAACGCTGCCGACCAGCGTGTACATGAAGAACTTGATCGCCGCGTACTCCTTGCGAGGGCCGCCCCAGATGCCGATCAGGAAGTACATCGGCAGGAGCATCACTTCCCAGAACACGTAGAACAGGAAGAAGTCCATCGCGCAGAAGACGCCCATCATGCCGGTCTCGAGCAGCAGGAACAGCGCGAAGTAGCCCTTCACTCCCTTTTCGATGTTCCACGAAGCAAAGATGCAGATGAACGAGATGAGCGCGGTGAGCATGACCATCGTGACCGAGATGCCGTCGATCCCCATCGAGTACTGGATGTGGAACATGGGGATCCAGTCGAACCGCTCCACGAACTGCATCGCCGCCGTGGTGCGGTCGAAGCCCTTCCAGATGAAATAGCTCAGGAAGAGGGGGATGCCCGCGGCGCACGCGGCCACCGACTTGACCAGTTCGTGTTTCTGCCTGGGGAGCGCGATGATGATTGCGGCGCCCAGGAGGGGCACGAAGGTCATCAGGGACAGGATGTGGTTCACTCGGTCCTTCTCCTCACTTGCGTGTCAGGTGTTCGACGATCTGGGCCCAGTGGGTGACCAGGTGGAATCCGCCGGTCAGGATGACGAGGCCGGCGACGGCCCAGGCGAGGTACGTTTTCAGGCGGCCGGTCTGGAAACGGGACAGGGCGGCCCCTGCGGACATGACGACGTCGGCGGTGCCGTTGACGGCGCCGTCGACGACTTTCTGATCGAAGGTGCCGGCGATCCAGCTCCAGACCTCGGTGGCCTTGCCCCAGAGGTTGACGAAACCGTCGACGACTTTCAGGTCGAACCGGGAGCAGGCGCGGCTGATGGAGAGGGCCGGCTTGACGAGGGTTTCGTGGAAGAACTCGTCGATCCAGTACTTGTTGAGGAGGAGGCGGTGGACGGGCGCGGCGGCCGCGGCGATCTTCGCGGGGTCGATGAGTTTCTTCTGGTAGGTGAAGAAGGAGAGGCCGATGCCGAGGCCCGCGACGAGGATCGAGAGGACCATGGCGGCCGAGTGGGCGTGGTGCAGCTCTTCGCTGTGCGGCGGGTGGTACGGGTTGGCGCCCGCGTGCGCGACGGGCAGGCTGCCGACGTAGCCGGAGCCGACGTCGGGGGCCTTCGCATGGGAAGGTCCGGCGTCGCCCTCGTGGCCGGGCGCCTTCTCGGCGTGGGGCTTTGCGCCCGGCTTCATCGCCTCCGCGTGCGCAATCGCCGCGGCCGCCGCGGACTCGGGCTTGCCGACGAGCTCCTGGAACCAGCCGCCCTTGTCCGAGAGGATCGCGAGGCTGCCGAGAATGACGAGCGGCGCGGCCATCACCCACGGAGACTCGTGCGCGTGCTCGAACTTCTCCTTCGCGCGCGGCTCGCCCGTGAACGTCATGAAGATCAGCCGGAACATGTAGAACGCCGTGAGCCCCGCCCCCGCGAACGCGAAAATCACCACCGGCCAGAGCGCCGGATGCTCGTGCGCGGCGAAAAGCAGGTCGCCGAGGATGCCGTCCTTGGAGGTGAAGCCGCTCGTGAAGGGAACGCCCGCGATGGCGAGGGTGGAAAGGAGCATCGTCCAGAAGGTGATCGGCATCTTCCGCCGGAGCCCGCCCATCTCGCGCATGTCCTGCGTCACGACCGCGTGGATCACGCTTCCCGACCCGAGGAAGAGGCACGCCTTGAAGAACGCGTGGGTCCAGAGGTGGAAGAAGCCGTTGGTGTAAGCCCCGGCGCCGAGGCCCATGATCATGTAGCCGAGCTGGGAGACGGTCGAATAGGCGAGCACCTTCTTGATGTCGTTGGCGCAGAGGGCGATGGTCGCGGCGAAGATGGCGGTGAAGCCGCCGAACCAGGCGATGACGATGAGGGCATTGGGCGTGAAAACGGGATACATGCGCGTCACGAGGTAGACGCCGGCCGCGACCATGGTGGCCGCGTGGATGAGGGCGCTCACGGGCGTGGGGCCTTCCATCGCGTCGGGCAGCCAGATGTGGAGCGGGAACTGCGCGCTCTTGCCGACCGCGCCCATGAACAGGAGCACGCCGGCCGCCGTGAGCAGGCCCATCTGCGCGCCGAACGCACCGTTCGCGACGCTTCCGAAGATCCCCTTGTACGTCAGCTCCCCCGTCATGAGGAAGAACGTCAGGATCCCGAGGAACATGCCGATGTCACCGACGCGGTTGACGAGGAAGGCCTTCTTCTGGGCGTCCGCGGCGGACTTCTTCTCGAACCAGAACCCGATGAGCAGGTAGCTCGAGAGGCCGACCAGCTCCCAGAACATGTAGAGAGCGAACACGTTGTTGCACAGGACCAGGCCGAGCATCGAGAACGTGAAGATCGACAGGTAGGCGAAAAACCGCGAGTAGCGAGGATCGTCGGCCATGTAGCCGATCGAGTAGATGTGCACCAGGGTCGAAACGAGCGTGACCACGACGAGCATGATCACCGTGACGTTGTCGATCAGGATCCCCATCGGGACCCGGAAAGTCACGACGTCCTGCGCGCCGGGGAAGGTGCGGCTGAACAGGGAGATCCACTCCATTTCGTGCACGCGCTCGAACTGCCAGTCGTAAATCCCGATGATGCGCCCCAACATCATGAGCGAGAGCGCAAGCCCCGCGCCGACGGCGATCGTCGAAACCCAGTCGCCGTTCCGGGGGAGTTTCCGCCCGAAGAAGATCTGCACGAAGGCCGCCACGAGCGGAAGGCAGAGGATGACGAGCGACGCCCAGGGGGCGTCGAAGAGGCCGTTCAGGTCGATCGAGGCGGGACCGAGCGCGAGGTGGCCGGAGCGGCCCGCGCTGAAGCACCACCCGCCGGCGACGATTCCGAGCAGCATGACGGCGAGGCCGGGCGTGAATCCCGCGGGCGAAAAATGGGTCCTGTGCTCGCCGCCCCCGTGGCCATGGTCGTCATGACCATGGCCGTGCGCGGGCGCCTCGTGCCCGTGCCCCTGCCCGTGCCCGTGATCTTCGCTCATGCTAGCCCTTAAGCGCCGACACTTCGTCCACGTCCACGCCGCCCATCGAACGGTAGATCCCCAGGATGATGCCGAGCGCGACCGCCGCTTCCGCAGCGGCGAGGATGATCACGAACGCCGCGAACACGTGCCCCGACGCCCACGGCGCGCCGTAGATCACCGCGGCGGCCCCCGACTCCATCGGGATCGGCACCGACTGCGGCCCGAGCGACGCCGCCGGCTTCACGAACCGCGCGAACGCGACGAGGTTGATGTTCGCGCTGTTCAGCACCAGCTCGACGCCCATCAGCACCGACACCGCGTTCTTGCGCGTCAGGATCGTGTAGATCCCGCACGCGAAGAGGAACGCGGCGATCATCAGGAACCACTCCAGGGAGGCGACCGGCATCATTCCTTCTCCCCCCGGCGCGCGAGGTACGCCGCGCCGATCAGCGCCGCCAGCAGCAGCACGGAAGCCGCTTCGAAAGCAAGCAGGTACTTCCCCATGAACGCCTTGCCGATCTCCTGCGAGGTCGGCACCGCCGGGCGCGGGTCGAGTTCCCAGTCCGTGCGCAGCGCGACGTACGCGAGCACGAGGAAGACCGCGCCCGCGATGATCGCGCCCGTGACCGGGTGCGTCGTTTCGTTCGACAGGTGGATGTCGTGGATCCGGTTCGTGAGCATCACGCCGAACAGGATCAGCACCAGGATGCCCCCGATGTAGACCAGCACCTGCGCCGCCGCGATGAAGTCCGCGTCGAGGAACACGTAAAGCCCCGCCACGCCGAAGAACGTCAGGAGCAGCGCGTACGCGCTGTACACGATGTTCCGCGTCGCCGCCACCAGCACGGCGCTTCCCACCGTCATCGCCGCGAACGCGAGGAACACCCAGAACGCGGGGTCGGCCCAGGAGGATCCGGCGGCGGCAAGCGTCAGGATCACCGGTGCGCCTCCACGGCGGCGGTCGCCCTGGGTAGCGTCGTTTCCATGCGGAACATCTTGACCCCGCACATGATCACGAACCATGTGAGGGCGATGGGGATCAGGACCTTGTAGCAGAGGCCCATGAGCTGGTCGACGCGGTAGCGCGGAAGTGTCCAGCGCATGTGGATCATGACCAGGACGAAGAAATACGACTTGGCGAAGAACCAGGCGAAGCCTTCGGTGAAGCGGAGGATGAGGGCGAGGTTGGGGTTCATGCCGGCGAACAGGGCTTCGGTCCACTGGACGGGGTAGGGAGGCAGGGGTCCGCCGAGGAACATGGTGGTGGCGATGGCGCCGACGGCGAACATGTTCGAGTACTCGGCCATGAAGAAGAAGGACCAGCGGAAGCCGGAGTACTCGGTGTGGTAGCCGCTCACGAGTTCGGACTCGGCCTCGGGCAGGTCGAAGGGCGTGCGGTTGACCTCGGCGCAGCCGCCGATGAAGTAGATCAGGAACGGAATCAGCATGAGCCCGCCGTACCGGAACGCGAACCACCCCAGCGCGCCCGCCGACTCGATCCCGTAGCCGCTCCGCTGCGCCGTGACGATCTCGTTCATGTTCATCGTGCCGGCGAGCATCACGGTCGTGAGCAGCGCGATTCCGACGGGAATCTCATACGACACGATCTGCGCCGCGCTGCGCATGCCGCCGAACAGCGACCACTTGTTGGCGCTTCCCCAGCCCGCCATCAGGATTCCCGGAACGACGAGGGAGCTGATGGCGATGACGTAAAAGATGCCGATGTTGAGGTTGGTGGCGGAGCATCCGTGGCTGACGGGGAACACGGCGAACGCGGCGAACGACCCGGCCAGCACGATGTACGGGGACAGCTTGAACATCATCTTGTCGGCACCGGTGGGGACGATGTCTTCCTTCATGAACAGTTTCAGGCCGTCGGCGGCGAACTGGAGGAGGCCGCCCGGGATTTTCGACCCGAGGAACTTGAAGGGCTGCTTGTCGGCGAGCCGCGCCATCCAGCGAGTGATCGGGAGGGAGGCGAGGAGGCTGCGGAATCCCACGCGGTTGGGGCCCCAGCGGTACTGGACGCGTCCCGCGAGCCGGCGCTCGATGTACGTCGAAATGCCGGTGAGCGGCGCCACCAGCGTGTTCAGGATCGCGAAGGCGAACACGAAGACCACGAGGACGTACACGATCCAGTCCGGCCAGGACTTGAGAAACGACAGGTGCGTCCTGACGAAAAGAAGGAGGTCCACCTAGGGGCTCTCCTTCCGGGGCGCCGGGCGCGGCACCTTCTCCGCGGGCGACAGGTGCCTGCGGAACGCCCGGTTCCACTCCAGGTCGCCCTTCCCCCAGATGTACGCCAGCCCGAGCGCCAGGATCCCGACGAACACCACCATGTCCCAGAAGATCACGGAACGGTAGAAGGGGTAGAGCTCCTGGAAGACGCGGGCCCAGGGGAAGAGGAGCACGATTTCCACGTCGAAGACGATGAAGACGAGGGCGAGGACGTAGAACCTTATATTGAAGCGTATGAAGGTCCCGCCGACGGGCTCTTCGCCGCACTCATACGGCGACAGCTTGGCGGCTCCCGGCTTGTTCGAACGGACGAGCCGGGAGACGATGCGCTGGGCTGTCATGCCGATGAAGACGAAGCCGACGGCCAGGGCCAGGAAGACCAGGACGCCGACGTAATCGAAGCGCATGCTTTGGGTTCCGTAAGGCGGACAGGGTCGTTCCGGTCGGGTTTTCTGAGTCGCGGATCCCGCTCTTTCGCCTCACCCCGAGCGAACCCGCGGGGCGAGTCGAAGGGCCGGACAAAGCGGGGCAGAGTCTAAGGGGGGTGGCGGGGGGCGTCAACGATTTGGGACTGAACCGGACCCGTTCCCCGCGCCGACGTTTAGATATGCATGCTTCTCACTCCGCCTGAGCTGTCCCGCCTTCACGCGCTCGCCGCGGCGCGCCGCTCGGCCGCGCCCGGGGCGCCGGGCGGAGGACGGCCCGGGCCGCGGAAGGGGGAGGGAAGCGACTTCACCGGGCACCGGCCCTACGTCGCCGGCGACGACCCGCGGAACATCGACTGGAACGCCTACGTGAGGACGGGCGGTCTCCACGTGATGGAATTCCGCGAGGAGGTGGAGGGCTCGCTCGCGGTTCTGCTCGACCTGTCCTCCTCCATGACCCCGGGCGGCAAGGATGTCCAGTCGCGCCGGATCGCGGCCGCTGCCGCGGTGGTGGCGCTCTTCCTGGGCGACCGCGCGCGCATCGCCGCGTTCGCCGGCGGCAGGTCCGTGGAACCTCGCGGGTTCGCGACCGCGCACGAGATTCCCGACCTCGACCGCTGGCTCGAATCCCTCGACGCGGGCGGCGGCGCGGCGGGCCTCGCGGCGGCGAAGACACTTCTCGCCGCCCGCCGCGGCCGCGTGCTGTTCGTGAGCGACCTCATGGAGGATCCCGGCCCCGGCGCGGCGCTCGTGGCCCTCCGCGAACGCGGCCACGGCGTCACGGTCGCGCACGTCCTGTCGCGCGAGGAAGCCGCGCCGCCGCACGGCCTCATGCACCTGCGCGACGCCGAAACCGGGGAAACCCGCGAAGTCCTCGTCGACGCTGCGGCCGCCACCTGCTACGCGGCCGCCCTCGACGGATTCTGCCACGGGTGGCAGACGCTCTGCGCCTCGCACGGGATGAAATACGCACGCGTCCTCGCGGACCAGCCTCTCTCCGACTGGGCGGACTCCGTATGCTGAGCGCCGCCCACCCCGCCGCCCTCGCAGGGCTCGCCGCCCTCCCGATTCTCTGGTGGCTCCATCGTGCCCGCCTGCGCCCGCAGGAACGCCCCTGGCCGAGTCTTCTTCTCTGGAAGCGGCTGCCGCCGCCCGCGCCCGCGGCCGTCGCGCGTTTCCGCCGCCGCGCGAATCTCGCGCTGCTCCTCGCGCTCGCCGCGGCGGCCTCGCTGACGGTCGGCGCGGCGGGACTCTCGTGGGAAACCCGCCGGCCGGAACCGCCCCGCGTCGCCGTCGTCCTCGATGCGACCGCTTCCGCGCGCGGCGCCTTCGAGGCCCTGCGCGCGGATGCCGACGCCTTCGTCGCCTCTCTTCCCCCGGGCGCGACCGTCGACCTCGCCGTCGTCCCCGGGGGCGCCTGGGCGGGTCTTTCCGCGGCGGAAGCGCGCGCCCGGCTCGCGTCTGCCGTGCCGACCGACGCACCGGGCGACCCCGCGGCCGCTGCCGCGCGGTTCGCGCGGGCCGATCTGGTCGCGGCGTTTTCGGACCGCCCGGGCGCCTCCTCCGTCGCGGTCTGGCGCGTCCACCCCGTCCCCGCCGACGCGCGCGCCGTCGCCGCGCTCTCCGTCTCCGACGGGGAAGCCCTGGCGGTCGTCCGTTCGGCGCCGGGCCGCGTGGCCTGGACCGCGCGCGTGGACGGGGAGGAACGCGCCGGCGAGCTGGAGGTTCCCGCGTCGGGGTTCGCGCTCCTCCGGATCTCGACGGGCGGCGCCCGGGAAGTCTCCCTCTCCCTGCCTCCCGACGGGTTTCCTTCCAACGACGCGCGTTACTGGCTCGCCGGCAGCACTCCCGTCGCCGTCGGCCTCGCCGGACGCGACCTTCCCGCCCTGCGCCGCGCGCTCGAGGGAGCCGGTCTCCGGCCGACGGTGGGCGCGCCGCCGCAGATCTGGATCGGAGAAGTTCCCGACGCCGCCCCCGCCGGCCCGGCCATCCTCATCGACCCGCCGAAATCCGTGCCCGGCCTGTTCGACCTCGGCGAGGCCGTCGCCGATCCCCGCCCGACGATCCCCGAGCCCGACGATCCGCTGGTGCGCACCGCCGCCCGCGCCGACCTCGCCTCCCTCACCGCCGCGCGCGCCACCCGCCTCCACTTTGCCCGCGAAGCCCACGCACTCGTCGATCCGCTCATCTTCCGCACCGGCGACACCCTCGTCCTCGCCTTCGACCCCTCCCCCGCCAATTCCAACTGGACCGGCCTTGTCGCCTTCCCGCTCTTCTGGGCCGACGCCGCGCGCCTCTTCAATCCCGCCCCCACCCGGACCC
>JACPRD010000165.1 GCA_016190145.1 Planctomycetota bacterium | reverse complement strand
GGTGCCACCAGGACACCGCCCCGCGCTCCCACACCGCCTCCTGGGGCTCTCCGAAGGACCGCCACTGCCTCTCCTGCCACGACAACGCCGGCACCGACTGCGCCTTCTGCCACAAGGAAGGCACCCCCAGCCACCTGGACGCCGAGGACAAGCCCTCCTGGCACACCTCCGGCATGAACTGCCGCCAGTGCCACGGCGTCACTCAGCCTCTTCCGCACCCTGATAACGGAGACGACTGCAATGCCTGCCACAAGTAAGGCCCCCCAGATGAAGGAGAAGCGTATGCGCGCACTCAGACGGTTTCTGACGACACCCGCGGCGCTGGCGCTGATCTTGATCGCCATCGCGGGCTGCCGGCGCCCCAAGGACGGAGATTCCTATTACGGGAACGGATCCTCGTCCCCGCCGGTCGTCGAGCCCTCCGACACGGAGCTCACGGATGCGGAGGACCTCCCGGGGCTGAACTTCAACGTCCTTGGCGTCGAGGGTGGAAGCGGCGACGACGGCAACTTCCAGGCCGGCGACAGCATCTCCGTGAACTTCACGGTGACGCGCAACGACGGATCTGCCCTTTCGATCACCGAGGTCGATCGGTTCGAGGCCCACGTCTCGGGCCCAACGTTCAACTACCAGCGCGTGATCGCGAAGATCAACGTGATCCCGAGCATCGGCGAGATCCCGGGCGAGATCCAGTTCAACGACGACGGCTCCTACACGTACGAGTTCCCGCCGCTTCCGGATGACTACATCGACCCGCCCAACTACACCGGGGCGAATCCTACGGACGTGCTGAGCGGAACGCCCCTCCTGTCGGGTACTTACACGGTTGTTTTGATCGCGTACAAGAACTACACGTGGGGAACTCAGCTCACCAAAGACGTGGCGAACACGACCTACGACTTCCTTTTCGGCGACGTGTCCGTACTGGAGCCGCGCGAGGTGGTGACGCAGGCGAACTGCGCGTCGTGCCACGACGACCTGCAGCATCACACGCGCGGGTTGCCGGGCGGCGGGCGCCGCAAGGACGTGAAGACGTGTGTGACCTGCCACGTGGCGGGTGCCGAGGACTGGAACGACCCGACGATCGCGGGCGGAACGCCGGGAGCGTCGGTCGATTTCAAGGTGATGATCCACAAGATCCACAACAGCGCCCACCTTCCCTCCGTGCTGGGGATCGGGACGGATCCGACGGACGGCTCCCGCGACTACATGGTTGCCCCGGCGGTCTATGAGCTCGTCAGCGACGAACTCGAGGTCACCGAGTACGAGGTTGGCTTCCCGGTCTGGCCCAACCTGAACGTCGCCATGCCGAGAGACTACGGCTATACGATTTCCGAAGACGCCGCGACCACGCAGTTGACGACGGGCGTCTTCCCCTACGTGTCGCCGACAGCCCTGAACGGCAGGACCTGGCGCCAGAACGACGACTCGACCCGCACGGGCGTGACGGCGTGCCACAAGTGCCATGGCGATCCGGACGAGGCTGGTCCGCTGCCTGAGCCGGCGCAGGGCGATCTGCATGAGACCCAGCCTTCCCGGCGGGCGTGCGGTTCCTGCCACGACGACGTGGACTTCTCGGGAAGCTACCGCTCGAACATGAAGACGATGCCTCCACAGGCCACCGATTCGGACTGCATCACTTGCCACGTCGGGGGCGCGGACCCGCTCCTGGACATTGAGACCGCTCACGAGCATCCCCTGCTCGACACGGATCTCATGCCGGCTGGGCGCCAGGGAATCAACGTGGAGATCGTGGACATCGATCCGGACGGCGTGCCTGGCAACCTCTACCTCCAGCCCGGCATGAAGATGGAGATCACCTTCACCGTCAAGGACGACGCGGGTGACGACATCGGCGTCACGGTGCCAGGCACGGGCTACACCCCCGCGCCGAATCCCTGGCCCTTCCCGTGGGGTGCCGACCAGAGCGGTTTCTGGACCACGTTCAGTTGCGTCGTCACGGGTCCGACCGAGAACGGACAGGTCCTCAACTACATCCAGATTCCCTGCAACCATCCCGTTTTTGCCGGCGGCGTTCCCCCTGTCGGCGGCGAATACACCATGTACGTGCCGGGCCTCGCGCTCTACGAACGGATCGGCGTGGCCACGGCGGGCCTGGATGCCTTCACGACGGCGCTCGACAACCACCTGAACCTCAGGTACGCCTCGCCGCCGGCCGCGGACAACACCGGCCTGGCTCCGACCATCATCTCCAGCCGCGCCGCAGGAACCGTCGCGACGGGCACCGTCGTCACCGCCACCGTCCTGGATCAGAACTGGCTGGACTGGTCCGCGACCGTCCCCGCGGCCGGGACCACCTGGGTCAAGGGTGACTACGTCTGCGTGGGCGATGGACTCGGAAACGAGGAGTACCTCCGCGTCCAGTACGTCCAGGCCGACATCAACGGCACGCTGAACGACAGGCTGTGGTTCACCTCCACGTACTCCCTGAACACGATCACCGCCGTCGGCTCGTATGGACCGTGGCTGCGCTTCGCGCACGCCGCCGGCGAGGCCACGAACGAAGTGACCGTCACGAACCTCGCGTCCACCACATGGACGCTGGGTGGAGCCCTCATGAGCACGATCACCGAGGCCGGCGCAGGCTGGACCGCGGGAGCCACGATCCTCGCTTCCTATACGGGCGACTGGGAGTGCCCCAGCACGTACCCGAGCACGTACAACAGCAGCCCGGATCTGACCGAGACCGCTGGAAAATGGGAAGGCAAGCGCGTCGCGCCGGGCACCTACAGGATCGGCGTGTGGACGCGGTATCCGTGGAACTACCCCACGCCCGACATTGCCAGCTACACGCGCCCTCCCGGCGACACGGGCTATCCGTTCGAGCAGAACTCGTACCCGATCACGTCACCGCCCGGCAACGCGTACTTCTGGGTGAACAACCCCGTCCTGAACGCCGTCCCCTACGGGTTGTCGAAACCTTCCGAAATCGAGCCTTACGAGATCATCGCCGAAAGCGGTGAGACCTGCTACGCGTGCCACAACGACATATGGTTCCACGGCGGCAGCCGGAGAGGATTCGACACCTGCATCCTCTGCCACGGCAACGCGGGCACGGAAGACTCCGCGCAGTACAGGTTCGGAGCGCCCATCATGCCGAGCACGGGCGCGACGATCAACTTCCGCACCATGCTTCACAAGATCCATCACGGAAAGGACCTCGAAAACGGGGATACCTACTACATCACGGGATACAGCGGCGGCGCGGGCTACTTCGACGAGATCGCCTTCCCGACGATGCCGGACCGCACGAAGCACTGCGCGAAGTGCCACGGCAAGCCGGAGCTGGAGGAGGATCTGGGCACCTGGGAGGTTCCCAAGAACCGCAACCATCCGACGGATCAGGTTCTGCCGGTCCGCGAGTACAAGATGGCGTGCAACACGTGCCACGATTCGGGGGACGCCACGGCGCACATCGACCTCATGACGTCGCCGGCGGGCGAAGAGTCGTGCGGGACGTGCCACGGGCCGGACGCGACCTACAGCATCGGAATCATGCACAGGCCCAAATAGTCGGAGACCGGACGATGGGAATGACGCGGCGCGGGAGGATGAAAACTCTCGCGCCGCTTTCTTCATGAAGGAACCCGCATTCTGGAGACGGACGCCGTGACGCAAGCCGATACCTCGCGCTGGACTTTCACGAAGGCCCTGCTCGCGGGGTTCGGGGCGAGTCTGGTCGCTGCGATCGTCATCGGCATGGCGCTGCGCCATGGAAGTCCGGAGCCGGGCGGGCCGGCGGAACGGCCGATCGCACGTACGCCCGCGACCTCGGGCAAGTCCCGGAAGGTGGAGCCCCGGACGCCGGAGGCCGCCAGGCCGGGACCGGAGCAGGCGGTGCGCGGAGAGCCTGCGCCCCCGGATCTGGAGCAGATCATCCGCGGCAACGCCCCGCTTCCCGAGAAATTCGCGGCCCTGAAAACTGCCTCCCGCGCGGGCGTCGGCGGGTCGCGGCAGGTGTTCGAGTATGCGCTCACGAACGAATCCGCGGCCGCCGAAGTGCGGTCTGTTGCGATCCGGTACCTGCTCAAGGATGCCGCGACCGACGCGGCGGCGCGCGGCCTGCTCGAGCAGTACGCGAAGGCTCACGCGTCGGGAGATCCGGAGCGGGGCCAGGCGCTCGATGCCGTCCTGCGGTTCGGGACGGAGGCCGAACTGGGGAGGTGTTCGGAGATGCTGTTCGCCGAGCGCGATGCCGAGGCCGTCGGCGCGGCGGCGCGGGCGCTCCTTGCCAACCCATCCGGAACGGCCCAGTCGCTTCTCACCGATCTCGGGGCAAGACACCCCGACTCGTCGGCGCGGCATCGGGCGGAAGAAGAGCGTACGCAGGACTACTGCGAGGAGCACCGGCCGGTGGCGGAGGAGGAGTAGCCGGCTTCTTCCCCGGAATTGCGCGCAATTCCGCGCTTCCCGCACGCGCCCGGCCTGAACGCGACGGGAACCCGATTTGCAATTGAGGATGCGCGACATCCACTTCCAGGAGCCGGCCCGTTCGATGAACATCCGACTGAAGATCGACCCTGCAACCGCCGTGCGGATCCGATCCTCGGTTCTCGGCGTCTTCGTCGTCACCTCCGCCCTGGTCGCCGCGGGTCAGGCGTGGAGCGCCGCCCGCGGGACCGCGCTCGCTTCGCCGGGCGCGATCGTCGCCGCCGGACTCCTTGCGCTCGGCGCCGCCGCGGTCTTCCGGCGCCCGCTCTACGCCTGGCTCGTCTCGCTGCCCTTCTCGGTCGGGCTGCTCGGCGCCATCCTCTTCGCGACCGCCCTCGGCACCGTCATCGTGCAGGGCGCCCCGCCCGAGGCCTTCACGGCAAAGTACGGGACCTTCCTCGCCGGCGCCTTCCGGGCCGTCGGGCTCGAGGACGTGTTCCACTCGTTCGCGTTCCGCGGGCTGATGGCGCTCCTCGCGCTCTCGCTGGCGCTCGTCGTCGTCGACCGGCGCGGGTGGAGGCGAAGCGAGTGGTGCTTCTCGCTGAATCACGCGGGAATCATCGTGATCCTGGCCGGCGGACTGGTCGGCAGTTTTTCAGGAATGAAGGGGTTCATCGACATCCATCAGGGCCAGGTGGCCCGGTCGTTCGTTCTGCGCGACCGGTTCGACCGGCCGACGTCGCAGTCGATCCCTCTGGGCTTCGGCCTCCGGCTGGACAAGTTCGAAATCGAGCGGCTGCCGCCGGAGTTCCGGCTCTACGTCTACCGGAAGGACGGGAGCGGATTCAAGCCGGCGTCGTCGCGCGGCATGGCCGAGGCGACGGCGTGGACGGAGGCGGGCGAGGCGGGCCGGAGCTACCGCTTGATCGCCGCGTACCCGGACTTCGAGATGACGACCGAGGTCCGCGATGCGCCGGAGGGAACCGGCGCCCCCTGCCTGCAGCTCAAGGCTGTGGACCGCGACGGGAACATCCATTCCTTCACGCTCGTCGCGGGGGAAGCGGGCCGTGACGCGGCATTCTTCCCTGAGAGCCGCACGGTGCTGAGGTTCGCGTGGGAGGAGAGCGCGATCCGGATCTCGGCGGAGACGGCTCCAGAGCGGCATATCGTGATGTTCCGAAGGGCAGGGACGAAAGGGGCTTTCGAGGAGGCGGCGATGACGCCGGGCGAAGGCCGCGCGAGTCTGGGCGGCTCGGACGTCGCCGTTCTCGCCTGGTACCCGGATTTCGCATACGACAGCGCGACGAAGACCGGCTCCTCGCGATCGCCCGAGCCGCGCAACCCGGCGGTCCGCGTCTCGATCCAGCCCGCCGGCGGTCCGGCCGTCGAGGACTACCTCTTCGCGAACAACCCGGGCTACGGCGACGCGGACGGCACGACGATCGGCGACCTGCAGCTCAGGTACCGGTACGAGCCGGGGCGCAAGCCGGCCGACCGGGATGTCGTGGTGGTCGGCGCAACGGAGGAGGTGCTGGACTTCCGCCATGGCGTGCTGAAGGAGCGCGGGGCGCTTCCCGCCAAACGCACCGACAAGATCGCGCGCGGCGTGAACGCAACGGTCGTGCGGATGAGCGCGTGTGCCGAGGAGGTGCACGTGCCAGTGACGCGGTCGAGGAAATGGAGGAACCCGGTTGCTGAGATCGAGATGCGGGCGAGCGGGAAGGTGGAGAAGAAGTTCCTCAAGGCGGGGATGCCGCTCGACCTGGGTGACGGGCGGAATTCGCTCGTGTTCCAGCCGAAGCCGGACGACGTGAAGTCGTACCGGAGCCAGGTCTCGGTGATTTTCGAAGGCGAGCCGGTCAGTAAGGAGACGATCTCGGTGAACCATCCGCTCTCCTTCGGGGGCTACCGGTTTTACCAGTCGAGTTTCCGGCGGGAAGATCCGTCGTACTCGGGGATCCTGGTGGTGAAGGATCCGGGGTTGCCGCTGGCGTACGCCGGCTTCGTGATGATCTGTCTGGGGGCCATCGGGAGGTTTTACCTCCAACCGTGGCTTCAGAAACGCCGCCAGCGCCAGGTCGCGTAAACACGCAAATCTGAGGGATAAGGCGCAATCGGACTCCGAAGGTCCGATTGGTCCCCTTGGACGCTTTCCTCCGCGCTGTCGCCCCCCACGGACACCGGGAAGCCCCTTCCCCGGCTGGAAATTCACCGGAACCGCCCGCGAAATCACGCAACCCGAGCGGGCGCCGACAGAAATGAGAGGGAAGCGGGGTGGCAAGGGACTTGCAGATAAGACTGCAGGCAACAGGGGCAAAAAAGGAGCTCACCATGCGTCCGGGATTCACTCTTCTGGGCCTTGCGGTTGTGGTCACGCTGGCGGCCGTCGCGCTGGCGGAGGACAAACCCAAGGGGAACAAGTACGTCGGGGTGGAGAAGTGCAAGAACTGCCACGAGGCAAAATCCAAGGGCGGCCAGTACACGGCGTGGAAGGCGATGGACCACGCGAAGGCGTACGAGGCGCTGGCGAGCGACGAAGCAAAGAAGATCGCGAAGGAGAAGGGGATCGCGAATCCGCAGACGGATCCGAAGTGCATCAAGTGCCACCAGACGGCGTACGGCGAGCCGGCGGAGAACATCGCGCCGGGATTCAACCCGAACATCGGCGTGCAGTGCGAGTCGTGCCACGGCCCGGGCGGGAATCACATCAAGGCGCGCATGGCCGCGGCGGACGAGGAGGAGGAGGAAGGCGAGCTGGCGACGATCCCTGAGAACGAGATCGTGAAGAAGCCGCCCGTGGAGACGTGCAAGGGTTGCCACAACGAAGAGAGTCCCCAGTACAAGCCCTTCTGCTACAAGGCGTTCACCGAGAAGATCCGTCACCTGGATCCGCGCAAGAAGCGGACGGCCGCAGAGCTGGAGGCGATGAAGTGCAAGGGGGACTGCGGTGTTACTCACGACAAAAAATAAGACCGCGGGGGGGGCTCACCCCCCCGCCCCGCGCCTGCTGAAGTACACGGCAGGCGCGGCGGCCCTGTGGGTCGCCCTTGCCGCCCTGGGCCGGATCCCGCTCACCCGTTTTCAGGACTCGCTCGGCGCGCAGGCGCTGCTGGTCCTGGTCGTCGCGGTGGCGGGGACCTGGCTGTGGGGGGCGCGGAAGGAGCTCGCGGGATGGCTGGTCTCTCCCCCGCTGGCGAATCTGTTCCTCATCACGCTGCTCCTGGCGACGGTGGCCGGAACGGTGGTGGTGCAGGGGGCTCCGGCGGAGGAGTTTGACGCACGGTATGGCGCGGGTGCGTGGTTCCTGCGGCTGATCGGCGCGGAGAATGTGTTCCAGTCCCTCGCGTTTCGCGGGTTCCTCGCGATGCTCTCGGTGTCGCTCGTCGCTGTCGTTGTGCGGCGCAAAGCCTGGAGGACGTCGGAGTGGGGGTTCCTCCTGTCGCACGGAGGCGTCGTGACGATCCTGTTCGGCGGGCTGCTGAGCAGCGTGTACGGGATGAAGGGGTTCATCGACCTGCACGAGGGTAAGTCGGCGAACGTGATGATCCCGAAGGACGAAAAGGGGAACTTCCTGCCCGGTCAGGTCCCGCTCGGGTTCGCGCTGCGGCTGGACAAGTTCGAAATCGAGCGCTATCCGCTGGACTACCGGTTCTACGTGCACGAGGCGGAGGAGGAGGATTACAAGCTCGCTTCCTCGACGCCGGTGAACGAGGCCGGGCGGTGGACGCCGATCGGGAAGACCGGCTCGAGTTTTCGGGCGATTTCGATCTACCCGGACTACCAGGTGCGCTCGGAGGTCCGCGAGACGGCGGGTCCCGGGGGATCACCGGCTCTTCAGCTCCGCATTCAGGGGGCCGGGCAGTCCCAGACGGTGAACCTGCTCGCGGGCGTAAGTGGTCGGGACCTGCTGGACCTGCGCGCGGCGAAGTCGCTCGTGCGGTTCGTGTGGGAGCTCGACGAGAAGAACCCGCCCGTGACGACGGCGACCGTGCCCGAGAGGCACCAGATCGAGTTCCGCAGCTATCCGGGCGCGCCGCCGGAGGAGATCCTGGTCAAGCCGGGCGACTCGCTCCGTCTTGCCGACGGCACTTACGTACTGGATGTCGTCGCCTATCTTCCCGACTTCGTGTATGACGGGAAGACGAAGCAGGCGGCCACGCGCTCGACGATGCCGAACAATCCGGCGCTGAAGGTCTCGCTGAAGACGCCGGTCCCGGGCGACGCGCGGGAGATGTGGCTCTTCGGGCTCCGCCCCGACTTCAGCAAGGACCACAACAAGTACCCGAACGGCCCGGAGATCGCGTACCACTACACGCCCGCGCGCGAGCCGGCTGAGCGGGAGATCCTCGTGGTGGGGAGCACGATGGAGGTGCTCGACTACCGGCGCGGCGTCCTCTCCGGCCGCGGCCCTCTGCGCACGTCGGGAACGTCCGTCGCGGGGCTCCCCGACATCTTCTGCGAGCAGGTGCTCGCCCGGGCGCAGGAGATCCACACGCCGCTCACGAAGACGAAGGAGTGGCGCAACCCGGCCGCCGAGATCGAGATCCGGACCGGCGACCAGGTCCGCCGCGAAACGCTGCTCGCCGGCGGGCGCCAGGCGCTCCGGATCGGCACGGGCGACACGCTGCTCGTCCTCGAGAAGAAACCCGACGACGTCAAGTCGTTCCGCAGCCGCGTGTCGGTCCTCGATGGCGCGAACAAGGTGCGCGAGGCCGTGATCTCCGTCAACAACCCGCTGTCGTACGGCGGATTCCGCTTCTACCAGTCCAACTTCCGCAAGGAAGACCCGACGTACTCGGGAATCCTGGTCGTCAAGGACCCCGGCCTGTCCGTCGTCTACACCGGCTTCGTGATGATCTCGCTCGGGATCATCTGGATCTTCTACGTCCGCCCGCGGATTCTGCACGCGCGCTCCGCGGCCAGGAGGGTGGCGTCATGATCGTCGAACACACCGTAAGGGAACAGACGCTCCTGATCTCGCTCCTCGCGGCGCACTCCGCGGCGATCCTCCTGTGGGTCGCCGGGACCGCCTCGCGCCGCAAGGCCCTCGTGACCGCTTCGGTCTGGACCTTCGCCGCCGCCTTCGCGTTGAACGGCGTGCTCATCGTCGACCGCTGGCTCGAGGCCGGCCGCGCCCCCTTCAAAACCCTCTACGAAACCCTCCTCTTCTACCCCTGGTGCGTCGGCGTCGCGACCCTCATCCTCCTCGCCCTCCACCGCCTCCGCGTCCTCATCCCCTTCTCCTCAGCCGCCTGCATCGCCGGCCTCGCCTACGCCATGGCGAAGCCCGACGTCGAAATCGTCAACCTCCCGCCCGCCCT
This sequence comes from Planctomycetota bacterium, assembly GCA_016190145.1. Classification (GTDB taxonomy): domain Bacteria; phylum Planctomycetota; class MHYJ01; order WSZJ01; family WSZJ01; genus WSZJ01. The sequence goes on along the minus strand of JACPRD010000165.1, from coordinate 11,962 downwards.
TCAAAGCGCCTGGTTCGTCCCCCACGTCGTGACCTACTTCATCGCCTACGGCGCCCTCTTCCTCTCCTTCGTCCTGGCAGTCCTCGCGATCGCCAGGCCCGCGTGGCGGTCCGAGGAAACGGGAAAGGGCTTCGAGGAACATGCCCACGGCGCGGTGATGTTCGGCTTCACGGCGCTCACGCTCGGCGTCGTGATGGGCGCGGTATGGGGCAAGGAAGCCTGGGGGGACTACTGGACGTGGGACCCAAAGGAGAACTGGGCCCTCGTGAGCTGGCTGGCCTACCTCGTCTACCTTCACGTCCGGATGGTGCGCGGCTGGACCGGCCGCCGCGCCATGGCCGTGTGCGCGTCCTCATTCGCAGCCGTCGTCTTCACCTACCTGGGCATGAGCCTCCTGCCCACCGCTTCGGAAAGCCTCCATGTCTACCAGCAACCCTAGGATTCTCGTCGCCGCCGGCATCGCAGCCCTCGTCGTCCTCGTCGGGGGCGGGGTCTTCGCGTACTCGCGCTACAAGGCCCTTCCGGACCCCGTCACCCAGCCGGTGCTCTTCAACCATAAGATCCATATGGACGAGAAGCTCGGGCTGACCTGCGACTCGTGCCACAAGGGCGTCAACGAAGGGCCGCACGCGACGATTCCCGCGGTCGCCACGTGCATCAAGCTCTGCCACACCGATCCGCAGGGCACGAGTCCGGAAGAGCCGAAGCTCCGGGAAGCTGCGGCGAAGGGAAACGCGATTCCGTGGATCCAGGTCAACAAGCTTCCCGGGCACGTCTACTTCTCGCACGTGCAGCACGTGAAGTTCGCAAAGATGGACTGCAAGGAGTGCCACGGCGAGATGAAGGACCGGACGGAACCCGTGTCGCAGACGCAGACGAGCCGGCTCGACATGGACACCTGCATCGACTGCCACCAGGAGAAAGGGGTCAGCACGGACTGCCTCCGATGCCACAAATGAAAAAACAGGAAAAACAGAACACGGCACGTCGCGATTTCCTTCGCGGCGCCCTGGCGGCCGCGGGAGGTTTCGCGCTCGCAGGATGCCGCCAGACCGAGGACCCGTACGCGCTGAACCGTCCCGCGGTGCCCGGGACGGCGGGGTACGGGACGCACCAGGAGAAGTGGTTCAGCAGCGCCTGCAGCCAGTGCTGGGCGGGATGCGGCATCCGGGTGCGCGTCGTCGAGGGTCGCGCGGTGAGGATCGACGGCAACGTTGCGCACCCGATCAACCGCGGGACGCTCGGGCCGAAAGGCCAGTCCGGGCTGCAGGTGCTCTATCACCCGGACAGGTTCAAGGGACCGGTGAGGCGGGACGGACCGCGCGGATCGGGAAAGTGGACGCCGGTCAGCTGGGACACCGCGATCGGCGAAATCGGAAAGACGCTCCAGGACATCCGTTCCCGCGGGGAATCGCGTGGGGTGCTCCTCCTCGACGGCGAGCCGCGCGGGATGATGCGCGATCTCTGGAGCAGGTTCGCCACCGTCTACGGCACGCCCAACCACGTCGATCACCGCGCCGCCTCCGACGGCGGAAAACTGCTGGCGATGGCCTACATGCACGGGGTACCGGAGATCCCCGCGTACGACTGGAACAGCACCGGGTACGTCCTCGGCTTCGGCGCCAGCCTCTTCGAGTCGTGGTGCCAGTCCATTCACTTCATGCGCAGCTCCAGCGCCCTGCGGCGGAACATGCCGGGGAAGCGCGTCAAGTTCGTCCAGATTTCGCCGCGCCACTCGACCACGGCTTCCAGGGCCGACGAGTGGGTCGACATCAACCCGGCGACGTATGGCGCTCTCGCGCTCGGGCTTTCCCACGTGATCGTGCGCGACGGGCTGTGCGACCAGGAATTCGTGAAGGACCACACCTTCGGATTCGAGGATTGGACGGACGCGGCCGGGAAGAAGCACCGCGGGTACAAGGACCTGCTGCTCACGGACTATCCTCCGGAAAAGGTATCGAAGATCACCGGCGTCTCGAAGAAGACGATCGAACGGCTCGCGCGCGAACTGGTGGATCACCGTCCGGCGATCGCGCTGGCGGACGGCGGCGCCGCGGCGGCCACGAACGGATTGGGAACCGCGATGTCCATCCACGCCCTGAACGCGCTTCTCGGAAACATCGAGCGCCCGGGTGGGATGGTCGTTCAGCGGCCCGCACCCTATGCGCCGTGGCCGGATGCGGGACCGGACGAGGGAGCGAAGAAGGGGCTGGCCTCGGAGCGGCTGGACGGGTCGGGCGCGTCGCGGCTCCCGCTGGCGCACGGCTGCATCCAGGCCCTTCCGGACGCCATCCTCGCCGGCGCGCCGTACGCGGCCCAGGCGGCATTCCTCTACCGGTCCAATCCGGCATTCTCGAAGCCCGGGGGGAAGCGCTGGACCGAGGCGTTCCAGAAGATTCCGCTGGTGGTGAGCTTCTCGCCGCTGCCTGACGAATCCACGTTTCAGGCCGACTTCGTGCTGCCCGACCGCACGTACCTGGAGCGGTGGGAGGTGGTCGAGCCCGTGCCGAGCGTAGGACATCCGATCGTCTCGTTCCGGCAGCCGGTGGTGGAGCCTCTTTACGACACGAGAGCGACGGGAGACGTCCTCATCCAGATCGCCAAGGCGGTCGGCGGGCCCGTCGGGGACGCCTTCCCCTGGGATACCTGGCGCAAGGCAGTCGAAGAGCGGCTGCAGTCGCTGCTGAACGTCGAGGACAGTTCGATCGTGGCCGGGAAGCTGAGCGATCTGCGCAAGGGGATGGAGAAAGACAGCGGCTGGTGGTCGCCCGGATTCAAGTTCGAGCAGTGGGCGGATGCCTTCCGGACTCCCTCGGGCAAGTTCGAGTTCTACTCCCAGGAGATCGCCCGGAAACTCGCCGCCGTGCCCGATCTGGAACGCGAACTGACCGCGCGCGGCGTCGTCACGCGGGGCGACGACCTCTGCCTGCCGCACTGGGAACTGCCGCGCTTCTCCGGAAGCGCTGCCGAGTTCCCCTTCACCGTGGCCGCCTATCGCGGCATCGAGTACGCCGAAGGCGGATCGAGGCACGTTCCGTGGCTCAGGGAAATCTCGCTTCCGCGTCGCGACGCCTGGAAACAGCGCGTCGAACTTCATCCGGACGACGCGAAGGAGCTGAAACTGGCCGCCGGCGATACGGCGCGGGTGGAGACGCCGGCCGGGTCGGCACGGATGAGCGTGGCGATCATTCCGGGCATGCGTCGCGGCATGATCGGCATTCCGCTCGGCCAGGGAAAGTGGCCCCCGAAACCGGACGACACCGATCCTTCCGGAGGCTACGCCCTTCTCGCCAACGCCATGGACCCTCTCGCCGGGATCCTGACGCTTCAGGAAACTCGCGCCCGCATCACCAGGGAGAAGAGAACATGAACCCGACCCGCCGGGATGTTCTGAAGACCGTCGTCGCGGCGGTCGGTGCGGCCGCGCTGGGCGCGGGGGAGGCCCTCGCCGCCGAGCCCGCGAAGAAGAAGCGGAAGTGGGGGATGACGATCGACCTGGACCGGTGCACGGCCTGCCAGGCCTGCGTGGTGGCGTGCAAGTCCGAGAACAACGTCCCGTGTGCCGGGCCGGACCAGATGCCGCTCGATCGCGGGATCTACTGGATGGACATGCTTGCCATCCACGAAGGAAGCCACCCGGAAGGGCGGAGCCAGTACCTTCCGACGCCGTGCAACCACTGCGAGAACCCGCCGTGCGTCAAAGTGTGTCCGGTGGGGGCGACGTTCCAGAGCGAGGAAGGGATCGTCGGGCAGATCTGGGCAAGGTGCATCGGCTGCCGTTACTGCACGACGGCATGTCCCTACAGCCGGCGCTACTTCAACTGGAGTGACCCGGTCTGGCCGGAGGAGATGAAGAACCACCTGAATCCCGACGTGGCGACACGTCCCAAGGGCGTCGTGGAGAAATGCACGTTCTGTCACCAGAGGATTCGCGCGGTTCAGGAGAAGGCAAAGGTGGAGGGGAGAGAACTCGAAGACGGAGATTTCCGCAAGCTCCCCGCGTGCGCGCAGACGTGCCCCGCCGAGGCCATCATGTTCGGGGACATGAACGACCCGGATTCGACCGTCTCGGAACTCGGCAGGAGCCCGCGCGCGTTCCGCCTGCTCGAGGACCTGGGCACCCGTCCGAAAGTCGTGTTCTTGAGGGAAGCGAAGTGGAAGGAGTGAAGATCGGGAAGGCGCGATGACGTCGTCTTGAAGTTCGCGTTTTCCGGAAGGACAGGAAGGTTGAGTCGGATCGGGACGGACACCAGGTTTCAGAGTTTGAGCAAAAATCGATGCGGGCACAGCGGCGCCGGCGCGAAGAGTATTTCCAGTCCGGGAACTTTTGGAGCGCCGTCGCCGCCGGCCCCCATCGATTTTCACTCAAACTCTGGGCGGCAAAGTACTTCTGAGAGCGTGAAAAAATTCAATCGTAGGAGCGGTCGGGGCGAGCGCGCGAAGCGCGCGAGGTCCGACCGCACCGGAGATTGAATTTTTCTCACGCTCTCAGACCGCCCTTCTGCGGGAGGCAAGATGTCAGCGACAACACACCCCGAGGATTTCGTTTTCGAGCGCACCGTCGCCCCGATTCGGCGAACCGGCTGGGGGTTCTATGCGGCGGTCCTGCCGCTCCTGGCCGTGATCGCCTGGGGCTTCTATGCGTACATCACGCAGCTCCGCGGCGGGCTCGGAGAAACCGGCATGAATCGCCCCCTGTACTGGGGCGTCTACATGGCGAACTTCGTCTTCTTCATCGGCATCAGCCACGCGGGCACCCTGATCTCCGCCATCCTGCGGGTAACGAGCGCCGAGTGGCGCAGGCCGATCACCCGGTGCGCCGAGGTCATCACGGTCTTCGCCCTCATGTTCGGCGGATTGAGCGTCCTGATCGATCTCGGCCGCCCCGACCGGCTCCTCAACGTCATCAAGTACGGCCGCGTCATGTCCCCCATCCTCTGGGACGTGGTCTGCATCAGCACGTACATGACGGGCAGCCTCATCTATCTCTACCTGCCCCTGATCCCTGACGTCGCGATCCTGCGCGACAAAAAGGTCGGATGGACCTGGCTCTACCGGATCCTCGCGCTCGGCTATACGGGGACCGACAGGCAGAAGCACCGCATCGAGAAGCTCATCGGTGTCATGGCCGTCCTCATCATCCCGATCGCCGTCTCGGTCCACACCGTCGTCTCGTACATCTTCGCCACCACCCTTCAACCGGCCTGGCACAGCACGATCTTCGGCCCCTACTTCGTCGTCGGCGCCATCTTCTCGGGCATCGCCGCGCTGATGATCGCCATGGCCATCATCCGAAAGACGATGGGACTCGAAGGCGTCCTGAAAGACATCCACTTCAACCGGCTCGGCATGCTCCTCTTCGTGATGACCTGCATCATGATCTACTTCACGTTCGGCATCTACCTCGTCGAGATCACCGGCAACGAGCCTGCCATCATGGACGTCGTCATGAAGAAAGTCACAGGCGAACACGCGATCTCCTTCTGGAGCATGATCGGCGGCGGCTTCATCCTTCCCGCGATCATTCTTGCGTTCCCGAAAGGACGAACCGTCACCGGGTGCGTCGTCGCCTCCGTCCTGATCCTGAGCTCCATGTGGATGGAGCGCTACCTCATCATCGTGCCGACCCTGGCCCGCCCGCGGCTGCCGATGCCGGAGGGGATGTACACGCCCACGTGGGTGGAATGGTCCATCACGTTCGGCTGCCTCGCCGCATTCGCCCTGGGCTACATCCTCTTCGCGAAAGTCTTCCCCATCGTTTCCCTGTGGGAGATCGAGGAAGGAAAGGAAACGGCGATTCCGGAAGTGACCGGGAAGTTCCAGGAGTACATGCCGGCCGAGAAGGTGAACTAAGCCGGGCCGCTGAGGAACCGACGATGTGGGACGTCGACTTCGACCGGACGCCGTTCCTCGTGATCTGGGAGACCACGCAGGCGTGCGACCTCGCGTGCCGGCACTGCCGCGCTTCGGCGATCCCGGGCCCGATTCCCGGCGAGCTGTCGACGGCCGAGGGACGAAAGCTGATCGACGACGTGGCGGCGCTCGGCACGCCGCTCATGGTGCTGAGCGGGGGCGACCCCGCGTCGAGGCCCGACCTGCTCGACCTCGTCCGCCACGGCAAGTCGCACGACATGCGGATGGCGACGATCCCCGCCGCGACGCCGCGCCTCACGCCGGACCTCGTCCGCGGACTCAAGATCGCGGGGCTCGACCAGATCGCCTTCAGCATCGACTTCCCGCGCGAGGACCTGCACGACTCGTTCCGGGGCGTCGCCGGATCGTTCCGGCGCACCGTCGACGCCGTGGGCTGGGCGAAAGACGCCGGCCTCCCCCCGCAGATCAACTCCTGCATCTGGGGCGAGTCCGCGAAGTACCTCCCGGAGATGGCCGCGCTGGTGGAAAAACTGGGAGCCGTTTTCTGGGAAGTGTTCTTTCTCGTGCCCACCGGGCGCGGGACGGAGATCGCGGGTCTCACGGCGGAGCGGTGCGAGGAACTGTTCCCGATCCTGCTGGAAGCGCAGAACCGGAAGAAGTTCATCCTGAAGGTGACGGAGGCGCCGCACTACCGGCGCTATCTGGCGCAGAGGCAGGAAGAGGAGCACGGCCGGGCCGCGCCGCGGCACGCGCCGGCGGCCACGGGGCCGGGCGCGTCGCTTCAGCTCGCCCGCCGCGGCGTCAATGCCGGGAACGGATTCCTGTTCGTGTCGCACCTGGGCGAGATGTACCCGAGCGGTTTTCTTCCGGCTTCCGCGGGAAACGTCCGCACGACGTCCGTGGCGACCGCCTACCGCGAATCGGAGCTGTTTCGCTCGCTGCGGAATCCGGCCGCGCTCAAGGGCCGGTGCGGTCGATGCCCGTTCGCGATGGCATGCGGCGGTTCGCGCTCTCGCGCGCACGCGCTGACCGGCGACTGGCTCGAAACGGATCCGTGGTGCGGCTACCAGCCCGCCGCTGTGAACGCGCGAACCGCGGCGAGCGTGTAGAACAACGGCGTTCCCCGTTACTCGTTACTCGTTTCTCGTTTCGGCAGCCATGGCCGGCGTGAACGAGTAACCAGTAACGGGTAACGAGGAACGCCTTTAGTCGCGGCACCGCCTCCGGAGAGCGACGAACCCCTCGATCGCACGAAATGAATCGAATGCGGTTTCCGAATCGAGCCGCTTCCCGTCGTCGAAGCCGAGTTCCGCCGCGTCCTCGAGCGCCTTCAATGCTCCTTCGGCATCGCCTGAGAGAGAGCGCGCGACCGCGTCGCGGTAGTGGATCGAGCCGCTGCGCACGATCGCGAGACAGCGCTTCCCCGCCCCGATCGCCTCGGCGTACATTTTCTCCTCGGTGTAGAAACGCTGGAGCACGTAGAGGAGCCCTCGCAGTCCCTCGCGCACGCCCGCGCGCGTCCGGGCGTCTGCCGCCTGGGAGCCGGCGAGCGTCAGGATTCCCGCGAGGGTCTCCACGACCCTGGCCGCCTCCGCGGGCGTCTGAACCTGCGCCGCGCGCTCCTTCTGCGGCTTGAAGAACATCTGCACGGCCTCCCGCTGCTTCCTGGGCATGGGCGTCGTGAGGACACCGTCCTCGAGCGCCTGGATCGCGCCGGTCCAGTCGTGGGAGAGGAAGCGGGCTCCGGCGAGGTTGGAGTGGTTGGCGTTGAACACGGGGAAGGCCCGTTTCACCGCCTCGAAGTCCTCCAGGGCGCCTTTGAAGTCCCCCGCCTCCATCCGCACGATGCCGCGCATCATGCGCTCGGCGGGGGCGACGCGCGCCGCGGCGCCCGCTTCGGCCATTTCCGTCGCGCGGTCGAGGTTGCCGCAGAGCCATTCGGCGTAGGCGGCGGTGCCGGCTTCGATTTTCCAGACGAACGTCCCGGGCGTCAGTTTCCGGTACGCGCGGGCGGCGTCGGCGTGGCGCGCCTGGAAAAAGAAAACCTCGGCGCGAAGCGCGGTCGCGAAGTCGTCTTCCATCAGCGCCGCGTGTTCGTCCAGGAGCGCCTGCGCGCCCGGGAGGTCGCCCTGCAGCATGGCGACGGCGACGAGGAGCTTCGCGGCCTCCGCGCGGTGCGCGGCGCCGGGGTCCCCGAGAATCCGGAGGGCGGCCGCGCGGCACGCCTCGGCGTCGCCGCACTGGAGGCGGATTCGGGCGGCCTGGAGGGCGGTCATGGGGTCGTCGCCGCCGCGATCGAGCGCGCGGTCGAGGACCTCGAGCGCCTCTTTCCTCCGGTCCGTCGTGACGAGCGAGATCGCGTAATCGATCGCGAACGCGGGGTTGTACGGCTGGAGGCGGTGGAGGCGCGCGCGATCGTCGAGGCCGCGCGAGATGTCGCGCGTCCAGGTCTCGAGAATGTCGGCCCGCGCCTTGAGCGCGTCCACGGAATACGGGTTGGCGGCGAGGGCGGCGTCGATTTCGCGGAGGGCTTCTTCGTGGCGGTTCTCGAAGAAGAGGAGCATGGCGCGGCCGTAGGCGGCGGGCTCGGCGGCGGCGCCGAGGTCGACGACGTGCTGGAAGTCGCGGGCGGCGGCGGCGCGGAGGGCCGAGGTGTCGCCCGCGGGGTCGGCTTCCCACGCGACGAAGCCGCCGGTGAGGCCGCTCGGCGCGAAGCCGACGTCGTTGGTGATGACGAACGGCCGCGAGCGCACGAGTTCGCCGCGGAGGGCGGTCAGGCGTTCCTGCAGGATGGCGCCGTGCTCGTACCACGCGCCGGGGTGCCTTGGATTGAGCTTCACCGCCTGTTCGAGCGCCCGCAGGGCGTCGTCAGGCCGCCCGGCACGGCGCAGCGCGCGTCCCAGCTGGTAGCGGATCTCCGCGTCGTCGGGATTGATCCCCGCGGCCTCTTCCAGCAGCTTCACCGCCTCCGCCGCGTACCGGTCGCGATCCTTCCAGCCGCCGCTCTCGTGCGCGCGGTCCGAGCGGTCGATGAGCGAGCAGCCGTCTTGGAATTTCGGCGTCGCCTCCTGCGCGCGCTGCACGCGCCGCTCCTGCTCGCGCCGATCGCGCAGGTCTTTCTGCCGCAGGCTCCACCAGGCCCAGCCGCCGATCCCCGCGGCGACGAGCAGCCCCGCCGCCGAGACCGACACGACGGCGCGGTGCCGCCGCGCGCGATTCCACATCTTCTCGAGCGCCGACGCCGGGCGCGCGAGGATCGGCTCCCCGTTCAGGAACCGCCGGAGGTCGGCCTCCATCTCCGCCGCGCCCGCGTACCGCCGCTCGGGGACCTTGTGCATCGCCTTGAGCACGATGACCTCGAGGTCGCGGTGGATCCCCTCGCGCACCGCGCGCAGCGGCTTCGGGTCCGTGTCGATCACCCGCCGCACGATCTCCATCCCGCTCTCCCCCTCGAACGGGATCCTCCCCGTCGCCATCTCGTAGAGCGTCGCCCCCAGCGAGTACACGTCCGAAAGCGCCGTCGCCTCCGACGCCTTCCCCGCCGCCTGCTCGGGACTCATGTACGCCGGCGTCCCGAACGCGCTTCCGCTCTCCGTCAGCCCCGCCGCCCCCGCGAGATCCCGCGCGAGGCCGAAGTCGCCGAGGAAGGGCTTCCCCTGCGGGTCGACGAGGATGTTGTGCGGCTTCACGTCGCGGTGCACGACGCCCGCCTTGTGCGCGAACGCCAGCGCCCCCGCGATCTCCGCCGCGATCCGCGCCGCTTCGCGCGGCGGGTACGCGCCTTCCTCTTCCACGCGCTGCTTCGCCGAGCGCCCTTCGATGAAATCCATCGTGAAGTACAGCCGTTCCCCGTCGCGGCCGATGTCGTGGATGGCGATGAGGTTCGGGTGGCGGCCCATGCGCGCGACGACCGCGGCCTCGCGCCGGAACCGCTCGACGTCGGACTCGTTCGCCTGCGCGCCGCCGATCATGACCTTGAGCGCGACCTCGCGGCGCAGCTCGGGGTCGAGCGCGCGGAAGACGACGCCCATCCCGCCGCGCCCCAGCTCGCGCAGCAGCCGGTACGGGCCGATCTGGTCCGGCATCTTCTTCGGCCCCGGCACGACCGTCGCGCCCGGGTCGCTCTTCGCCACCGTGCGTTCGAGATTCGAGCCGGACTTCACGCTCGACCGCGTCGAGACGCCGTCGATCGCGTCCTGAAGTGTCCGGAGCTGCTCCGGCGTGAGCAGCCGGCTGGAAATCAGCACGGATCCGAGGTCGGAAGCATCCGACGCCTCCGCGATGGCGCGCTCGATCGCGGGATCGTCCGCCCAGCCGCGGACGCGCACGAGCTCGGCGAGCGCGCGGTCGCGTTTGGACAGGGCTTTCCCCTCGGGGTTCATGCGGGTGACAGTCTAAACCCGGGGAAGGCGATCCGTCGCGGGAAGCAGGTGGACACGAAGGGCGGCCCCCTGTCTCCTGCCTTTCACTCGAGCCCCTGCGCGCGCCTCAAGCTCCGGCGCACGGGAATCGACGCGAGCGCGACGGGGAGGCAGAGGATGCAGAGGAACATGACGGACCAGAGCACCGGGTAGGGAGAGACGTTGAGCGTTTCGCGGATGACTTCGAGGTCGCTCGTGAGGCCGGCGGCGAGGCCGGATTCGTAGACGGTCTGCGTCTGCCAGTAGCTTTCGTCCTTCAGCATGAGCACGGTTTCGGATCCGCGGTTGAGGAGCATCCACCAGCCCCAGAGGGCGTAGAGCGGGCGCTCGATCTGCCGGTGGATGTGCGGCCAGAGGGCCATGTGGAAGCACGCCGCGGCGCCGCCGATCTCGAAGATCACGCCGCCGGCGATGGCGACGAGCGGGTTGGCGCCCGTGAAGGCGAGCAGCGGGTAGACGGCGCACGCGACGACCGCCGCGATGAACGCGCCCTTGTGCCCGCGCACCCACCAGGCGAGCGCGCCGAGCGCGGCCCAGACCATGAGGCACGCGCCGACCGCCGAGTCGCTCCACACCGTGATCCCGCCGCCGCCGAGTCCGACCGTCGGGATCGCCATGCGCCCCATGAGCCACGCACACACCGCGTGCCCGCCCTCGTGCACCAGCGTCGCGAGGAAATTGAACATGTAGTTCGGAATCCACAGCAGCTTCGCGACCGGAAACGCCACGAGCCCGATCGCCAGCGCCGCCGCCGGATGCCGCAGCCACCGCGCCACCCCCTGCGCCGGCTCCTCCTCCACGACCGCCGCCGCCCCGCGCGCGCGAGAGACCACCTCCGGCGCCGCCACCGCCGCGGGCACCGCGCCTTTCGCCTGGTCCCCGGGCTCGATCTCAAGGAAGTGGTCCGGCGCGCCCGCCCGGCGCAGCACCTCGCCGCAGAGGCCGCAGGTGAGTTCGTCGCCGGAGGAATCGCGGGCGCAGCGGGGACATTTCATGGAAGGGGATTATCCGCCAAAGTTCCGCGGCTGGCATTTGTTTCCCCGCGTCAGCCGGCGCCCGCAGGGCGGCGGCGGACCCCGTTCCCCCGCCCGCGCCCGCGCCCGCGCCCGGTCGTTGACTGCGGCGTGGGCGGCGATTGATCGAACGGAACTGCCGGGCGCGGGCGCGGGCGGGGGTAGGGGCAGGGGGCCGCTTCGCGGCCTTCGCCAACTACGGCATGATCTTCCAAACGACCAGCATCCCCGCAATCACCGCCGGGGCGAATACCGCCGCCCACATCTTCCCCCGATGTCCGCACACCGCGTTCAGCACGAGACACGCCGCGGCCGTCGCCGCGCACAACGGACACACCGTCCCGTACCGGATCAGCCCTCCCACGAGAAACCCGACGTGCGCGCCGCCCGCGAGAAGCAGGCCCGCCATCAACTCCCGCCCCCGCCCCTTCAGTCGCAGCCACAGCCACGCCGCCGCGTAATACAAAACTCCCGCCGCCGCCAGCCTCACTCCCGGCGTCTCCAGCTTGCAGCAGTGCGGCGCCTTCGTGTACACGAACGCCAGCGTCGTCGCCGCCAGCGCCCAACACAGAATCAGCAGCAGCGAAATGGCCCGATCTCGCCCTCCCGCCGCCCTTCCTGACTCCTCACCCCTCACCCCTCACCCCTCAGAGT
>JACPRD010000151.1 GCA_016190145.1 Planctomycetota bacterium | reverse complement strand
GGGGAGGTGGTGGACGGGCTGGTGGGGGCGGGGGTGGCGGACGCGCGGCGGGTGTACGTGACGGGGATATCGAACGGGGCGTACATGGCGAACCATCTTGCGTGCGTGATGGGGGAGCGGATTGCGGGGATTGCGCCGGTGGCGGGGACGTTTCTGAAGGCGACGATGGGGGCGACGAAGGCGCCGCGGGCGATGCCGGTGATTTATTTTCACGGGACGGAGGACCGGGTGGTGGGGTACGAGGGGACGGACTTCATTTCGAAGCGGGACTCGTCGCTGGGCGCGGAGGAGCTGGTCGCGTGGTGGGCGAAGGCGAACGGGTGCGAGGGCGAGGCGGAGGTGGCGAAGGTCGAGGACAAGGCGGACGACGGGACGGCGGTCGAGCGGCGCGAGTGGAAGGGGGGGAAGGCGCCGGTCGTGTTTTACCGGATCGAGGGGGGCGGGCACACGTGGCCGGGGATGCCCGCGGTCGCGGAGCGGCTGCTCGGGAAGTCGACGCAGGACATCGAGGCATCGGAGCTGATCTGGGAGTTTTTCGCGGCGCAGCAGTTGCCCGCGAAGTAGTGCGGGGTGCCCGATCGTCGTCGCCCCCTCCTACTCCTCCTCCTTCTCCTCGTACCCCTAGCCCTGTCCCTCTTCCCTCGACCCAAGCCCCCTCCCCCGCCCCCTTCCACAAACCGACGATTCACGGGTCAGGGTGCCGCTTGAGGGAGCGGGGAGGGGAGAGGGGGGAGCAGGAGGGGGATAAAGGCAGGGGAGCGAGGAGAAGGAGGAGGAGAAGGAGAGGAAAATGCCCGGTGCAACTGCGGTGATGCTCCCCGGGTCGCGCACTGTGTAGCCCGGAGTGGTGGAATTCCCGTAAAGTGGCCGCTCCGATGATCTGGATCTCCTACTCCACGAACGCCTTCCTCCGCTTCCCCGTAGACGTGGCGCTCGCGAAGATCGCCGCGCTGGGCTTCGACGGCGCCGAGATCCTCTGCGACCGGCCGCACGTCTGGCCGTTCGACGACCGTTCCGTCGCGCGCGCGGCGCGGGCGGTGCGGCGGAGCGGGCTGCGGCTTTCGAACGTGAACATCAACACGGCGATGGGGCTCGACGGGGGGATCTGCCGCGACGGGCCGGGGCCGGCGCTGTCGGACGCCGACAGGGGACGGGTCGAGGCGCGCGTCGCGTACACGCGGGCGGGGCTGCGCGCGGCGCGGGCGATCGGCGCGGAGGTCGCGAGCGTCACGACGGGGCCGGCGCGGCGGGGGGCGTGGAAGGGAGCGATGGACGCGCTCGGGGCGCTGGCGGAGGACGCGGCGGAGCTGGGGATGCGGCTTGGGATCGAGTACGAGCCGGGGTTCCTGGTCGGCGACGTGAAGACGCTCCTGCGCGCGTGGCGCGACGTGCGGCACCCGGCGCTCGGCGCAAACCTCGACCTCGGGCACGCGCGCGTTGCGGGCGAGGATCTGGGGCGGACGATCGCACTCTGTGCGGGGCGGACGTGGAACGTGCACGTGGAGGACATCCGGGGAAGAATCCACTACCACCTTCCGGTGGGCGACGGAGACATGCCGTGGGGGACGATCGCGCGCGCGCTGCTGGAGACGGGGTACGCAGGACCGCTCACCGTTGAGCTGTACACGTGCGACCGGAATCCGGTGAGCTCAGGGCGGCGCTCGCTGGCGGCGCTGCGACGGATCTTCGGTGGGGCGTCGAGGGTTGAGCGTTGAGGGTCGAGAAGGGCGGTGATCGGGGCGGTCAAATTCCGGAGAGGCTCGGCGCCGATCGGGCCTCTGGAAAAAAGAAAGCGGCCCCGATTCGACCGGGGCCGCTGCTGAATCAAACGCCGAACACCGAACGCCGAACACCGAACGCCGAACGCCGAACGCGCGGTTACTTCTTTCGCTCGCAATTCATCGTCACCTCGAACGAAGGATCCGCCTTCCCGTTCTTGTAAGACGTCCACGTCTGCACGATGTGGTCCTTGTCCGTGATCACGAGCTTCATCGACCCCATGTACATCTCGTCCGGCGCGCGCAGGTTCGTCACGCCGTCGAACGTGAACACGATCTCGTTGCCGTTCGCGGCCTTCGCCCGCATCGACGGCTGGTTGCCCATCGCGCAGTAGTGCGTGAGCACCAACTCGCCCCCGTCCATGTAGTAGATGTTCGTCATCTCGTGGTCGCCGCCCGGGAAAATCCGCTCGCGCACGATCGACCCCGCCGAACTCACCTGGATGTTCAGCGCCGGCACCTTGTTCCCCTTGTCGTCCGCCATCTCCCACTCCCCCGCCAGCGCCGCCAGCGGCTCCCAGAGCGCCTTCTTCTGCTCCGCCGTCGCCGCCGGCACCACCGCCGGGCCCGCGGGTTCCGGATCCGTCGAACACCCGGCGACCAGCGCCGCCCCCATCACGAACATCATCCCCCTCACGGACCGCTTCATCGGTTTCTCCTTTCGAAGCGTTGGTTATCAGAACAGCGCCTTCCCCGTCTCGAGCAGCGACTTGAGCGAGCTCAGGATCACCGGCCAGCCGCCCGTCACGTCGGCCGCCGTCTTCGGCGACTTCGCCAGCCGGTCGTGGATCACCGTGAGCCGCACCGCCGGGCCGTCCTGCGCGATCTCGTACGTCACGCGCGAGGCCGGCTCGTTGGCGTTCCAGCCGACGAACTTGAAGAGGTGCACGAGTTTCGTCCGCGGTTTCGCCTCGAGCACCTTCCCCACGATCGCCGTGTTCCCGTCCGGGAGAATATACCGGAGCTCGGACCCTTTTTTCGGCTTTCCATGGAGACCGCACCGGAAATACCACTTCTTCGTCACCGCCCCCGTCGTGATCGCCCGCCACAGCTTCGCGGGCGTCGTCCGGATGTACGTCACGAACACGTGTCTGTCACTTCCCTTTCCGGCCACGCCGTGCCTCCGTTTCGAGCCGGGCCTTGAGATCCAGCAGCGCCGCCGCCCAGCCCTTCGTGAAGCGCGACAGCCACCGGTCGGCGATGCGCTGGATCGGGACGGGGTTGAGAAAGTGAAGCGCGAACCTTCCCTCGCGCCTCACCGTCACGAGCCCCGCCCGCGTGAGGACCCGCAGGTGCTTCATCACGCCGAAGCGCGACATGCTGAAGTACCGGCAGAGGTCCTGCAGGGTCCGGCCGTCCTTCCTCCGGAGGAGGTCGAGGACTTTGCGCCGTTCCCGGTCCGCGAGCGCCTTGAAGATCGGGTCCACTGGTGACCGTATAGTCACATGTTGGTGGGCGATTGTCAAGAGGGAGGGCGAAAGGACGTGAGGGCGGAAGGGCGAAAGGGGTTGCTGCGGATGGGGATTCTGCGCATCAGCGTTCGTAGCCTGCCGCCCTCTCGCCCTCCCTTCCGCCCTTCCGCCCTCCCGCCCTTGCCGCTATAGTCCCACCTTCCGACAAAGGACCAACACCCCATGCCCTTCGAAATGCCCACCCGCTTCGACCCCGCCACCCGCGAGCGCGAAATCTACGCCCGCTGGAAAACCGACGGCCGCTTCACCGCAAACCCCGCTTCCCCGAAAACGCCGTTCACGATCGTCATCCCGCCGCCGAACGTCACCGGCTCCCTTCACATGGGCCACTGCCTGAACAACACGCTCCAGGACATCCTCACCCGCTGGAAACGGATGTCGGGCTTCGAGGCGCTGTGGCTGCCGGGGACGGACCATGCGGGGATCGCGACGCAGAACGTGGTGGAGAAGGAGCTCCGGAAGGAGAAGTCGTCGCGGCACGCGATCGGGCGGGAGAAGTTTCTGGAGCGGGTGTGGGCGTGGAAGGAGCAGTACGGGAACACGATCCTGATGCAGCTCGAGCGGATGGGGTGTTCGTGCGACTGGACGCGGACGCGGTTCACGATGGACGCGGGGTATTCGGGGGCGATCCGCGAGGCGTTCGTGCGGCTGTTTAGGAAGGGGCTGATTTACAAGGGGAAGCGGATCATCAACTGGTGTCCGCGGTGCACGACGGCGCTGTCGGACATCGAGTTGAGGGACCAGCCGGACGAGAAGGGGAAGTTGTGGCACATCCGGTATCCGGTGGCGGGGGGCGGGTCGCTGACGGTGGCGACGACGCGGCCGGAGACGATGCTGGGGGACACGGCGGTGGCGGTGCACCCGGCGGACGAGCGGTACAAGGGGCTGATCGGAAAGAAGGTGCTCTTGCCGCTCATGAACCGGGAGATCCCGATCGTGGCGGACGCGTTTGTGGATCCGAAGTTCGGGACGGGGGCGGTGAAGGTGACGCCGGCGCACGACGCGAACGACTACGAGTGCAGCCAGCGGTGCGGGCTGCCGGCGATCGTGGTGATGGACGAGCGCGGGGCGATGAACGAGAACGCGGGGGCGTTCAAGGGGATCGAGCGGTTCGAGGCGCGCAAGCAGGTGGTGCAGGCGCTCGAGGCGCAGGGGCTGCTCGAGAAGACGACAGACCACGTGGTGCCGCTCTCCGTGTGCGACCGGTGCGACACGGTGATCGAGCCGTACCTGTCGGACCAGTGGTTCGTGTCGATGAAGCCGCTCGCGGCGCCCGCGGCGGAGGCGGTGCGGAGCGGACGGGTGAAGTTCGTGCCGGAGCGGTGGGCGAAAGTGTACCTCGACTGGGTGGACAACGTGCGCGACTGGTGCATTTCGCGGCAGCTCTGGTGGGGGCACCGGGTGCCGGCCTGGAAGTGTGCGAAGTGCGGGGGGTACACGTCGGAGATCGCGGATCCGACGAAGTGCGGGAAGTGCGGCGCGGCGGAGCTGAAGCAGGAGGACGACGTGCTGGACACGTGGTTCTCGAGCGGGCTCTGGCCGTTCGCGACGATGGGGTGGCCGGCGGAGACAGCGGATCTCAGGAAGTTCTACCCCACGAGCGTGCTCGCGACGGACCGCGGCATCATCTACCTGTGGGTCGCGCGCATGATCATGAACGGCATCGAGTTCATGGGAAAAGAGCCGTTCCACACGGTGGTGATCCATCCCACGATCCAGACGGACGACGGCAAGCGCATGTCGAAGTCGCTCGGCACCGGGCTCGACCCGCTCACGCTCCTCGACGCGTTCGGCGCCGACGCGACGCGGTTCGCGGTGGCGAAGCTCGTGACGACGTCGCAGGACATGAAGTTCGGCAAGAACATCTCGAAGTCGAAGGGCGAAGAAGCGCGGAACTTCATGACGAAGTTCTTCAACGCCGCGCGGTTCGTGCTGATGTCGCTCGACGCGTCCGACCGCGCCGCGGCCGCCGCCGGCGCCGCCGCGCTCGCGCGCGGCGAGAACCCCGCTTCACTCGCCTTCGAGGACCGCTGGATCCTCTCGCGCCTGAACACGACGATCCGCTCCGTCTCGCAGTCGCTCGAGCGCTACGAATTCGGCGAGGCCGCGCAGGCGCTCTACGCGTTCGCCTGGTTCGAGTACTGCGACTGGTACATCGAGCTCGCCAAACCGCGGCTCGCGCGCCCCGACGGCGCCGCCGCGCGCGCGACGCTGCTCCACGTGCTGGACGCGCTCACGCGGCTCCTGCACCCGATCATGCCGTTCGTGACGGAGGAAGTCTGGCAGGCGCTGCGGCAATTCGACCCGGCGCGCGCGGAGAGCGTGATGATCGCGCCATACCCGAAGGCCGACGCCGCGCGCGTGGACCTCGAGGCTGAAAAGACAGCGGGCTCGCTCATGGAGATCGTCCGGGCCGTGCGCGACCTGCGCATGAAGTACAACATCCCGCCGAAGCAGGCGCTGACCGCGGTGCTCTCGTCCCCCGACGCCGCGTCGGCGCTCGCCCTCCAGCCGCACGTGCGCCTCGTTTGCGGCTCCGCCAACCTCTCGAAGCTCGACACCGGCACCGGCCTCGCGGCGCCCCCTTCTTCCGCCACCCAGATCGTCTCCGGCGCCCAGCTCTTCGTGCCCCTCGCCGGCATCGTGGACCCCGCGAAGGAGAAGGCGCGGCTGGAGTCGGCGCTCAAGAAGACCGAGGAAACGGCGGCCGGCGTCCGCCGCAAGCTCGACGACCCGAAGTTCCGCGACAACGCGCCGCCGGAACTGGTGGAGAAGGAGAAGGAGCGGCTGGCGGAATTCGAGGACCAGGCGGCGAAGCTGAAGGCGGGGGTGGAAGAGGTCAAGGGCTGGAAGTAGAAACTGCGTGTCATGACCACGCGATCGCGTGGCATAAACACGCATATGGACGCCCTCACGACCCTCCTGTCTTCCCGGGTCAGGGCGGAAATCCTCCGCCTGCTCTCACGAGGGCGTCAAGGTGGCCTTCGTCTTCGGCTCCATCGCCGGCGGACCGGAACGACCTGACAGCGACGTCGATCTCATGGTCCTCGGCACCGCGAGTCTCCGGCAACTCGCCCTCCGACTCTCTCACACCCGTCCAATAATTCCCGCGAGCCGCTTCTCAGTTTCCGTCTCGCCTCTCCCCCTGGCCAGCTCCGCCGCTTCCGTCGCAATCCTCGCGACGCTTTCGGCGACCCCTCGGGCCTGCGCCGTTCCCTTTCCCTCGGAGAGCGCCTCTTCCAGCGCGTCCGCGACTTCCCCCAGCGTCCCGACGCGCGCGAGATCGCCCGCGAGGACGGCGAGGATCTGGGCGACGTGGCCGCGGTGGCCCAGGATGCGGGAGAGGGCGAGGGCTTCGCGGTGCGCGGACACGGCGGCGGCGTGGTCGCCGCGGGCGGAGTGGACGGCCGCTTCTGCCTCGAGGCATTCGGCGACGCCCGCGCGATTGCCGAAGGAAGCGTAGAGGGTGCGGGCCTCGCGAGCGTGGCGCGCGACGGCATCGAAGTCGCGCGCGACGAACCGGCTCCGGAGGAGGCCGTAGTGGGCGCCGGCGATGGCGTGGGGGTCGCCGACCGCGCGGGCGAGGTCGAGCGCTTCCTGCCCCGCCGCGGCCGCCGGGGCCGGATCTCCCTGGAGGCCGAGGACGGTGCCGAGGCGGGCGAGGGAGATGGAGATGCCGCGGCGGTTCTGGAGCTGGCGGTACCGGGTCACGGCTTCGCGGCACGCGCGTTCGGCGCCGGGCAGGTCGCCCTTCTGCATCAGGATCTGGCCGAGGTTTGCGAGGTTCGCGGCCTCGCCGCGGGCGTCGCCGATTTCGCGCCGGATCTCGAGGGCCTCGCGGGCCTGTGTCTCTCCGAGGTCGAGTTCCCCGACGGCGGCGCGGATCACCGCGACGTTCGCGAGCGAGGTCGCGACTCCGCGCCGGTCGCCGATGTCGCGGCGCTCGGCGAGCGCCCGGTTGAAGGCCTCGAGGGCGGCGAGGTGGTCGCCCCGGCGGTGCAGATAGGTTCCGATGTTGTTGACGCACGTCGCCGCCCCGAGCCTGTCGCCGATCGCGCGGAAGCCGCGCTCCGCCTCCACGATCCGCGCGATCGCCCCGGCGAGGTCGCCGCGGGCGGCCACGACGTTGGCCAGGTCGGCGGTTCCGGAAGCCACCATCAGCAGGTTTCCGGCGCGGCGCGCGATGTCCAGGGCCGCGCTGTAGGCCTTCTCGGCCTCGGCAAACCTGTTGGAGTAGAAATGAACCGCGCCGGATTCGTGGAACGCGTAGCCCCGCCAGGACTCCGCGGATTCCGGGGGGTCCGGTCCCTCGATCTCGGCGAACATCAATGCAATCGCGCGTTCGGCCTCGTCGTATCGACCGAGCGCGACCAGACTGACGACGCGGTCGCGGAGTCCCTCGAGACGGGTCTCGGCCACGGCGCCTTCCGCGAGGACGGCGTCGAAGACGGGAAGGGCGCCTGTGGGGTCGCCGAGCAACGACCGGGCGCGCCCTGCGGCGAGACGGAGGCGGAGACGCTCGGGCCCGGATCCGTCGCGCGCCAGCGCCTCCTCCGCGACGGCGCGGGATTCGGCGAAGCGCGACACGGCCGCGAGGGCCCCGGCGCGTGTGAGCGCGGCGGCGTCCGAGGGATGGGCGAGGTCCGAGAGGCGCGCCCACTCCAGCGTCTCCTCCAAGGCGTTCACCGCCCGCGCCGCTCCCGCGGCCTCCAGCCACGCGGCCGCGGCCTCCGCGTCCCGCCCCGCGTCGCGCCAGTGCGACGCCGCGAGCGCGCGCAGGCGGCGGTCGCCCGACGCGCCCGCGAGGCCCGCGAGCCGCCCCGCCGCCGCGCCGTGCAGCCGCGCGCGGTCGCGCCGCGTGAGGAGCGAATACGCGGCGTCGCGCAGAAGCGCGTGCTTGAACACGTACTGCCGGTCCCCCGGCATCAGCGACGCCGCCTGCGGGAACACCATCTCGCGGCGCCGCGCCTCGGCGATCGCCTCTTCCACATCCCGTCCCAGCAGTTCCGCGAGAAACCCCGCCCAGAACGCGCGGCCGATCGCGCTCGCGCATTTCACGGCCTCCTTGTGCTCCGGCGCGAGGCTGTCGAGGCGGGCGACGAGCAGGCCCTGGAGGTTCGCGGGCATGCCCTCCGGCCGCGCCGGCAGGCCCGACTCCCTCAGGTAGCGGCACAGCTCCTCCACGTAGTACGGGTTGCCCCCGGTCTGGTCCACGAGGAAGGCCAGGAGGTCCGGGGAAGGGGCGGACCCGAGAACGCCCTCGGCGACGCGGCGGACGCCGTCGCGGTCGAGCGCGGCGAGGGGAAGGGTTTCGAAGCCGGCGGGAAGCGCGGCTTCGGGTCGCGCGGTGGCGAGGATCGTGAGGGGGCGGCCGGCGAGGCGGGGGGCGAGGGCCTCGAGGAGGGCGCGTGTGGAGGCGTCGGCCCACTGGAGGTCCTCGAAGCAGAGCAGCGCGGGGCCGCCGCGGGCGCGCGCCGCGAGCCAGCGCTCCCACGCGCGCGCGGCCTCGGCCTCGAACCGCGCGGGCTCGAGGTGGCGGACGCGCGCTTCGGGGACGGCGTAGCCGAGCGAAAGCGCGACGAGGTGGGCGAGGTTTTCGCGCTCGGCGGCCTCGACGCCCGCGCGCTCCAGCTCGGCGGCGACCGCGGCGACGACGCGCGGCGCGTCGCCGGCGTCGAGTCCCGAGACGCCCGCCTCCGCGCGCACGAGATCCCCGAATGGCCCGAGCGGCAGCCGCGCGTGCTCGAGCGCGCGCCCCACCGCGACCCAGATGCCCGCCCGCGCCGACCGCACGGCCTGCCTCACCTCCGCCGCGAGGCGGCTCTTGCCCACCCCGGGCTCCCCCGTCAGCACGAAAAATCCGCCGCGCGCCGCGGCGTCACGGAGCCGTGCCAGCTCCGCGTCGCGCCCCACGAGCGGCCCCATCGCCCCCGCCCCCGTGCGCACCTCGGTCCCGCCCGACAGCTCCTCCACCGCCTCGAACGGCTCCACCGCCTCCGTCCGACCCTTCACTTGAATCGCCGGCAGCCCCCGGAACCGCACCCGGTCGCGCGCCTCCCGCTCCGTCGCGCGCGAGACCAGGACGCTTCCCGGCTCCGCCGCCGCCTCCAGCCGCTGCGCGAGGTTGACCGCGTCCCCCATCACCGTCGCCTTCTCGCCCGCGAGGGTTCCCCAGAGCACCTCACCGGTGTTGATCCCGACGCGCAGACTGAGGTCGAGCCCGCGCTCGCGATTGAACTCGTCGAGGGCCTGCTGGAGAGCGAGCCCCGCGAGCACGGCGCGCAGCGCGTCGTCCTCGTGCGCGACGGGGGCACCGAAGACGGCCATGACGGCGTCGCCGATGAACTTGTCCACGGTGCCGCCGTGCGACTCGACGGCGGCGCGGAACTTCTGGAAGAGGGCGTCGATGAGGTCGGCGACTTCTTCGGGATCGCGGTCCTCCGACAGGCGCGTGAACCCCGAGAGGTCGGAAAAGAGGACCGTGACGGTCCGGCGTTCGCGGGAGTCGGCGGCGGGCACGGGGCACAGTCTACTCATTGTGCGGGAAAGCAGGCGTGCGTCGGCGGCCGGACTTCGCTCGCTGCGCCCGCCCGTCCGGACCGCTCGCCGCGGGCAGGCTCTCGCGCGCAATGACCAGGGCGTCGACGTGGGTGAGCCCACAGGGACTCCCGCATCGGCCAGGGTCAGAACCCCTCGAACCCGCCTCCCTCTTCCGGTCTCGCCGGTCGCCAGCCCCACCTCCACGGGCACCCCCACTCGCGGGCGCGGGCGTTCAGTCGCCGGGCTTCGCGGCGGGCTTCTTCTGAGGTCGAGAAGAATCGGGCCGGCGATTCACGCGGACCGGCGTCGCGCGCGGGCGGCGGCGGGTCGAGGCGGAGAAGGGCGTAGAGCGGTCGAGGCGGTTCCATGGGTGGACTCCGGGGTGGGGAATGGGGAAGGAGGGAACGGGCGAACGGGCTAGGCGACGACGGGCGCGACTCGAAGCGCGCGCACGACCTCGACGAGGCCGCGCAGGGGGGCAATTCGCAGGCGGAGGGTGGGCATGTGAGGTTCATCGGGTGGGGAGGGAAAGGGTTCGGGAAATCAGGGCGGCAGAGTGGCAGGGCGGGAGGGCGAGAGGGCGAGAGGGCGAGAGGGTCTGCTCAAGGAGGGGTTCCTTTTCCCTCCGCCCTTCCGCCCTTCCGCCCTTCCGCCCTTCCGCCCTTCCGCCCTTCCGCCCTTCCGCCCTTCCGCCCCTCCGCCCCTC